>CAJUJB010000012.1 GCA_910586595.1 uncultured Muribaculaceae bacterium | reverse complement strand
GTTTGGTTCGGGCTTTATATATGCCCGTATAAACCTAAACCAATATAGGTATATAGGCTGTGCAAAAGAAAAAGTGGGTTGGGTGTAACGTTGGGTGTAGCCTTGGAAGACATAGCCGATGGGAGTTTCGGCTCAACGGCCTTCCTCAAATATCTTTCAGGGCGTTTGGAAGCAGTAATGTGACTGACTGGGCGCGTCGGACAGGTAAGAATATATAAAAGCACCCAAATTTGCGGTTTTGGGTGCAAATTTGGGTGTAAATACAACAAAAGCCTGATAATCAGGCTTTATTGCGGAGAGGACGAGATTCGAACTCGTGGTAGGATTGCTCCTACGTCAGTTTAGCAAACTGGTGGTTTCAGCCACTCACCCACCTCTCCTTGAGGTAACGAAAAGCATTTTTTTCGTTTGCGATGCAAAGTTACATACTATTTTTGAGTTGACCAAAGGTTTTTACGAGATTTTTTACATCCTCTCATCAGTTTTTGCTCGCAATTCTATGCATTTATCGCAAAATCAATCTATTGCGCCCAGACATTTTTTTACTGCTGTGATTATACATCTGGCATCAGCCGTGTCATGCTTAAGGGCCGACATTATACCTTCAATATATTTATCCTTATTCTTGAACCCGCATAGTTGTGCCACATTACTGCTGGTAAGCATCGATTTTTGATTGAAAACACGTAAAATCGCATCATAATCCCCCGCTTGCTCATAGCGGTGGAAATCCTGACAGAAGCCTTCATAGATGGCTTGAGGATCTATCTCTACGAGAAGATCCGAGAGGTGCTGCTGCAGCGTAATTATCGACGAACACTTGGCGTCAACACGATACTCCATTGTCCGCTTCACCCGATGGCGGGTATGCAATAGGGCCTGCTGCCGCAAATCGGCACGGAAAAGCGAGAGGATGGTCTTACGGACTTTGCCAAACACCCGGTCGGGATTATGACCCGTAACCCGGGCCATCGCACGCACTATATCCTCCAACAGAAGCATATTCTCTATTTCCGCCACCTCTGGCACCATGATCCGTTTCCTACGGAGATAGGCAACTTCGGCGTCATCTCGCCGATCACGGTCAACGATGCCGCAAGAATCCATTTTATGGAATGAAGCGAGGTCATTAAATGTTCTTGTTGACTCAATAACCTTATTACAACTTCCTAACGAACGCACAGTATAGTCAGGGAAAATGAGTGGATAAAGTTTTGCATCGATTGAATGCAACCCGTCTCCTTCTATAAACATCACAGGTTTTCGAGCACCGACCAGGGTCATATACAGCTCAGGAGAAATCTCTGATTGAGGCGGTAAGATGTCGTAATCCCACGCATCAGATTCCGGATCACAATCTCTAACCCATATTGCAGGGGCGCCATTACGCGACGAGGCAAATTCCGGATCATGTGTTGTATAGCAAAAAGTACAATCGCTCCTGAGGGTCTCTATCCGGTTCCATAGCGAATTGGTAAGGGTCGGATGAAGAAATATTTCCGGAGAGTCGACAAAGATTACGGCCCCCTTCGGAGCGTAGAGCACGGCTCCGGCATAGTATAACACTGCCCTCTCGCCGTCAGATAGACGCACAGCCGGATAGGTGTTGACATCAAGTCCTCGGGCAAATAGTATCTTTCCGCTGTCAATCAATACCCGGTTACCAGGAAATACATCCTGCCATAGCGCAATGACTTTATCCAGCCTGGTTCCTCTTAATTCAGCCTTGCGGCCATCGGCCAATGCGAGCTTGTATCCGATCAGATTCACCATTTCATCATGCATCAGTTGCGCGAGCAATAACTCGAGAAGAGTTGGCACTGAAGCACCCTTCTCGGCCTGCGCGACAATCGATGGCGACAAACGCTTGCGTAACGATGATGGAAGATCGGGCGAATTGCTCCGGCGGTTATATAGGGCATCAAGCGCTGATAATTTAAAAGCCTGCGTGCCCAGACTATCTACCAGAGCGCGAGTGAATCTGGTTTTGCCGGCACCATTCGCGCCAATGATTATAAAAGAAGAGGCTTCGCTCAGATTAAGCGTCTCAGGCGAACTACCGTCTCTTCGCTGGGGTAAAGTAAGTTCCATGGCTGATAGAGATATTCATTGCAGGTGCAAGTTAGCAAAAACAAGTGGCTTTGATCATGTTTTTAACAAATCTTGTGATTTATATTCATATTGAGTTAAAATAGTGGAATTGATTTCACATCTCTCACAACTTCCTCCGCAAAAGCCCAGCAACCTTATACTTTTTTTAATCACGGATACATCGACTTGACAAAATTATTGTTAACTTTGCACGACAAAAGGTCTACGCGCAGACCCTGCACCAACCTTGAATCCAACAATATCACAATAACTAAACACCATTTTAAATCAACCAATGGCAACATCAGTAAAGGCGCAAACCGCCCCCGCGAAGGGCAACGTAGTGGCTATTGTCGCTATGTTCTTCCTTTTCGCTATGATTTCGTTCGTCACTAACCTGGCGGCCCCTCTTGGCACAATCTGGAGGAACAACTATGAATGGTCGGGCATGCTCGGCAATATGATGAACTTCCTCGCATATCTCTTCATGGGTATTCCTGCGGGTAATCTTCTTGTAAAAATTGGTTATAAAAAAACCGCCCTGTATGCAATGATTGTAGGTCTGATCGGCCTCATTTTCCAGTGGCTCTCAGGCGTAGTCGGTGCTTCAACCGGTGTATTTGAAGTTTCGGGCCAGATGGTTACCCTCAACTTCCTCATCTACCTGCTCGGCGCATTTATCTGCGGCTTCTGTGTCTGCATGCTCAACACCGTTGTGAACCCCATGCTTAACCTTCTCGGTGGTGGAGGCAACACTGGTAACCAGCTTGTACAGAGCGGTGGCACCTTCAACTCACTTGCAGGAACACTCACCCCCCTCTTCGTAGGTATGCTCATCGGTCAGGTGACTGCAACCACTTCTATGGGTGACGTCGCTCCCCTCCTCTTCATCGCAATGGGCGTTTTCGTGGTAGCCTTCATAATTATCAGTGCTGTGGCTATCCCCGAGCCCCACATGAAGAAAGATACCGGCGTTAAAGTTAAAGCAGCCCACAGCCCCTGGAACTTCCGTCACACTGTTCTCGGTGTAATCGGCATCTTCCTTTATGTAGGTATCGAGATCGGTATCCCCGGCATGCTTATTTTCTACCTTAGCGACTCTGCCGCATCTGGCATCACAGAGAATGCCGCAGCCGTAGCAGGTGGCGTAGCCGCAATCTACTGGCTTCTCATGCTTGTTGGCCGTCTCATTTCGAGCGTAATTTCTGGCAAAGTATCGAGCCGTCTTCAGATGATTGTTGTTTCTGCAACTGCAATCTTCCTTGTATGCCTCGCTATTTTCTTCCCGGCTGACATCCGTGTATCAATGCCTGCATACAGTGCAGCCGATGGCTTTACCATGGCACAGGTACCTGCCAAAGCTCTGTTCCTCGTTCTCTGCGGCCTCTGCACCTCTGTAATGTGGGGTGGCATCTTCAACCTCGCTGTTGAAGGCCTTGGCAAATACACCGCCCAGGCATCCGGAATCTTCATGATGATGGTTGTAGGTGGTGGCGTGATGCCTCTTATCCAGAACGCTATTGCAAACAGCGCAGGCTACATGGCATCTTACTGGCTCGTAGTCGCTATGCTCGCATACCTCCTCTACTACGGCTGCGTAGGTTGCAAGAACGTCAACAAAGACATCCCTGTTGACGAAGATGCTCCCGACATGCGCGACCTCTAATCAGATTTGAAACAAACTTCGACAATATGAGTGCGGCCTGCGATTGCGGTCGCACTCTTTATATAGAATTATGCGTAAATTAATATTCGCCTTCGACTCATTCAAAGGATCTCTGACATCTCAAGAGGCCAACACAATCGCCTCCAATGCGGCAAAAGAGATCTGGCCAGACATTCAATCGTCAGAACTTATAATGGCCGACGGTGGAGAAGGAACTGCAGCCGCCTTCATAAGTACATGCGAGTACGAATGGACTTTTTGCGACGGAACAGGTCCGTTGGGAGAACCTCATCACGGGCGATATGCCGTCAACCATCAGACAAAGACGGCCGTAATAGATTGCGCCGACTCGGCAGGCCTGCCGTCGGTACCAGTATCCCGGCGCAATCCGGAACTCACCTCTTCAAAAGGAGTAGGAACCCAGATACTCGATGCTATAAATAGAGGGTGTAGACATATTATTATTGCCGTAGGAGGTACTGCAACCGTAGACTGTGGCACCGGAATACTTCACACTTTAGGCTTCCGATTCTATGACAATAACGGAAAGGAGCTGACGCCATGCGGGAAAAACCTATCCAAGATAGCCCAAATTGACGCTCAGTCCTGTGCCGACATACTCAAAGGCATACGTTTCACGGTTCTCCACGATGTGGGCAATCCGCTTTGCGGAACTAACGGAGCCATAACTTATGCTCCTCAGAAAGGCGCCGACGCAACTATGTGCGACCGCTTGTCGGATGGCATACAGTCTTTTGCAGCAACAGCACATAAGGCTGGTTATCCAGACAATAGTAAACTTGAGGGAGCCGGTGCAGGAGGCGGCATAGCATGGGCTATGAAAACATTTTTTAATGCCGACTTTAAATACGGAGCCAAAGCCGTACTTGAACTGACCGGCTTCGCGTCGCATGCTTCAGATGCGCGCTTAATTCTCACTGGCGAAGGCTGCATAGATGCCACCACTTTAAATGGTAAAGCTCCATACGCCGTTCTTCTGGCAGCTCAAAAAATTGGTGTGCCAGTTGTTGCAATCGGAGGTATCGTGCGCGATCATGACCTTGTTGACCATGCAGGATTTCTGCAAGTTTTTCAGTCTGCCGTCAAACCTTATACAGTCGAAGAAGCCATGCAGCCCGAAGTGGCCAAGCGATTACTCTCCGAGGCGGTCAAGCAAGCAATCCAATCTTATATGCGATAACTTTGGTGGATATCGGTTGTTATTTGCTAAAATTTAGTACATTTGTATGTGTTTTTGTTAGTAATGGAAATCGGCATCCAGTGTTATGATAAGAAACTTTTTTCCCTTCATAATATTTTCAGCAGTTTTGGCAGGGTGTAGCACATTTAAATCAATTAGATGTGGCACTCCGTCAACCGACACTTACCGCGACTTTGCCGTTGATACAATATCGGCTAATATTGCAGTAAACAAGGTGCTTATTTCTTCAGCTGACCACGACCGGTATTTTGAGGGCTCCAAGTTTTCCGGTGGTCGCTTTAATAGCGAAACCATATCGGAATATTTTGCACGTGTCAGAGGCAACGGCGCTCTATTGATTGTCCGCAACGACACTATTCTGCTCGAAGAGTATTTTGGCGATTTCTCCCAGTTATCTCCCTCTAACATCTTCTCTATCACTAAGGCAGTCACATCCTTGTTATGCGGTATAGCTATAGACGAAGGTCATATGTCATTGAGCGACCCTGTAACCAAGTATATCGCAGAACTTAACGCCGCAGATCCTTTATTTAAGGAACTTACTATTGAGCACCTGGTTGATATGCGCACCGGGCTTAATTTCCAGGAGAACTATAGTTGGAATCCATTCTCAAAAATGGCTAAACTATATTACGGCAAAGATGTTGTCAACCAATTCAAAAAGTTACATTTCACATCTAAACCGGGCACAACTCATTATTATAATTCAATGGCTACCGCTTTACTGGGAGTTGCCATTGAAAGAGCTGTCGGCACCCCCTACTCGCATTACTTACAGGAAAAAGTGTGGAAACCACTGGATATGGAAGCCGACGCATTTATTTCTCTTGATGATAGTAAACACCGTCAGGCAAAGGCTTATGGCGCCCTGGTGTCTAATGTAAGAGATTTAGCCAAAATCGGCCGTCTGTATATCAATGGAGGCGTATACCGCAACAAGCAGATTGTGAGTAAAGAATGGATTGAACGCTCTACTCATTCTTCTTTGGAAAACGAAGCCTATTCTTTGGGGTGGAACAACATTATCACCCGTATTGATGGTAAAGATGTAGTTACTCCGCGTTTTTTCGCAATCGGTCTTTTCGGGCAAGTGCTGTTTTGTGATCCGGAACAAAACTTGATTTTTGTGACTTTAGGCCAGAATAAAGGATGCGAATACCATTTGCTGTTTGACGATTTTTGCAACCTACTGGCAAAATAAGCTCCTTTTGCAACCGCCATATTCCTGCGACATACCTTTTACGGAAGCTGCCGAAACGTCAAAATACTCACCTCCGGCTACTGCCGCCGACTGAGCAAACGCTGTGTCTTCCACATAGACCATCTGCAGCCTCCGGAGTTCCGCAACCGCAAAGAAGCCTCCGGCGACTTCTTTTAATGCTTTTCTACTCTATCTCAACATATGTTGAGAGATATATGCGAAATATTTCTTAAATTAGCGGTCTAATAATAAATAAAACACGATGGCAAATAAAATATTCCGACTAGTTGTAGTTGCCGTTTTCGCGTTTTTCTCCGCAGACGCTTTCGGCCAGTGTGAAGCCTTAATCAAAGACTTCTATATTGCTTATATGCAAAATGCTGAAAAATGCGATAGCTCAAATATTGAGCTTATGAAAAATCATATGTCGCCGGAACTCATCGCCAAAGTCGCTGCATACACCGCTCAATATGATGCTGACGCTATGATTCATGCGCAAGATGTTTCAAAATACGGCATGGAGTCACTCGAAGTTCATCCTTTAGGATCGGAGGACGGCTATATGGTTAAATACAAATGGTCGCCGGAAAGCGAATACACTTGGATTGTGGTGCAAGCAGTCGATATCGACGGCAAACTTCAATTCAAGGATATATTCCCTGTCGGTACAGAAGCTGAGGGTAAAAGCTACATTAAACGTAAGTAATACCCTATCTTTTCCGCATAGAGGGCTTTACCGTACTTTCGCAGTGCGTTAAAGCCCTTTTTCTATGCAGACTATCAACAACGCCACACGCACGGCGCTTCAAGACCATATTCATTCTTCACCATCCGACACACCGACGAAAATGCAACCGGCTCAAAACGTCTGTCGGCTTATCGTCCTCAGACGCCTCGCCGATATAGTCAACATTATACGCCATCCCTCGATTGTTCGCGCCCCCGGTGTTCCGCAACTGCAAAGAAGTCTCCGGCTACTTCTTTTGGGCATACCCGTAGCCGGAAATGTATTATATTTTTTGTAGGTTAATCCTTATTATTCAGAAATTTGTTGTATCTTTGTAATACATAAAGTAAAAAGGAGATATAACTATGGCAAGACCTATCAAAGAAACCCCCGTACTGAAAGGGAGAGATGCGGTAAGATTTGCCGAAAGAACAGCAAATCCCGCTCCTGTCAGCCAATCCGAAAAAGATGCGGCTCGCAAGGCTTATGAAGCCTTTAAGGCTATAAGCACATTCCAAATGTAATATGGATTTTAGCAATTTCACATTCCGGCAAATTGAAGCCGATACGGAAATAAAGTCGTTTGATTGCGGCGATGCCTATGCCGCTGCTGTTCCATTCTACGAAAAATGCGGTTTTATGTTTTTATCCGAAAAAGATAAGAACTCAAAAACTCGTGCTATGTATTTCGATTTAATAAACTTCGTTAATTAAACTATGGTAAGCAATCAAGTAAAACGTAATATCTCCGCAACCCTATTAGTTATCGGAATAATTTGCATAATTGCGAGAATTTGGGGTGTCTTAATTGAACCCAAATCAGGAATGGCGTGGTTTGAATTGGCAAGTATAATACTACTTACATACCTGTGCTTCGATAACTTTATGATTTATCGCCGCCGTATAAAGAATGGCATTAAATTTGGTTCTAATTGAGCTACTTTATTCTAATGAAAGCACAAATAATAAAAATATTTTGTCTATTTTTAACCATTGTCGCTTTATTTGGAGCAACAATCGCATTGATAAATCAATATCTCCGGCTTCATAATATGACCTCTCCGTTATCATTAGGTATTTTAGGAGGTGTTTTATTCGTTGTATATTATAATGTATGGCGTTGGTTATGTCGAAAATTAGATAAATTGAACAACGAATAATTAACGTCTTTTCCGCATAGAGGGCTTTACCGTACTTTCGCAGTGCGTTAAAGCCTTTTTTCTATGTAGACTATCAACAACGCCCCACGCACGGCGCTTCAAGACCATATTCATTCTTCGCCATACGACACATCGACGAAAATGCAACCGGCTCAAAACGGCAGTTGGCCTATCGTCCTCAGACGCTTTAGTTGCAAAGAACCTACGCCCTCACTTGCAACATTTCCTCTCGCTCCGTCACATAAAAAATGCTCCAGGAATGGAGCACTTTGTGTACGCTGGAATTCTTATTGCTTTAATTTTTCCAAATCAATATCGGGCAGATACTGTTTAATCATATCGTCGGGGATTGTCACCGAGCAATTACCTGATGTAATCTCGCAATTGACCTGGGGCGCGTTCATAGGCTGACCGTTCACAATCACAGCTAATCGGTTACCGATATTTTCACGGGTTATGGCCGCCCACTTGTCTGCATCGGCAAACCTGAACGCAACCTGAATATCATCGCCATACGAGGCCATCGAGTTCGCTTCCGTAACACTTACTATCTCAGATAACAACGGCTCTTTCTCGTATGCGACAAGCCATATCGAGCCGTCAGCACTTGGCACAGTCCATGCAATCGTGAGATTTCCGGAGTGTTTAATCTCTTTCATCAAGGCATTAACGGTAGCAGTATCTGCAACCGTATAATCTTGATAAGTGCTTATTCCAGTAGTAGTGTCGTTAAGCTCCACAACCTTATTAACGGCCACATTCCATTCCACACCTACTACCTTTTCGGTTTTGGTGGTGTTTGTATTGCCACACGCAGTTGCTACAACTGCAAGGGCGATGCTTCCAAGCCAAGCGTGGAGAGTAAGTTTTTTTGTCATACGCAAGAGGGGTCATTGGGTTCAGCTACAAAGATAAGCTAAATAACTGGTAAAAACACCTCAGATTAACAAAAACTCACCATCCACTTATTAACAAACATCACCGATGCAGGTCATGCAATCAGTTATGGCGAGACCTGCATCGGCACAAGTTACGATAGTTTTATATCTTAAAAATTCATTACATTCAGATATAATGCCGTTCCCCCCTCTTGCCGTGGTACTAAAATCGCAGTTCGGAGGGCATTTAATGACTCGTCAGAAATAGATCCGATCAACACACCTGTAAAACCGGCGTAGGCCGAATCAGACAGAATTATGATGCTGTTTGATCCCTTGGAATCCGGCTTTGCAAATATGGCAAAAAGCGCATTATCAGTCATTTTACACTGAATCATCTCCGACGCAGGTAACTCACCCATGACTTTGTATAGGGCATTCCCATAAACTCCAGTCTGCCCTCCGCGTTCACCATTCCACACAAACAAGCGACCGTCAGTGACACCAATTGCCTGAAAGTCATTATTACCACTGACTTCAGTACCCTCCACTCCAGGCATATTGGGAATTGCCTTGATTGAATCAAAAGCCTCTTCGTAAGTCAAGGCATTTGCAGTTATAGTCATGCCAAATGCAAGCATAAATAGTAACCAAAACTTTTTCATATCTCTTTCTTATTTATGTTAGACCATTCTCATTTATATAAAACATTATCATTCACACAATTGTTTCTCATTTCTTCACTTAATTTTTGAAAAAATCAGCATGCCAAATTGAGCCAAATACACTTACTCAAAGGGTGTATTTAGTGAAATTATGTTAATGGGTGGAATTTTTATGCTTTCAAACTATGCTGAATAACATAAACTGATTAACTTTGCATCAGTTTTTCATGGTATTAGATTTAAGGTGAAAAGATTATTCGTCGAGACGACGGGTAATTTTTTTGTTTTTACATCCAATCTCCTTATTCCCAACATTTTAAAGACATATTTCACCTGTCTTAAAAGGGAAACAGAGCGAGTTTAAAGCAAAATTTCGCCCAAATAGCATCATTAATGATAAAAAGGTCAAAATCCGGCCCAAAAAATCTTAACAGAGTTTCTGCCGACATCTTTTTTGTTAATTTTGCACTCGATTTCAATTCCACACTAAAAAACAAGTCATCCAGATGAAGATAGGAAATGTAGAGTTAGGCTCCCGACCGGTAATGCTGGCACCAATGGAAGATGTGACAGATGCATCGTTTCGACTCATTTGCAAGGAGCAAGGAGCCGACCTTACCTACACCGAATTTGTCTCAGCGGATGCCTTGATCCGAAATATAGCTGCCACCACACGGAAACTGCATATTCATGAAGCTGAACGTCCGACCGCTATTCAAATCTATGGTAGAGAAGTTGAGCCAATGGTTGAAGCTGCACGCATCGTCGAAGAAGCCAAACCAGATATACTCGACATCAACTTCGGGTGTCCGGTAAAGAAAGTCGCAGGCAAGGGTGCCGGAGCCGGCATGCTTCGCGACATCCCCAAGATGCTTGAAATTACCAAAGCTGTTGTTAAGGCCGTCAACCTTCCTGTCACTGTAAAGACCAGGCTCGGGTGGGATTGCAATTCCAAAATAATCGTAGACCTCGCTGAGCAACTTCAGGATTGCGGTATTCAGGCACTGACTGTTCATGGCCGGACCCGCTCACAGATGTATACCGGCGAGGCTGACTGGGAGGAAATCGCACGCGTAAAAGCCAATCCTCGCCTAAAAATCCCTGTGATTGGAAATGGAGATATAACGACTCCCGAAAAACTAGTTGAAGCGTTCGATCGTTATAATGTTGACGGAGTGATGGTAGGCCGCGTATCAATCGGCGCCCCATGGATTTTCCGCGAAATGACAGGGCTTCTTAGACACGGCGCTATACCTGAAGTGACCATCCCTGAGAAATTCGCCCTCATACGCAGGCAGATCCGCGAAAGTGTCGAAAGAATCGACGAATACCGTGGCATACTTCATATCCGTCGCCATCTGGCCGCCTCGCCTCTGTTCAAAAGCATCCCGGGCTTCAGGCCGACCAGAATCGCAATGCTCCAGGCCTCAACGCTCGATGAGCTTGAAGCTATTCTCTCACACATTGAAAACGACATTTTGCCTTCACTTTAACTCTTAACTGACGTTCAGCACATTATGAAAAGATTTTTATTATTTGTCTTTGCCGCAGTATCAATGACTTTAGCTGGCATCGCGCAAACAGCCGACTACAAGCTTAACGTACAGAATTTTTGCGAACTTACAGTGGTCGACGGCATTAATGTGGATTACATCTGTCGCCCCGACTCGGCCGGTTGGGCTATATTTTCTTGCTCGCCCGAGTTGGCATCACGCATCATGTTCACCAACAAAGCCGAACGTCTCACCATCCAGACTGACGCCGACGAAGAACCAATCGAAGGCATGCCCAAAGTAACGGTTTACTCGGCATCTCTGCGAAAAGTTGAGAATAGCGGCGACTCACTGCTCAGAGTATTTTCACCCACCCCTGTAAAGAACTTTAAAGCAAAACAGATTGGAAATGGCTCCCTCGAAATTCATGGAGTTGACGCTACAAATGTCGACGCAGGCATTACCGCAGGCAAAGGTACACTTCTGATTGATGGCAAGGCCGTCAAGGCAACCATCAGCAACGTCAGCACTGGCCCCATCGATGCATCGGGCCTGGACGTGCCACAGCTGAAATGCCTGATTTTTGGAACGGGTGACGTCGACTACGCCCCCACCGATCAGCTGCGTATCTTCGGCGCAGGAACAGGTGAAGTCTTCTATCATAGTACCCCGGCTAAAATCACCAACCGTAGCATCGGTGTAAAAGCTTCAGCAAAGCCCGACAAGGCTACTGAAGCCGATCCGCTCATGACAGAACTCTGACCTAATTAAAGCCATATCACTTAACCAACCATACTAAATTCTACGGACAACCTTAAATCACGCACAGCCAACTCCCTTAAGTGGAATCTGATTGACCGTGTAGCAACCCAAGTGCTTTACGCGGTCACCGGCATTGTTTTGGCCAACATGCTGTCGGAAGAAGACTTTGGCCTGGTTGGTGCAGTATTGGTTTTTCAGGCATTCGCCTCTCTTCTGGTCGACAGCGGTTTCTCCTACGCGCTGATTCAACGTAAGCAGCCCAGCCACCTTGACTATTCCACCATCTTGTGGTTCAATCTATTTGTGGCCGGAGGCATGTACATCATCCTTTTCCTGTGCGCCCCGTTGATTGCCGATTGTTTCCAAGGCGACCAACGGCTTATTCCTCTATCAAGAGTTCTCTTCCTGGCCATGATCTTAAACGCATCGGCCATAGTGCAGACCAATCGCCTCATGAAGTCGATGGATGTGCGCATGGTTGCTGTGTCAAATTCAATCGGGCTTATCATTGGCGGAATCATTGGCATTGTGCTTGCGCTTACAGGCTTCGGGGCTTGGGCCATCGTCTGGCAGACTATAGCCACAGCCGCGTGCAAATCGCTGGTGCTTTGGACTACCGGCCACTGGCATCCTTTGTTCAGATTCTCTTACACTGCGTTAAAGTCATATTTCGGCATTGGCTCGAAGATGATGTTTACCTCGTTTCTCAACACGCTGTTTCTAAATATATACTCCTTTGTCATAGGCCATTTTGTAGGGCTGGCAAGCCTCGGATACTATACTCAGAGCGATAAATGGAGTAAAATGGGTATCACATCCATCACCCAGCTGCTCACATCCTCATTCCTCCCGGCACTGTCGGCCGTGCAAGACGACATGAAGCGTTTCGCATCCATGGTATCGAAAATGAACCGCTTCACCGCTTATCTTGTTTTCCCGGCCCTGATAGGGCTTATGGTAATGGCAACTCCTATTTTCCATGCCCTTTTCGGCACCAAGTGGGATCCATCAATATTTCTATTCCAGCTACTGCTCTTCCGGGGAATTTTCGTAGTCCTCACATCCCTATACAATAATTACCTCCTGGCTCTCGGCTATGGAGGGGCGATAGTTAAACTGGAAATCCTACGCGACACAGCAGCCGTCATCGCCCTGGCTGTCACCTTCCCTTTCATGGGATTGACGCAACCGGATAATCCGGTCTACGGCATCGAAATACTTCTTTGGGGGCAGGTAGGTGCTACAGTCCTCACATGGGGAGCCACACTTATTGCCATCGTTCGTCACACTCATATACCATTCGGCCGGTACATCTATGACATCTTACCCTATTTCGCACAGACGGCAATCATAGTGCCCATAATGGGCTCCGCCGGAATGATTACCGCCAACCCATGGATAAAATTAGGCATCGAAGCCTGCATCGGCCTCCTGCTTTATATTGGTGGCAACATGATTTTCGGCTCTAAAATACAAAAAGATGTTATTGCCTACTTCCGAGGCAGGGAAATATTATAAAGAGTGCTTGCCGATTAGGAAATAATTAGTAATTTTGGAACACAATTATAAACAAACCTATTCAATCAACCCATCCCCTAAGCCCATGAAACCTTACGTTCTCGGCATTGATATCGGCGGTACTAACACCGTATTTGGCATTGTTGACGCGCGCGGCAACGTTATCGCCAGCTCCTCCATCAAAACTCAAAAGCACAATAATTTCGACGATTATCTCGACGAACTCCATACCGAGGCAACTCGCCTTATCGAAGCCAACGACGCTGTCGATAAGATTCAAGGCATAGGCATCGGCGCCCCAAATGCAAACTATTATACCGGTTGCATCGACAATGCCGTAAACCTCCCTTGGCCTTCGCTGCCCCTCGCACAGCTCGTAAGCGATAAATTCGGCATTCCCGTTGCTGTGACCAACGACGCCAACGCTGCCGCTTTAGGCGAAATGACCTATGGCGCAGCCCGTGGCCTCAAAGACTTCATAATGATTACCCTCGGCACAGGCGTCGGATCTGGCATCGTCATCAACGGCCAGGTTGTTTACGGTCACGACGGATTGGCTGGCGAGCTCGGCCATGTCATCGTTAAGCGCAACAATGGTCGTCTTTGCGGATGCGGTCGTACCGGCTGCCTCGAAACATATTGTTCGGCTACAGGCGTTGCGCGCACAGCCCGCGAATTCCTTGAAGCACGCACTGAGCCGTCTCTCCTCCGCAACCTCGACATCGAAGCCATCACCTCGAAAGACGTCTATGATGCAGCCATGAACGGCGATCAGCTTGCCAAAGACATCTTCAACTTCACCGGCACTATACTTGGTGAGGCCATGGCAGATATGACCGTATTCTCTTCACCCGAAGCCTTCATCTTGTTCGGAGGCCTCGCAAAAAGTGGCGACTTACTCCTCCGTCCGTTGAAAGAGGCTATGGATCGCAACATGCTGTCAATGTTTAAAGGCAAACCTAAGGTTATCCTCAGCGAGCTCAAGGAGGCAGACGCAGCCGTGCTCGGAGCTTCAGCTCTCGGTTGGGAAGCTAAATAACGACAGATTTATCTCACCCCAATACAAAATGGAGCGTTGGCTTGGCCAACGCTCCATTTTGTCATTCATTGTGCACGTGCAACTACGGCAACATTACCCCCGCCGGCATCAAATAAAACTTTTCCGGCCTGCACAATAGAGATTTCTCCGGTATATAGGTTTTCCACAGCCATACCATCTTCAAAATAAGGCTTGACATGGATTGACTTTCCGGGCTCAGGCCTCAGCGCAATCACAACCGTATCTTCCGGCAGAAGACGCGCGCATGTATGCTCATCTATCATCTCCTGCCTGCCACGCCCGATTGCAGGGTGAGCCTTGCGTATTCCTCCGAGCGTGCTGTAATGTCGCAACAGCGTTGAGTCGGACGATGCCCAGTTCATATCTGACCGATATGCCTGCGCACTGTCAACATTGAACCTGGCATCGCTGAGCTCGCGACCTGATTCATCTCCATAAAAAATTTGCACAGCGCCCGGAGCCAATAGTAATGATGTGGCGCAGTCTGCCATATTATCTTGCAGAGCGTCGCGATGATAAGAGTTGTTGAGATAACTGAACGGATGCCAATCCTCATGAGCAGCCATGCTGTCGGCATATGCTTGCCAGACATAAGTAATGGCATCCAGATCTCCGCTCTTCGGAAAATAACAATTGACCATACTTCCGAATCCGGCTTTGCTATATTCCTCTCTATATTCTATACCAGTCGGATCTATGTCGCCGGTAAAATAAAAATCAGAAGTCCATTTCGACGCAGGATCATCAGGATGGCGTTGACGCCACCGACTCAACGCTTGATTACAAGCGTCCGACAATTCTTTCCATCTCTCTACCCTTACATTTTCTACTATATCGCATCTGAAACCATCAATACCATATTCCTCCACCCAGGCAGAAATCCATCCGATAAGGTGCTGCATCGGGCTCATTGCGAGGTCTCCCCTGAGTTTAGCAGCCGTCGGATTGATCCACTTATCATTATCATGGCCTTCCGACTTCCATTTCAGCCGTAGAAATTCCGGAATCTTGACCGGCTCATTACTCTCATCTTTAAAATCAGGCAAACCATACAGGGTAGCTTCCAGAGGATTCGACTCATCCCATAGCTCATCGGGCATCCTGATCCACCCGCGGTCATACCACCCATTCCACTTCCCTCGGTCTTCGTAGAATTTATCATAGCTCCAATCCGGAATATGTTCGGCTGCAGATGTTTCCGACACCCCAGTCGTGGCAAAATTATACTGCACGGCATCGAGTAAGGTCGGATAGCCGGGATTGTTCAGATTGGCGCCCAGCATCACACGGATTCCCTGCGCGTGCAAAGTATCTACAAGGGCGCGCAACTCTTCCGATGTTCCATAATTCTTGTCAAGCTGAGTGTAGTCGAAAGAATAATATCCATGGTAACCGTAATGAGGAAAATCATTTATCTCTCCACTACCCGACATCCAGCCATGTATCTGCTCATAGACATCGGTCATCCATACCACGTCTATCCCAAGTTGCTTGAAGTAACCCTCCTCGGCCTTCTTACGTATGCCGGCTAAATCTCCGCCATGGAAGGTCGCGGCATTCATCTGTTCACTGCCATAGTCTGTCCGTCTACCATAATTCACATCATTGCAAGTGTCACCGTTGCAGAATCGGTCAGTAATCAGGAAATAGACCGTAGCGTCCTTCCACTCGAAGTCACGGGTGACATTCTCCGCAGACAATGTCCAGAAAGGCATGACCAGGAGAAGTGTAGTAAGAAATTTCATCGTTTTTTACGGCAAAATTACTCACCTTCTTCTTCTGTGCCAATACTGATTTATAACCACCGGAAAGCCTCTCTACAACAATTTCATTGCCATGGCTGCCTTCACGGCTTCCACTGAATTGCCTACGCTGAGTTTTTCAAGTATGTTCTGCCGATGCCGGTTTACGGTGTGGATGCTTATGCCTAATCTCGAGGCAATCTGCTTACTTAGCCAGCCATCTCTTATAAGCAACAACACTTCTTTTTCCCTTGAAGTCAATATACGGTTACGACAGGTTTCGGTAAATGTAATCGGGCGTATTTCTCCAGTGACTGTATTCAAAATCCTTGCATCAATCCCGTCGGGCACACTGCTGTCAGCTGCAAAACGGTAGGTACACAATATGAGCCATATCATGCCTCTCGGCGATGTACGCACCACCTCCGTCGTATTATCACAGTAGATATACTGCCCGTCATGATTAAGTATCCGGATTCTGCACACTGCCTTGAAATTTGTTTTATCCTCGCAGGCAAGCGAGTCGATGTATTTGAAAAATTCATACTCGAGCCAGCGTTTATCAACCAGATCCTCGGGATGGAGCCGCGAATAGATCATATCTTCATCGCTGGAGCCAAAGCGGCATGAATACAAGCCTCCTTCTTCACCCTGAAGCCCTATAGCCTCGGCAAAGCGTCCTCCGTACACTGCACATTCATCAGAAGCCGCATCAGTAATAACGCAACAATCATTCTCCAACTCGGCAGCGCATTTGGCCAGCTTGGTCCATTTCTGCACTTCCCCAGGGTCAAGCGACTCACACTCCAGATGTTGCGAGGCATAAAGTTCATTCAATTCTTTTCTAAGTACATCCATAATCCATATGGTTATTTATCAGTATTTCGGGGTTGAGGCACAACTCGTAACTTTGCAAAGTTAATCATTATCATTCAATCACATGAGCAATCGTATAGTTTTTCTTGATTATATGCGCGTAATAGCCTGTTTTATGGTTATTATGGTGCATTCCTGCGAGTTTTTCTTCATCGACGGATCTGAAATTGGTATCCGCTGCCTCTCCGACGGGTTATGGGTAAGCATCATCGACAGCGCATTCAGATGTTCTGTGCCCCTGTTCGTTATGATTTCGGCATATCTTCTCGTTCCCGTAACGAATGTCCAATCCTTCTTCAAGAAGCGCCTCGTCAGGGTAGTCATACCATTTGCAATATGGTCGGTGCTCTATGCCGTATTACCCCTGCTATGGAATGGCGTATCGGCCGACGACGCATGGAGCGCCCTGATTCATCTTACGTACAATTTCAATGATGCCAGCGGCCACATGTGGTTTGTCTACATGCTGATTGGACTTTATCTATTCATGCCTGTCATATCGCCGTGGCTTGAAAAAAGTGGCAAAAAAGGAATTTTGTTTTATATCATTTTGTGGGGCGTCTCAACCTTCTTCCCCTATATCCGGTCATTCGTTGGCGACATCTACGGGGAATGTTACTGGAATGAATATAATCTTCTCTGGTATTTTTCGGGCTTCCTCGGCTATGTGATTCTTGCCTACTTTCTACGCCAATACTCCACTTGGTCTGTGCGGAAGAGAATATGTGCAGGTATTCTCATGTATATCGCCGGATATGCTGTCACTGGTGTGATATGGTATTCACGCATCTCCACCGCCACGACGCTTCAGGAACTCGAACTAAGCTGGCGATTCTGCACACCGAATGTTGTGTTGGAGAGCCTCGGAGCCTTTCTCATCATTCAGGCGCTGTTTGAACGAAAGAGAGAATGCCGCCTCATCAACTCCATTTCCCGCCTCAGTTATGGAATCTATCTCATGCACATTTTCATCCTCGGCGCAGTCTATTCAATGCTGAGCGGATATTTTACTACCCCCTGGACTATTGTTTGCGTAGGTTGCCTCACCTTCGCAATATGCATACTCATCTCCCGACTGATAGCCTTCTTACCCGGTGCCAAATATATAATAGGCTGACGACCTAAAAAAAATTTGCCCGTCGGCAAGATTTTCGTATTTTTGTGGATAATTTGGCTTGCTATGCCAAGCCATGAGTTTTTTACATTTTATTCCACTTATGAATTACGAAATTGATCTTAGCTACACCTTCCCTGTCCTACCGGGCAACCCGGGAGATGAAGTTTTTAATTTATTAGTTGACGGCCCTGAGGGCAAGGCGATTGTTGAATTACCGAAATTGCAATTCCAGAAACAACCAGGCTATCTTCAGCCCGACGAGTTGCAATGTAGAGTTAAAAGTTTTGACAGCGACGGATTACCAGTCCTGACCCATATTATCGCGCCTTATATTTATCAATTATACGAAAAGACTTTTGCCAAAGGTGAGACTTTTGAATGTGAAGTAATCTATGCGCCGGCCAAACCGGCCGAAGAGCCATACATGCTTCGCGACCGCAATGGCATTTTTTTCCGCCATAACGAGCCCGAAGGATTGCTGGCAAAAGGGCAGATCGTAAGGTGCAAATTCACCCGGCTGTCGCAGCGTTTTTTTCAGATGGTGAGGGTTGACGAGGGTGCCAAGCTTCCTTTTCATTCTCCCGAGACTCTATTTGAATATATCGATACCCCTGCAGTCCTCCGCAGTTTTATCACAAAGAATGTATTCGTATCGGACTCTATGGCAGGAATCCGAGCTGAGATCCGAGCTAAAAATCCGATGTGGATGATGAGTTGCGCACGTGTAGTGCTCGACCATCTGCCGGAGTGGTTCCTCTCTGCCAATCTTAGACGTCACAATAAACTTTGCCGCGCCCTCCTCTTCACCGTCCGCGATGCCCTGCTCTACCTCCTCGAAGGTTCTGGCTACCTCAACGCAGTGCACATCGAGCAACGACGTGCGCTCCGCCAGCAACTGACCGAGATGGTTGAAGGTCTCGAGCCCTACGCCGATACCTTGCGTCTTATAGCCCAAGGACGCGAAGACGGTTTCGTTGAAAGTCTGCTTGACAAACTTCAGAAGTCGGGTTATCTCTATCATCCGGCGCAACAATTCGCGGTGCTCATGCTTATTTTCCGGCTCCACCCCGACAAGGTTGCCAACTATCTCAGCCGAATATTTGAAAGTATTTTCGGCCGCGATCTCGAGAACTGGAAACGCGAGCCTTTCCGCAGTGCATTTGTTGAGCAATTCGAGATATACGTAAGTCAGGCTCGCCGCGAGATCGATGCTCTGCCCTTAGCCGAGACCCGCGACCAAAAATCTCGCCTCGAAACTGTCATCACCGCCATTGCCCTACAGCTCCTGCTGGCCGACGAGAAAGCCAACATCAGTCGCTCGTCCTCTCTATTCTTCAGGTATGTGGCCCTTCTGCGCCCGCTCAACACCGAGGCGCTGCTCACCAAGTCTTTCCTCGCGCTGATGGGTGCGGATGTAAAATCTCGCCTCAGTTACCGCCAGCTCAAAGAGCCGATGATGATGATGACCCAGGCCACAATCACCTCTTCTTCCGATGTATTGTCGCTCCTCGGCACCAAACACCGTTACACCAACGGTCATGCCGACATTACCGTGTCATCAGATGGCATTTTACTGTCTCTGACCAAACGTCGCGATATTACCGATAAAGTTGTACCCGAAGGATTGATGACTTGGCTAAAACCTCAGATTTATCTGGGTGGGATCAAAGGCCTGTCTGGCCCCAGACTACGCAAGCTGGCCGATCATAGCCAATGGTGGCACGATATTGAAAATAGTTTCTTTGAAGAAGCCGCCAAGGCAGCTCAAGCCACCGAAATGTCGCCTGAGCGCGAGACTCGCCGCGCTGAGATTGGCGATGAAGTTTACATCGTAATTGACGGAGTTGATGACTTCTATAGTTCCAATCCTACCTTCCGCTGCAAAATTTCCGACAGTGAATTTGTAGATGGTGTAGGCATACTGAAGCGCGACCAGATTGTCGGCTACAACCTGAAGCAGCCCGCGGAAGCTGCATACCGGAAATCTGACGGCACCCAGCTCGGATTCCTTGCCACTGTTTCCGACATCCGCTCCGATGGCTCGTATATCTTCTCTCTGAGAGATGAGATAGACCGCTTCATCGACGAATATTTCAACTACGAAGACGAATACGTTGCAATAGTCGCCGGCATAAACGAGCGCGACTACAGTTCCATTACCAAAGCTGGCGTTGGAATTTTTCTCGAAAAAGACAATAATGCATCCTACCAGGTTGGTGATATAGTCCACTGCCGCATGTCGCAGATTGGCAAGCAAGGACAGATACGCGCTTATATCGTCCGCAAATCCGACCTCCCCGAAGATCATTTCGACAAGAGCGACGCATTCATTGATCTGATGCATTCAATAGGCGAATACGATAATGCAGGCGTCGAGGCCGGTGAAGAAGAACTCATGCGCGACATGGATGAGATTCTGTCTACCGCCGAAGTCCGCGAGCTCATCGAGATTATACGTTTCCGTGCCATCGCCGAGAGTGATATGATCCAGGCCTACGATTATCTGAGGTTCGCACGCATGCTTGCCATTATAATCGCTGACCAGCCGTTGGCCTCCAAACTCGGCACGCACGCTGCATTGCTCACTCTTCACCAGTATTATGCCACCAACAGCCGCATTGATGCTGAGAAACTGGAAGCCCTGCAGGCCGATGCAAACTCCGACCCGCTGCTGCGCATGATCTACCACAGGCTCGAAATGGTATCATGGCTCGACCGCTCGGATCGCGTGCCAGAGCTGTATGCGTCCGCCACAGACCCGTCCAACGAGCTTGAAGGCACAATCGCAAGAATGGTGCTGAGCTACAACATGCTCCGCTCTACAGACAGTGCCGATGGCACTGCCATCGCATCCGAGATCAAGCAGCAGATCATGAAGAAACTCAATGTCAACAACGAGACCCGCCGCGGCAAATACTATGGGTCGGAGTCGAAGTACCTGGAGTTCAAGACTTCAATCGTATATCCGGCAACCGCACCAGGCGTTGAGATGAGAGAAGACCCGGACGCTCAGCAATTCCACATACTCAGCCGCATCGCCGGCATGCTCAACGCCAACGGCGGCCGACTTTACATCGGCGTAAACAACGACGGCTACGAAGTCGGGCTCCATGATGACTTCAAATACTTCGAGCGCAAGACAGCCGCCATAGGCCGCTATACATTCAAGATCAAAAGTCTCGACAATATGTGTGTCTTCCTTGAAAACCTTATCAATGATACATTTGGCGAGAGCGTTGCGCGTAAAATTGAAGTGTCGGTTGACGATGAGGCCGAGAAAGGAGTCATTCTCATCGATATAGCTGAGTCGCTCGATCCGGTATTTTTACAAGACCGACTGTTCGTGCGTCAAAGTGGTCAGTCGACCCGCGAGTACCACGGTACGGCAGTGAATGAATTTATACTCGAGCGTGAGGAATTGAAAGCCGAACGGAATCATCTTCTATCAATTGACCGTTCACCGGCGACCGCGGAAGATATTGATCAGTCTGAGACTCCCGATGAAACTCTCCAACCCGTTGCCGATGAAATATCCGGCAATGAAGAGATGCCGTCCTTGCTTAATGAAGAGATGCGCGACATAGTGCCGACTTCACAATGGCGTCCAAACGTTCTCCACAACTACGAGTCTGGCTTTGCAGATCCACTGGGATACCTCTATCTTATGAAGGACAACCAATTGCTCTTCTCCGTAAATGACTTATACATGGAACCTGGAGAGAACAATTGCAGGCAGGCTCTCGTCATTCCACATGAAATGGCCGATGCCAATCTCATACTTGCTTTTGACAACGAGAGGATATTGCGTATTCCTCTTGCTGAGATTTTCGAGAAAGGCGAGAATACGCCAATGGAGCACAACGGCGAATACAACCTAATGTTCGCGGCTTTGGCGTCAAAAGAGGATGCTGTCGTTTGTATCGGCACAGACAGTGCCGACTCGCTTTGGAAACGCGCAGTCCGTGTAAGCCAGATCGATGGTGCCCATCTCATGAGTTCTCCTCGTCGACTGCACGACGCACCGATCCATCACACCTTCGCCTACGAGATTGCTGACGCCGCAAGCCTTGAACGGTTCTCAGATTGTATGGCCGACAAACTCGCAGGCCGACGCTTTGGCGTAACGATGCGTGTAAAAGAATCTTCCCCAAATCTCCAATATAAAATCGAACAACTCGTCAAAGAGTGCTCACCCAACACCATATGACACCGACTCCACTGTTCTCTATCATCACGGTCTGCTATAATGCAGCCGAAACATTAGGCCGCACCCTCGGCAGTGTCGACGGACAGTCATTCGACGATTACGAACATCTGATTGTCGACGGAGCATCGCGTGATGCATCTCTTGAGATTGCCCGGAGTATGCCGAACGATCGCCGCCGAATAATTTCAGAGCCCGACAAGGGCATTTATGATGCAATGAACAAAGGTATAAGTGCTAGCACCGGCACATACCTTATCTTTCTGAATGCCGGAGACAAGTTCCATGCAACGGATTCGCTTGAAAAAATAGCCAAGGCTATACACGCCAACCAGATGCCTGGAATTATATACGGTCAGACCAATATTGTAGATAACGAAGGTCAATTCCTGGCCCCACGGCATCTTACAGCGCCCCACGAGCTTACATTGAAGAGCTTTGCTACAGGCATGGTGGTCTGTCACCAGGCATTCGTGGCTCTGCGGCGCATAGCTGGCTTCTACAATCTCAAATACCGTTACTCAGCCGACTATGAGTGGTGTATCCGATGCCTGCAACATTCCCGCAAAAACATAGGACTTGCCGACACGGTGCTCATCGATTACTTGAACGAAGGTGTGACCACACGCAACCGCATTCCGTCGCTGAGGGAACGCTTCAAAATTATGGTTTATTATTATGGTTTCTTCCCCACGGTATGGCGTCACATAGGCTTTATCGGGAGATGGTGGAACCGACGTAAACAAGAACAACAATGATTCTGCTCAATACCACATTCGCAGTCAACTCCGACATTTCGGGCGACTTCATAGATTTCATACGCGACACGTATATCCCACTTGCAGAAAGTTCTGGCCTGTACGCATCCCTGCTCACCGAAGTGCGGACCGAACCTCAGACCGACGCCCTCACGGGCACTCCGACACGCACACTCGCATTGCAGATGCGGGCGCCTTCTCAGTCGGTTGCCGACGAGTTTGAAGCCGATGTCCTGCCCCGTATCCTCACTCTCATCGGCAGCACATGGGGCCAGGCGGTTGCCATGTTCTGCACAACACTGGATGTTCTACACGACCCTTCGCGTAAATGATTGATTCCAACGTAAAACAGGCCGACCGCATCATCATAGGCATCGACCCCGGAACCAACGTGATGGGTTACGGGATTCTCGGCATATATGGTAAAAAACCGGCGATGATTGCCATGGGGCTGATCGAGTTGACCAAAGTCGGCGACCACTACCTGCGCCTTGCCCGGATATACGAGCGTGTAAGCATGCTTGTCGAGCAATATTGCCCTGACGAGATGGCTATCGAGGCTCCGTTTTTCGGCAAAAACGTTCAATCGATGCTCAAGCTCGGCCGCGCACAAGGCGTGGCGATGGCTGCAGCTCTATCCCGTCAGGTTCCGATCACCGAATATGAACCCCGAAAAATCAAGCAGGCCATCACCGGAAACGGCGCCGCGTCAAAAGAACAGGTGTGCGAGATGCTCGTGAGAATACTCGGAATATCGCGCGATAGCCTTCTGCCTAAACTTGATGCGACCGATGCTCTGGGTGCCGCCCTATGCCATTTTTATGAATCCGGTAAACCGGCAATTGCCAAATCTTCGTCGTGGAAAGATTTCATAGCCCGCAACCCGGATAAAGTACGCGGACTTTAGAACCAACACATACTCTGTCTGAATTGTTAATATAATATACAATTCACATTATAATACAGATAAAATGAAAGAAAAACTTACCATAGCTCTTGTTGCGCACGATAACCGCAAGGCCGACATGGTCGACTGGGCTAAATACAATGCCGACTATCTATCAAAACATCATATCGTATGTACCGGTACTACAGGAGGTCTTATCCGTAAAGCATTCGACGAACTTGGAGTAAAGGCTGATATTAAATGTATGAATTCGGGGCCGCTCGGAGGAGATGCCGAGATTGCCGCCATGGTTGTGCGCCATGAAGTCGATCTGGCGGTATTCCTTATCGACGACCTCAATCCTCAGCCTCATGAAGCCGACATACAGATGCTTCTGCGCCAATGCCGAATCCATAATGTGCCTATCGCCTGCAACCGCATAAGCGCTGACCTCATGATCTCAAGCAAGCTCTGGGAAGATCCGGATTATACCCCGGCCCAGCAAAGCTACGTCCATTTCGAACGCAAGCCACAGCAATGTAATGAACACTGAAATAGAACGCATCGACTCACTCCGCAGCTTACTGCACCGACATAACTACAATTATTATGTGCTGAACGACCCCGAGATCAGCGACCGGGAGTTCGACATGCTCATGAAGGAGCTTGAAGAACTCGAAAGTCGCCATCCCGAGCACTTCGATCCAAATTCTCCAACCCGTCGCGTCGGTTCTGACCTCTCGGGCGGATTTACTCAGGAACGGCATATCTACCCCATGCTCTCGTTGGCCAACACCTATTCAATCGACGATGTCGACGCATGGGTAAAACGCGTCGACGAAGGACTATCTGGACAAGAGGTCACCATCGTCGGCGAAATGAAGTTCGACGGGTCGGGCATTTCCCTCATTTATGAGCATGGACGGCTGGTGCGCGCCGTCACACGTGGCGATGGTGAAAAAGGCGACGTCGTTACCGATAATGTGCGTACAATCCGCAGCATTCCCCTCCAATTGCAGGGGGAGGGCTGGCCTGACTTCTTCGAAATCCGTGGCGAGATTGTACTTCCGTGGGCTGCCTTCGAGCGGCTCAACGCAGAGCGTGAAGCCGCAGGCGAATCATTGTTCGCCAATCCACGCAACGCAGCCGCCGGCACTCTGAAATTGCTCAATCCGGCCGAAGTCGCACGTCGCGGCCTCGATGCCTACCTCTATTATCTTTTAGGCGACAACCTGCCTTACGACAACCACTACGACAATATGATGGCAGCCCGGTCGTGGGGCTTCAAGGTAAGCGATGCCATGACACGGCTGCATTCAATAGCTGATGTCGACAAGTATATCAATTATTGGGATACAGCCCGCAAGGAACTGCCAGTCGCCACCGATGGACTTGTATTCAAAGTCAATTCGCTGCGGCAACAGCTTAACCTGGGCTTTACAGCCAAATCACCACGCTGGGCCGTTGCATACAAATTCGCCGCAGAACGGGCTCTGACACGGCTGCGCTTCGTTTCGTTTGACGTAGGCCGCATGGGCATCATCACCCCTGTGGCAAATCTTGAGCCAGTTCTCCTTTCGGGCACAATTGTAAAGCGGGCATCCCTGCATAACGATGATATAATGCGCACGCTCGGCATCCATGAGGGCGACATGCTATACGTGGAGAAAGGCGGCGAGATTATACCCAAAATTACCGGAGTGGATGTTGACGCCCGTCAGCTCGGCGCCCGTCCTGTAGAGTTTGTAAGTCATTGTCCTGCTTGCGGCACACAACTTATACGCGTAGAAGGAGAAGCTGCCTGGGTCTGCCCCAACAAAGAAGGTTGCATTCCTCAGATTGTTGGCCGTATCGAGCATTTCGTCGGTCGCCGTATGATGAATATCGACGGTATCGGAGAAGAAACGGCCGCCCAACTGTTTGCTCATGGGCTCGTGCGCAACCCGGCCGACCTTTACGACCTCCAGCCACATCAGCTCGAGACTATTGAAGGGTTTGCGGCTAAAAGTGCCCAGCGCGTGGTCGACGGCATTGCCGCCAGCCGCGAGGTTCCCTTTGAGAGAGTTGTCTTCGCCCTATCAATTCCATATGTGGGAGAAACAACAGCGAAAAAAGTTGCGCGCGCGGCCGGATCAATCGACCGGCTCATGGCTATGACTACGCCCGAGCTTGAGGCAATCGAAGACGTAGGTCCTCGTATAGCGCGCACCATCTCGGCCTTCTTCGCCGATGCCGAGAATCAGGTGATGGTCGCCCGGTTACGCCAAGCCGGCGTGCAGATGGAAATTGCTGAAGACCACTCGTCAGCGCCCGTATCTGACACCCTCTCCGGCAAAAGCTTTGTCATAAGTGGCGTCTTCTCTCACCATAGCCGCGACGAATATAAGAATATGATCGAACGCCATGGAGGTAAAAATGTAGGCTCTATATCAAAGAAGACCGACTACGTGCTCGCTGGCGAGAACATGGGGCCTGCTAAACTTGAAAAGGCCGAAAAACTCGGCATTCCGATTATCTCAGAAGACGATTTCCTTAAAATGATAGAGGAATAGAAATAAATCCGTAATTTTGCATAACGAAAAACCATTCACTATATATGAGCGAACAAAAAAAAGAAATAGTGCTGAGCGGCATCCGTGCGACAGGCAACCTTCACCTTGGAAATTACTTTGGCGCATTGCGCAAATTTGTTCAGGTGCAGGATGACTACGACTGCAACTTCTTCATCGCTGACCTGCATGCCCTCACCACCAACCCCGACCCCACCCAGCTTCACCAGAACGTCAAAAGCATTTTGGCCGAATATCTGGCAGCCGGTCTTGATCCGGAGAAATCGACAATCTTCGTGCAGAGCGATGTACCTGAAATTGCCGAGATGTACCTTCTTCTGAACATGCATGTAGGTATCGGGGAGCTCATGCGCACCGCTTCATTCAAAGATAAGGCCCGTAAAGCTCTCGGCATCGGCACCCCTGCCGACGACAGCGACGAGGCGTTTGAAAAAGAAATTATCGGAGCTTCAACCAACAAACGTGTCAATGCCGGTCTGCTCACATATCCCACCCTCATGGCCGTCGATATTTTGATTCAGAAGGCCACCAAGGTGCCCGTAGGAAAAGACCAGCTGCAGCATCTCGAACTCACACGTCGCTTCGCACGCCGCTTCAATTCGTTCTACGGCGTAGACCTTTTCCCCGAGCCCACTGACTTTGATTTTGGTGGCGCACCAGTCAAGGTTCCCGGTCTTGATGGCTCTGGCAAGATGGGTAAGAGCGAGGGTAACTGCATCTATCTGATCGACGAGCCCAAAGCTCTCCGCAAAAAAGTGATGCGTGCCGTGACCGACGAAGGCCCCCAGGCCCCCAATTCGCCCGTCAGCGAACCAATCGCCAATCTTTTCACACTGCTCGAGCTGACCTCAACTCCCGAAGTTGTGAAACAATACCGCGACGCATATGCCGACTGCTCGATCCGCTATGGCGACCTCAAAAAACAGCTTGCAGAAGACATACTCGCTATCACCACACCTATCCGCGAACGCATCAACGACATTCTCGCCGACGAGACCTATCTCGCAAGCGTGGTGAAACGAGGAGCTGAACGAGCACGCGAACGTGCAGCCGCAACCCTCTCAGAGATGCGTCACATAATGGGTATACGCAAATTCTGACACTGGTCCTTTGGCTATAGTAAAAGAGAGTCTCCGACAAGTACAGCAGACTAAACTGCAGCAGCGTCTCAATCCACAGAATGTGGCATTGGGGCGCTTGCTGGAGATGTCTGTGCCCGAAATTGAAGACGAAATTCAACGCCAACTCGACGATAATCCAGCGCTTGAGGTAACTCATAATTCCGACAGCGTCAATAGCGAGTCAGACTTTACCGAGACATCCGAGCAGCTGCAACTCGCCGATTATGCATCAGAAGATGATGTGCCGGCCTACATTACCGGGCATAAAAAAGCTTTTGCAGCCGACCAGGCCTACGATCCGGCCTCTTTTGCAGCCGATGAGGGAGACTCGCTCATCGAAGCCTTAATGCAGAGACTTGCGAGCGAGAACGAACTTAGCGACCGCGACCGCCGGATTGCCGGACATATCATCGGCAATCTTGACGACAACGGCTATATGACCCGGTCACTCTCCGCGATTGCCGACGACATATCTATTTCCGAAGGCTTCGACCCTACAGTGGCAGAGATGAACAATATGTTCAAGGCTCTCCGCAACATCGACCCGGCAGGCATAGGGGCCGTAGATCTGAGAGACTGCCTGCTGCTCCAGCTCGACCGCCTCAAGCCATCTGTGCGCCAGCGTACGGCCAGAGAGATTGTGGCAAATTACTTTGATCTATTTTCAAAGCGCCATTTTCCACGGCTACAGGCCAGCCTCGAAATCACCAAGGAGGATCTTGCCGACGCGCTCGACCTTATCCGCACCCTGAATCCAAAGCCAGCATCAGCGCTCGACCTCTCGCGTCCGTCAGACCGCACGCGCCATATAAGCCCAGATCTTGCGGTAGAATACGACAGCGAGGACGACAGCTTCACCATCTCTCTTCTCGGAAACATTCCGGAGCTTGGCATCGAGGCCTCATTCTCAGGAGTTGTATCCGATGAAGCGGCAGAAAAGAAAGACCTCCCGCCATCGGTGCGCCAACGGCAACGCCAGGCACTTGCCTTCATACGACGCAAGCACGCCGATGCCTCTGCCTTTATCGGGCTGGTGAAAATGAGGGCTGAGACACTCTTGCTCATTGCCCAAGCCATCGTCAAGCATCAGCGGGCATTTTTTATTTCCGGAGAAAAAGCCGATATACGCCCAATGATCCTGCGCGATATAGCCGCCGCGACAGGGCTCGATCTATCGGTCATTTCCCGTGCGTCGGCAGGAAAGTACATACTGGCCAGCCATGGAATCTATCCTGTCAAACTCTTTTTCAATGAGCGCCCGGATGCCGACGCCGATGTCTCATCTCATGAGATTCTTGACGTGATACGAACGCTGATTGACACCGAAGATAAGCATTCTCCGCTGAGCGACCAGGCCATCTGCGACACCCTCACAGAGAAAGGCTACGATATTGCCCGGCGCACAGTGGCCAAATACAGAGAAAAACTTGGATTCCCGGTAGCCCGCCTCCGCCGACAACTTTAGCATATCGTTTGTTATATAGATATGACAGAAACAAAGAAACAGACACCAGCGGCCATTTTGGCCCATGTGATCAGCGACCTATTTTCGCCGCTGCTGGCACCGACATACGGCATGATTGCTGCGATGTGGCTCACACGCCTGCATTACCTGCCACTCGGAGCCCGTCTATGGTCGACGGTAGGGATTGCGGCCATCACCGCACTTCTACCTCTCATATTCATATTAGCACTTATGAAAATGGGAAAGGTAAAAGACACGAGTATCTCTGATCCGCGGCAGCGTACGGCTCCGTATTGCGCATCTATCCTATGCTATATAGGGGCGGCATTTTTCCTTCACGCTTTGCAGGCGCCATCTTGGCTGGTGATATTTTTCGTAGGCGCGGCAATCGTCTGCCTATTGTCTCTTATCATCACCAAATGGTGGAAAATAAGCGCTCATACCGGCGGCATAGCCGGCTTATGCGCCGCAATATTCTGGCTCGCGCGAAATGGAATGATCGAGACAGCCCCACTAGTATGGACGAGCATAGCCTTCATTCTTGTTGGCCTCGTAGCCTGGGCCCGTCTGTATCTGAACCATCACACAGTAATGCAGGTGTTCGCCGGCGCCGCATTGGCTTTTGCTATAGAATACACCCTACTCAGCATATAAATAATTTCCTCATAATCACCAATCAACCACATCTATCACAATATGTGCACCGTAAGCATAATCATGGGCAGCACTTCCGACCTGCCCGTAATGCGTAAAGCAGCCGACTTCCTTGAGCAGATGCAGGTTCCATTTGAAATGCACGCCCTGAGCGCTCATCGCACACCAGCTGCCGTGGAGCGTTTCGCAACCGGAGCTAAAGACCGCGGCGTAAAGGTCATAATAGCCGCCGCAGGTATGGCTGCCGCTCTGCCCGGAGTAATTTCGGCCCTCACGCCTCTGCCTGTTATCGGCGTACCTATCGCCTCAACCCTCGACGGCATCGACGCCTTATATTCCATCGTCCAGATGCCTCCGGGCATTCCAACCGCCACCGTAGGTATTAACGCAGCCCTGAATGCCGCCGTATTGGCCGTGCGTATTCTTTCTCTGAGCGATCAGGAGGTTGCAGAGCGCTATGCAGCATACTGCGCCACCCTCTCATCAAAAGTAGAGAAGGCCGATGCTGAATTGGCTGCCATCTCAGATTACAAATACAAAACAAACTGAAACTCCGCATCCGTGTCTAATCATCAGCTTTCAGCCACATTGCGCCGGAAAGTCAATCCGGCACATGTGGCAAACCTTACCATAGGCGCGCCCTACCCCATTGTGGTTCAGTCAATGACCACCACATCCACACTCGACACCGACGCCTCGGTCGCTCAAGTGGCTTCAATCGCAGCCTCAGGGGCCGAATTGGTTCGTCTTACCGCACAGGGCGTAAACCACGCAGCCAATCTGGCAGCCATCAGCCGCAACTTGCGCGAGCAAGGCTGCGATGTGCCTCTGGTTGCCGACATCCATTTCAATCCGGCAGCCGCATTCGAAGCAGCCAAGCACGTCGAAAAGGTACGTATCAATCCAGGTAACTTTTTCGACCCCGGACGCACATTCAAGAAAATGGATTTTACAGATGAGGAATATGCAGCCGAGCTTGAAAAGATACGAGAGAAATTCGTTCCATTTCTGGATCTTTGCCGGAGCCATGGCACCGCTATACGAGTAGGAGTCAACCATGGGTCACTCAGCGACCGTGTAATGAGCCGGTTCGGCGACGGCGCAGAGGGCATGGTTGAGTCGGCTCTTGAATATCTTCGCATTTGCCGTGACGAGCACTTCGACGATGTGGTCGTCTCCATCAAAGCCTCAGATGTTCCGGTTATGACAGACACGGTGCGCCTGCTTGTGGCAAAGATGGATGAGGAAGGTATGGCCTATCCTCTCCACCTTGGTGTGACAGAGGCCGGAAATGCCCTCGAAGGACGCATCAAGTCGGCTGTCGGTATAGGGTCTCTTTTGAGCGATGGCATAGGTGACACCATACGCGTCTCACTAAGTGAGGCCCCTGAGAATGAAGTGCCGGTTGCCCGTATGATTATCGATCACTGCATGGAAAATCTTGCGGCGGCCGGAAATAATCATTTCCAGCGGACCCAAGGACGACGTCGGTCGGCAGAGTCCAGTACAGGTGTGGGAGGCAATAATTCCACGGCTATTCTCCACGATGACCTCACCGCCGAACGACTGCAATCCGATCCAACCATACAAATTTTAAAAGCTGACGGACGCGGACGCATAGCCCACATCCGAAAGGAAATAGAAAAATGTAGCGATAAGCCAGTGCTTATTCTTCTCGAATACCCCGAAATAACCGAGAAAGAACAATTGATTATCGCCGCATCAGTAGATCTTGGAGCACTCTTGCTTGAAGGCTATCGCGACGCGGTGGGCATCTCGTCGCCTTTGCTGACGCCTGAGGAGAGTGCTGATTTATGCCGAAAAATTGTCCAGGCTGCCGGTCTTGCCCGATACCAGGCCGAAATCGTAGCCTGCCCCGGGTGTGGACGCACCCTCTTCGCCCTACCGGAAGCTCTTGAACGGGTGAAAGAGGCCTGTCTTCACCTGAAGCACCTCAAAATCGCGGTAATGGGCTGCATAGTCAACGGCCCGGGCGAAATGGCCGGCGCAGATTACGGCTATGTAGGGGCTGCCGCAGGCAATGTAAGCCTTTATCGAGGCACCGAATGCGTAAAGAAAAATATACCTCAGGACAAAGCCTTGGATGATCTAGTAGACTTGATCAAGGCCGACGGCTTGTGGATTGAGAAAGGAGAAAAGAAGTGAAACTCCCCAATCCTGTTGTGAGCTGTCTTCCCGGCGGAATGCGTCTGGTGCACATACACCAGCGCTCTGCCGGGGCAGGCATTTTCGGCATTGCGGTACGTGCAGGCAGTGCGGATGAGCGCCCGGGCGAAGAAGGGCTGGCACATTTTGTAGAACATACCATCTTCAAAGGAACCAACAAACGCTCATCGTGGCACATCATCAACCGCATGGAGGCGGTCGGTGGAGAACTTAATGCCTATACGACCAAAGAGGAGACTGTGGTATATAGCATTTTCCCCTCCGGCAACGCACCCCGAGCCATCGAACTTATAGCCGACCTTGCCGCCCACTCGCGTTTTCCGGAAAAAGAATTGGAAAAGGAACGAGAGGTAGTCATCGACGAGATAAATTCATACAGAGACACCCCCTCGGAGGCAATCTACGATGACTTTGAGGAACGGGCCTTAGCCGGGAGCTCCTTGGCACACAACATACTCGGCACCCCAGAAAGTGTGCGTGCCCTTCAAAGCCACGACTGCATATCGTTTCTGGAGCGGAATTACCGCAACGGGAATATAGTTGCATTTTACTCCGGGCCACAATCGGAGGCGCATATATCAGCGTTGGTCGAGCGTTACTTCCACTTACCAAGCGGAGAGAAGGAGATTTTGCAGCCAATGACCACGCCTGAAGTGGAAAAGTTCGCCGACAAGGTAATACTCGACACGCATCAGGCCCATGCGTTGCTTGGCATCCGTGACGCCGGTATTTTCTCTCCGAAACGACATGCCATGCAGCTCTTCTCCAACATGATCGGAGGGCCTGGTATGAACTCCCTCCTAAATGTAGAATTACGCGAGAGATACGGGCTGGTATATTCTGTCGAAGCATCTACTGCAATGTTCTCCTCCTGCGGATTACTCACCGTCTATTTCGGCTGCGACCCAGAAGACCTCGAAAGATGCTTAAGCCTTTCAAGAAAAGTATTTCTCAAACTGGCCGACGGCAGTCTCTCCATCCGTAGACTCGAACAAGCAAAAAAACAATACATCGGGCAACTCGCGATTGCCTGCGAAAACCGCGAAAACCGTATCATGGCGGCCGCCCGCTCAACTCTTTTCAGAGGCGAAGCTCAATCGATAGACCGCACAGCTGCCGAAATTGCAGCTGTATCTCTCGCCGACATCTCAGCCTTAGCAAGCAAGATGCTTGAGGCCTCATCTTTAGTGTACATCTCCAAGCAATGAAAAATTCACGTAGTCTGTTACTCATCCCAGCCTTAGCCTTATTGGCCCTGGGATCCTGCTCCAAGCCTGAAAAAAACACCTTACGCCTCCAGGTCGACAATATCGACAGAAGTTGTCCGGTTGATTTAGGCTCAACCGGAGTAATGGAGAGTGCCCGCTATGATGAAAAAGCCAACCGTGTGGTGCTTACTTATGTCGTTAACGAGGATGAAGTGGAGATTGCCGGTCTCTCAAAGGTTACGGCAGAACAAAAGACATTCCTGAGTTCCTTTCTCCGCAGCGACAGCGCATCGACATTTCTCAATTCGCTGGTAGACGCCGATGCATCGTTGGCTTACACCTTCCGTGGCGCCACATCACGCGACAGCATTGTAATCTCTCTCGACGCCTCTGAGCTCAAAGAGATTTCAACGATGGCCGAAGACGAAGACAATGCCCGTGCGCAGCTCGAGAGCATAGTCGCCATCACAAACCGCCAGTGCCCGTCGACGATAGACGACGGCCTCACCCTCACCTCGGTGGCCATCGAGGGAGAATATATCACTTTTTACTACAGCTACGATACATCAATCATCACTATACCGCGCGATGTGATTCCCGAGCTTACCGAGGCCACCAAGACGGCTCTGAGAGAAGAACTATCCGACCCATCCGGAAGGACACAGCTCGCGTTGATGAAGGAATGCGGCATTGGCGCACGGTATATCTACAACCCGACCACCGAAGAGGAGACGCCAGTCATAGTCATCATCTCTCCGGACGAAATAGCTAAATTCTGACATGAAGGCAAGCGGTGGAATATTAATATTCCTTTGGATCGCCAGCCTCATGATTGCCTTAGGGGCTGGGGTATATTATTACGGCCATACACTTGTTGTGTGGTGGCGCCCTGTTGTTCCCGGAGTTGTTATCGGCATAGCGGCCACAGCCGTATTACGACGGTTCAAACGCATGCGCACCACCTGGAATACCATAGCTTGCGCAATACTGGCCTGCGCGATAGGCTGGGCAGCCATACTGTGCGGGAATTATGAGTTGGCTGACACTTCGACCGAACACATCGAGCAGGTGACCGTAGAGAAAAAATACCGTAAGGAACATGACGAAACACGGCGGTCGGGGCGCCGCACTATACGTACAGGCCGGAAGATCAGCACCTACTACGCAGAGGTGAAGTTTCCCGACGGACGCACCAAAGAAATAAGCATATCCTTCTCGGAGTATCGCCGCATACGCACCGGCAATGAGTTGGATTTCAAGTGCCGCACCGGCTACCTGAGCTATCCGGTTTTTGACCGGAAGTGATAGGATTGTCAAGCCATTGTGTTAAAAATTTATTAATATAACCGGCTGCTCAGATTTTATTATTAAATTTGTAATACGGAAAGTCGTCAGTGGCTTCCGTCTCATATTAAGACATCTTATTTCTTATAATATCATACGCTTATACGCTCTATGAAGCTTATTTTCAACATCGATTACCGCACAAACTGGGGTGAGTCAGTTTATGTGTCGGGAGATATACCTGCACTTGGCGCCGGCGACTACTCAAAGGCTGTCAAACTTACCCTGGATGGTATCGACAAATGGTCGGCTGCCGTCGAGCTTCCTGCCGGAACCAAATCGTTCCACTACCGTTACCTCGTGCGCCGCGACGATGGGTCTATCAAGGATGAATGGGGCCATGGAAATACTTTCTCACCTTCAGCCGACACCTCGGTCTACAATATCTACGACCGTTGGCAAGATCAACCGTTCGATAAACCCTATTACTCGTCTGCCTTCACAGAGTGTATTTGCAGGCACCATAACCCCGCGACCTTCGTAAAACCGGAGGCTGGGTTTACAACCTTGTGTATTTCCGCCCCGATGATCGGTGACGGCAAAATTCTTGCTGTGACCGGCGAAGGCCACGACCTCGGCAACTGGGAGCCGTCTAAAGCCCTCCAGCTCAGCAACGCCGACTTCCCTCTCTGGAAAGTGAATGTGCCTTCACGCGAACTTACCGCCGACACCGAGTATAAATTCCTCATCATCGACGCCCACACCGGTGAAGTGATTGTATGGGAAGGTGGTGAAAACCGCCGTATTGGCATCACCCCCGATCCGGAGGCCGCAACCGTTCTTTCCGGCATGCGGTTTATCAATACACTTCCTCTGTGGCGTGGCGCAGGTACGGCCATTCCCGTATTCTCGCTTCGCAGCAAAGCCGACTTCGGTGTAGGCGACTTCTACGACATCATCCCGATGGTTGACTGGGCTGTGTCTACCGGACAGACTTTCCTTCAGCTTCTGCCTATCAACGACACTACAATGACCGGCTCGTGGACCGACTCGTACCCCTATAATGCCAACTCCACCTTCGCTCTTCACCCGATGTTCCTCCGTCTGGAAGAAATTGGCGTACTCAAAGATCCGAAGCGCCGCAAGTATTATCAGGATCTTGCAGCTGAGCTAAACGCACTTCCGGAGGTTGACTACGAGCGCGTAAACAACGGTAAGATCGAGTATTTCCGTGAGATTTTCGCCCAGGAGGGAAACAAGACTCTCGAATCTGACGAATATAAGGCTTTCGTAGCTCGCAACGAGCACTGGCTGCGCCCATACGCAGCGTTCTGCACACTCCGCGACCGCTTCGCCACCCCCGACTTCACCAAATGGGGTGAATATGCCGTTTATTCTCCCGAGGTTCTTGAGCGCGTAGTAAAAGAGGCCCCCGCCGAAATTGACTATGTATGCTTCCTCCAATACCATCTCGACAAGCAGATGCGCCACGTGCACGAGTATGCCAATTCACACGGCATAGCACTCAAAGGCGACGTACCCATCGGCATCTCACGCACCAGCGCTGATGCATGGCAGGATTCGCGCCTCTTCAACATGGATTGTCAGGCCGGTGCTCCGCCAGACGACTTCTCCGTTCTGGGTCAGAACTGGGGCTTCCCGACCTACAATTGGGAAGAGATGAATCTTGACGGTTTCGCATGGTGGAAGGCCCGCTTCGGGAAAATGGCAGAATTCTTCGACGCATACCGCATCGACCACGTCCTCGGCTTCTTCCGCATATGGCAAATCCCCATGGATGCCCTCCATGGCCTTCTCGGTTACTTCAATCCGGCCCTGCCCTATTCGATTGATGAACTCCGCTACAACTACGACTTCTGGATTGACATCGATCTCCAGACCAAGCCGTATATAATGGATTACTTCATTGCCGATTTCTTCGGACAATATACCTCAGAAGTGATCAAGACCTTCCTTGACAAAAAAGGTCACGGTCGCTACGCGCTCAAGCCCGCCTTCGACACCCAACGCAAGATTGCCGATTACTTCGCCGCACAGCCCAAAAACGAGAAAAACTCCCGCATCTGCGACGGTCTTCTCGGCCTCGTCGATGAAGTTCTCTTTATCGAAGACCCGGTTGAGAAAGGTAAATTCCATCCGCGCATTTCCGCCCAGTACACTTACATCTACCGCTCGCTCAACGACTATGAGCGCTGGTGCTTTAACCGCCTCTACAACGACTTCTTCTACCACCGTCATAACGACTTCTGGTACGGCAAAGCAATGTGGAAGCTGCCCCCGCTCATCGAGTCGACCGATATGCTTGTATGCGCAGAAGACCTTGGCATGATTCCCGCTTGCGTGCCTGCCGTAATGCAGCAGCTCGAAATCCTCTCGCTCGAAATCCAACGCATGCCTAAAGACCCCGGCGCTGCCTTCGGAAACACATGGAGCTATCCCTATTTCTCGGTATGCACCACCTCAACCCACGACATGGGCGGTATACGCCAATGGTGGGAAGAAGACCGTGCCAAGAGCCAGCAATACTACAATCAGGTTCTCCACGAGAGCGGAGCCGCACCGTATTATGCTGAGCCTTGGGTATGCGACAAGATTGTAGACCTGCATCTCCAGTCGCCGTCGATGCTATGTATACTTCCGCTTCAGGATTGGCTCTCAATCGACGGTTCGATCCGCCGCGAAGATCCGCGAGAAGAACAGATCAATGTACCTGCCAACTCACGCCATTACTGGCGTTACCGCATGCATCTGACCATCGAGGATCTCCAAGCACATACTGAATACAACACTTACCTGCTCGAGAAAATCAAGCACTCGGGCCGCTGATAACAAGACTTATTCCTGGGCGTGCGTACACATTGAAATGTGCGCACGCCCATCAATCTGTATAACCATCATATGCACAACACCTGCCGACAGCTATGAGAATTGCATGGAAGATATTCCGCGCAGTAGTCTCTGTGCTGCTGCTGTTACTGGTTCTTCTGCCAGTATCTGTGTATGTGCTTCTCTCTATTGAGCCTGTCCAGAACCGCATCAGAGCCATTGCCGCCACAGAGCTCTCGCGCACGCTCGGAGCCGACATATCCATAGGCAAGGTACTAATCCACCCTTTCAACCGGCTATCGGTTTCCGACGTATGCCTTTCTATCAAGACAGACACGCTGGCATCTGTCAATCATGTAAGCGCCGGCTTCGAGCTCAACCATTTTCTCCGCACCGGCGAACTCGTAATCGACTATGCCCTCGTTGACGGGGCCGACATCCGCATAAACCGAGCAGATGACAATGCTCCACTGAATATCCAGCCTATCATCGATCATCTGCGCTCCGACGAACCAAAGGAAGAAAAGGCTTTTGAACTGCGCATCAATACCGTAGTTCTGCGTAATGCCTCACTGGCCTACGATGTATTCTCGGCCGCAGAGCCCGACTCCGGACGATTTAACGCGAAACACATCGCGGTAAATGACCTGGCTATCAACGCATACATCCCTCAGATAAGCAACAACCGCTATAGGGTACATCTCGACCACCTCTCGTTCGACGAGCGTAGCGGTTTCTCCATCTCAGCACTTCAAGCTAAGGCAGATTTTGGTCGCGACGGCGCCCGACTATATGACTTCAGTCTTGATTTGCCATCCTCCCATCTCGAATTCGACCCCATAGAGCTGAGATATGACGGATACTCAGATATCCGCCCCGCCCTTAACCGGGAGAATGTCCATATCGCAACCGAGGGCGTCAATACAATCTATCTTCCAGACTTAAGTGCCTTTTCACCTGCCTTAGGGAAGCTCGACTGCCTTCTCGCGCTTGACTTGTGCGCAGAGGGCTCGCTGTCATCCCTCGACCTGCGCACACTGGCCATCCGCGATGCCCGTGGCGGAGCTTTATCATTATTGCTTACCGGCTCTGGCCATGATCTGCTCGACAAAGAAAAGTTGAGCTTCAGTCTCACACGTGGTGCACTTAATGTCGACGGCCGGGAAATAGTCTCAATATGTCGCCACTTCCTGCCAGCCAAGACTGCCACATTGCTCGCCAAGATTCCCGATTTTACACTCGGGCTTTCAGGAGAAGGCACTCTGGCGAAAGGATATGCCCACATTCACGGATTAGGCACTCCAGGAGAGTTCGATATAGCCGGCGACTACACACGTCACGGAGCAAGCACATCATTCACCGGCCAAATCTCGACAGAAGGCCTTCAGCTCGACCTGCTCACCGGAAATACCGAATTAGGTAAACTTAGTGCCACGCTGGAAGGTACAGCCAACAAAGGACGCCATCTTTATGCCGACTTCAACGCGCAAGTGGATGAGTTTGAATTCAAGGGATATTCCTACACGGGATTTGAAGCAGAACTTAAAATTGAAAACGAGCATAAACTTGAAGCAAACCTTTCACTCGATGACCCCAATGGTCACCTGCAGGCGTATGCATTTTACGAAAATACCGAAGGGGCCCACTCGCTGAACGCTACGGCCACAGCATCTGGCATAGACTTCAACGCACTCGGTTTTGATAAAAAACATGAAGGCTATCGTTTTGCGGCTAAAATGAATGTCTCAGCCTCAGGAAAGGATATTGACGATCTTGCTGGCACAGCCGCTGTATATGATATCCGCTGGTTAGACCGAGCCGGACATGGACTGAAATTGTCGAAATTCAAAGCCGAAGCCGCGCCTAACGATCCAGAGCCCACAGTGAAAATTGAGTCCGACATTCTCCGCGGAACGATACATGGTGAATATTCATTCACTACAATCGGCGAACAATTACGCGATATGGCGGCCAGTTTCCTCCCGGCATTGTTCGACACCGATCATGAGCATAAACGCCAGGAGAAGATCAGGAACAACGATTTCTCCTTTGACTTTACCCTTCTACCCTCTCAGGAAGTAACTGAATTCCTCGGGTTGCCGGTGCATGTGCTTTATGACGTTGACATCGAAGGGCGCATCGATAGCCGTAACGGACGAGCCTCAGTAAATGTAAGTGCCCCATATCTGCGTCAGGGCAACAAGCTTCTCGAAAATACCGATATTTTCGCGGCTTTGGACACCACAGCTGCCGACAGCCGCGTATATATCACCAGCCAATTTCCCACCAAGAAAGGCGATATGGCAGTCTCTACCCTCCTCCGCACTGCGAATAACCGCATAGACACCCACGTAGACTGGACAATCGAACGAGCCATACCCCTGAATGGCACTATCGATTTTTCGACACTCCTGCGTGGAAAACCGGGCAAGAAAGGCGACGCAACTTTCCCGGTAGACGCCAGAATTGATTTTAACCCAGGCACCATTAACTTCGGCGACGAGGTATGGAAGATACAGACATCGTCGGTCGACATATCGCCGATGGAGCTTAATGTTGACAATTTCCGGCTGGATGCCGGCACTCAAAGCATAGATATTGACGGCACTATAGGCGCCGCTGAAACCGACAGTCTGCAAGTACACCTCGACCACATTGCCCTTCTACCCATTTTTGAAACACTGCAGATTGACAACGCACTTATAGGCGGTCGTGCCACCGGTACGTTCACCGCGCGCGACCTCCTCGGCGGCGAGCCATTTTTCGCTTGCCCTGCGCTGCATGTCGACTCCATCGGTTACCAAAGATGCACAATCGGAGATGCCGATATACGCGCGGGTTGGGATAACCCGACACGTTCTTTCTATCTCGACGCCGACATCACGGGGCTTGAAGGTAGAGAGTCAAAGATAAAGGGCAACATTATGCCATTTGACGAAGCACTCGACATTGACTTCTATGCCGACAGCATCCCTGTCGATTTCCTCAAGCCCTTTATGATCGCCTTCACTTCATCCATAACCGGACGCGCAAGCGGCCATTGCCGCCTCTTCGGCACATTCAAGGATATAGATCTGGAAGGTGATGTGATGGCCGACAATGTGAAACTCAAAGTCGATTTCACCGGCACGAGCTATATAGCCACCGACAGCGTCCATATCCGTCCAGGAGTGATCGAGCTCAACAACCTCACAATCCGCGACACAGAAGGGCACACGGCTCTTCTCAACGGGCGCGTTGAGCACACATGTTTCCATGAGCCCGTATTCCGCTTCGACATCACCCAGGCACGCGACTTCCTGAGCTACAACATTGGAGCGAAGGAGAATCCCGACTGGTATGGCACAATCTACGGTAACGGCGGAGCCTCAATCTCCGGCTATCCGGGAGTTGTAAATATCAACGTGGCCATGTCGACGGCACCCCGATCGACATTCACATTTGTACTCTCCGACCGCCTTGATGCGGAAGATTATTCGTTTATAACCTTCCGCGACGTTACCCCCGACTCACTACGCACGCGTCAAGAAGTTACCGACGACACACCCGAGGCTGTGAAGGCATTCAAGAACCGCGGCAACACATTAGCCGACTCGCCTTCACAATATAATATGGATATAAGGGTCGACATTACGAAGGAGGCAGCCATGACTCTGGTAATGGATCCCGTGGGTGGAGACGAAATCAAAGCCCACGGCGACGGCAACCTTCATCTTGCCTATTCCTCGGGCAACAACGACCTAAACATATGGGGTAAATATACGCTCGCCGAAGGAAGTTACCGATTCACACTGCAGGACATCATAATCAAGGATTTCACCATAAAGGAAGGCAGTGAGATTCAATTCGACGGCGACCCATACGGCGTCAAGACAAAACTGGAGGCCTACTACGCCACCAATGCCAACCTTACCGACCTGGATGAATCATTCCTGCAGGATAAGGATATTGCGAGAACCAATGTGCCCGTGCACGCATTGATGAAAGTGACAGGAGACATACGCCAACCCTCCATTGACTTTGACCTGGAATTCCCGACCTTGACATCCGATACCTACCGAAAGGTTCGAAGCATTGTGAGCACATCCGACATGATGAACCGACAGATTATCTATCTGCTCGCGCTTAACCGCTTCTATACTCCCGACTACATGGCTTCGACCACCAAAGGCAGTGAGCTATTCTCGGTAGCATCTTCGACCATATCGAGCCAGCTCGGCAACCTTCTCGGCAAACTCAGCGACAAATGGAGCATAGCACCGAATCTCCGTAGTGACCGCGGCGACTTCTCAGACGTTGAAGTTGATGTGGCCCTCTCGAGCCGCCTTCTGAATAACCGTCTTATCTTTAACGGCAACTTCGGCTACCGCGACAAGACCCTCAATTCAAACCAGTTTATCGGCGATTTTGACATAGAATATCTCTTAAATAAAAGAGGTACTTGGCGCCTGAAGGCCTACAACCGATACAACGACCGTAACTACTATATCCGCAGCGCACAGACCACACAAGGCCTCGGCATCATGTTCCGACGCGACTTCGACTCATTTCTATCATTCCTCAGAAAGCTAAGACCACAAAAGAAACAAGATAGCGAAGATATCAAAGACCAAAGTTCTCCAAAACAATAATTGATTGCCCTATCAATCAATAAAATACAATTTACAGATTGTCGAAAAGTTTCCCAAAAGTGAAAACTTTTCGACAATTTTGTTGTTGTAAAATTTGCCAGTTTGGCAATTTTTGCATAGCTTTGCAACCGCAAAATAGCCCAAATAATCACCAGAAACACATAACAACTTCATACATAAATGATACAGGTAGTAGTTAAGCGCGACGGTCGTGTCGTAGGTTACAATGAAGAAAAAATCAAGGCCGCCATCCGCAAGGCAATGCTTACAACCGACCTCGGTGAAGACGAGAGCCTCATCCAAAAAATAGCCGACCGCATCGGCACGCAAGGTTCAGAACGCATGACCGTAGAAGAGATTCAGGATCGTGTCGAGCTCGAACTCATGGACAGCTCCCGCAAAGAAGTTGCCAGCCGCTACATAGCCTACCGCAACCAGCGCAGCATCGCCCGCAAGGCAAAAACCCGCGACATGTTCCTCGAAATAATCGAAGCGAAGAACAACGACATCACCCGCGAGAATGCCAACATGAACACCGATTCGCCAGCGGGAATGATGATGAAATTTGCCAGCGAGACCACCAAGCCCTTCGTTGACGACTACCTTCTCTCTGCCGAAGCACGCGAGGCCGTACGCCACAATTACATACATATCCACGACAAAGACTACTACCCGACGAAAAGTCTCACCTGTGTACAGCATCCTCTTGACCGCATACTTTCAAACGGCTTCATCGCCGGTCATGGCGAGTCTCGCCCCGCAAAGCGAATCGAGACAGCCTCAATCATAGCCTGCATCTCGCTCGAGACCGCCCAAAACGAAATGCACGGCGGCCAAGCCATCCCTGCAATTGACTTCTACCTCGCGCCATTCGTACGTACATCATTCATTGAGGAAATCGACACTCTACAGACCCTCTCCGGCGAAGACCTAAGCGACCTCAAAACTGCCACCTTCCCCGATTATCTTAAAAAAGACTTGACCGGATTGACTGGCAAGGAACGTTATCTGCAGCACGCAATCAACCGCACAGTGAGCCGTGTACATCAGGCCATGGAGGCGTTTATCCACAACATGAACACCATCCACAGCCGCGGCGGCAATCAGGTTGTCTTCAGCTCAATTAACTACGGCACCGACACCTCAGCCGAAGGACGATGCATCATCCGCGAACTGCTCAACACCACCTATGAGGGCGTTGGCAACGGAGCTACTGCAATTTTCCCCATACAGATATGGAAGAAAAAACGCGGTGTGAGCTATTTGCCCGAAGACCCGAACTACGATCTTTACCGCCTTGCCTGCAAGGTGACCGCACGCCGTTTCTTCCCCAACTTCGTGAATCTGGACGCCACCTTCAACCAGCATGAGAAATGGCGTGCCGACGACCCCGAGCGCTATAAATATGAAGTAGCCACCATGGGTTGCCGCACCCGAGTATTCGAGAACCGCTTCGGAGAGAAGACATCTGTCGGCCGAGGAAACCTATCGTTCACGACCATCAATCTTGTGCGCCTGGCCATCGAATGCATGCCCGTACAAGATCAGGAAGAACGTATAGCCCTCTTCTTCAAGAAACTTGATGAAGTACTCGAAATCACAGCCCGTCAGCTCTGCGACCGCTTCGACTTCCAGAAGACAGCGCTTGTCAAGCAGTTCCCTCTTCTTATGTCGAAACTCTGGAACGGAGGCAACAAACTCAACCCCGAGGGCACAATCGAACCAGTAATCAACCAGGGAACACTGGGTGTTGGCTTCATCGGGCTTGCAGAATGCCTCATCGCCCTCACCGGCAAACACCACGGCGAGAGCGACGATGCTCAGGCCCTCGGCCTCAAAATCGTGAGCCACATGCGCAGCCGCGTCAACGACTTCTCAGAGCGTTACCAGCACAATTTCTCAGTGCTCGCAACTCCGGCCGAAGGCCTCTCCGGCAAGTTCACGAGCAAAGACCGCAAGACATTCGGCATACTGCCTGGCATTACCGATAAAATATACTACACCAACTCCAACCACGTGCCGGTTTACTACCACTGCAGCCCCCGCCACAAGGCAGAAGTCGAGGCGCCCTACCATGCGCTTACCGGTGGCGGTCACATCTTCTATGTTGAGATTGACGGCGACGCGACCCACAACCCCGACGCCATCGCAGCAATAGTCGACCTCATGGATCAGCACAACATAGGCTATTGCTCCGTGAACCACAACCGCAACCGCTGCATGGATTGCGGCTATGAGGACGCTTCGGCCGAACTTCATGAATGCCCCCGCTGTCACAGCAAGGCGATCGACCGCCTGCAGCGCATCACCGGCTACCTTGTCGGCACCACCGACCGCTGGAATAACGCCAAGCTTGCCGAACTTAACGACCGTGTAGTTCATGAATAAGCCTATGCGCGTAATGCGCATCGTAGAGGGCACATCTGTCGACGGTCCAGGCCTGCGGACATCGATTTACTTCGCAGGCTGTGCCCATCGATGCGAGGGCTGCCACAACATGCAAACCTGGGATTTCGAAGCCGGGCACGACATGAGCGTGGACGAGATAATGAAGACGGTTGACTACAACGGCTTTCCGGTGACGTTTTCCGGAGGCGACCCGCTCTACCAGGCAGAAGCCATAGTGCCACTGGCCCGGGCCATACGCGAACGCGGTCTTGGCATATGGTGCTATACCGGCTTCACATACGAAGAACTCCAGGCAAACGGCAGTGAGGCACAACTCGAGCTTCTGAGCCTAATCGACGTGCTGGTAGACGGCCCTTATATCGCAGCCCTGCGCGACCCAGAACTGCGCTTCAGAGGCTCGTCGAACCAAAGATTAATCGAACTGAATAAATAACCATCACCCGTCAATCCGCGTCTATAAGGGCGCGGATTGATTTTGCTCAACGCTTTTTAAGAAAGGAAAATTGTTTATAGGGAAAATATTCACTATTTTTGTACGATTTTTCACTTAAAGATGCGTAAATGAAATATATCGGCGCCCATGTTTCTTCGCTGCCCCTGGTGAGCACCGCTCCCCGGGTGGCCCATGCATTAGGCGCTGACGCCTTCTCTTTCAATCTGATAGATGCCAAACGTTGGAGCACGCCGCAATATGATCCGGCCGATGTAGAGGAGTTCAGACGGCTCTGCGAGGAATATGGCTACGGCCCCGACCGCATACTGCCCCACTCTGCATTTGTAATCAATCTTGGTTCGCCCGACTCGCGTAAGCTTCATCTCTCGCGCATAACATTTGTAGACGAACTCAAGCGCTGCATGCAACTCGGAGTGAAGTTGCTAAATTTCCACCCGGGGGCTCATCTGAAATTGATAAGCGAAGAAGAAAGCCTGAGCATAGTCGCTGATTCGATCAACTATGCCCTCGACCGCACAGAAGGGGTGACGGCAGTAATCGAGAATACTGCCGGACAAGGTTCGAATCTCGGCTACAGCTTTGAACATCTTGCGGCAATCATCGACCGAGTGGCCGATAAAAGTCGCGTTGGAGTATGCATAGACACGTGCCATGCATCGGCTGCCGGCTATGACTTCTCCACGCCCGATGCGTACGAAGCTACATGGAAAGAATTTGACCGAGTAATAGGATTCAAGTATCTCAGAGGGATGCATCTCAATGATGCAATGAAACCTACCGGCTCCCGTATAGACCGCCATGCGTCGATAGGAAAGGGAACACTTGGCTCGGATTTCTTTGCGTGCCTTATGGCAGATCGGCGTCTGGATGGTATACCGATGATACTGGAGACTCCGGACCCTCTGATCTGGAATGTGGAAATCGATTGGCTCAAAGCCCATGACAAGCACTAAGCTACGATCATAGAAATAATATATCATACTACTTTACATAACCTGTTAACCTTTGTCAATGAAAGACCAACGTGATTTAAGTTTCTGGAAACTTTGGAATCTGAGCTTCGGATTCTTCGGTGTACAGATTGCCTACGCGCTGCAAAGCTCACAAGTAAGCCGCATTTTCTCCACGATCGGAGCTGATCCGCACGACTTGAGCTACTTCTGGATCCTTCCGCCTCTCATGGGCCTAATTGTGCAACCTATCGTCGGCAGTGCCAGCGACCGCACATGGAACCGTCTTGGCCGACGTCTGCCCTACCTCCTCATAGGAGCCATCGTTGCCATTGTGGTAATGTGTTTCCTACCCAACGCCGGCTCACTCGGGCTGGGTATATCGCAAGCCATCATCTTCGGCTTGGTGATGCTGATGCTCCTCGACACATCGATCAACATGGCGATGCAACCATTCAAGATGCTTGTAGGCGACATGGTGAACGAGAAACAGAAAGGCCTCGCCTACTCGATACAATCATTCCTCTGCAACGCCGGCTCTGTTGTAGGCTACATAGCCCCCTTCGTGCTGGCAATGTTCCTAAGCAACACAGCCCCGGCTGGAGAAGTGCCTCCGACGGTGACCTGGGCATTCTACATCGGCGCGATTATTCTTGGATTCTGCGTCGTATACACCTTTGCCAAGGTGAAGGAAATGCCACCTCACGAATATGCACAGTTCCACGGCATAGATGAAAGAAAAGACGAGAAAGGCCCGAAAGAGAATATGTTCAAACTGCTGGTAAAGGCTCCTAAAGTATTCTGGACGGTAGGTCTGGTACAGTTCTTCTGCTGGGCAGCCTTCCTCTATATGTGGACCTATTCTACCGACGCAGTTGCCCTCCAGGCATTCGATGCTCCATCAGTAAAAGAAGTAACCGGCGTAACTATCGACGGTAAAAAATATGACGACAAATATATTTTCAACCGCGAAAACCCGGTGATTGAAAATGGTCATCTCACCCTGGCAGGCATTACTGTAGATGGCGAATTTACAAGCCCGACTACTGTGGTGCTTGATGGAGATACCCTCATAGCAAACGGTCGCCCTGTAAGCGCCAACGGCGTTGAGAAGGTGAATCCGGAGGGCGGCACGATTGCCACTGCTGGCTCTACCATTATCATTGATGGTAAACCTGTGACTGTAAGTTCGGCGGCTACCGCAGTATCGCAGCTGTCGCTTGTTGAACCGGGGGTAAGTCTGACCTTAGCGCACATAGCCAAGCGCGACGAAGGCACCGGAGCGTATGTGCTTGAACAGACATCAAGCCTTCCTGCCGTAAACAGCCCGGCGGAGATTGAGCTTAACTACAAGACGGTGCTCAATCCGGCAACCGAGCAATACCAGAACGCCGGCGACTGGAATGGCAACCTCTTCGCCATCCAGGCAATTGCAGCCGTACTCTGGGCCATTGTACTTGCGGGCTTCCGCCGCCGCAAGCTGGGATATTCGCTCAGTCTGTTGATCGGTGCGGTAGGATTCATTTCTGTATTCTTCATCCATAATCCATACCTGCTGGCCGTGAGCTATGCCCTCATGGGATGCGCCTGGGCCGCTATGCTGTCAATGCCGTTCACCATACTCACCAATGCGCTTTCGGGTGGAAACATCGGCACATACCTTGGCTTGTTCAACTGCACCATAACAGTTCCCCAGATTGTTGCAGCCCTCTGCGGAGGCGCCATCCTGCACTGCTTCCCCGCAGCCGAAAACGGCGCCCCCCTCACAGTCGGGATGCTCGTGGTTTCGGGCGTTCTCCTTCTGATCGGAGCTATCGCAGTATGGAATATAAAAGAAACTTTCGGCTCACAGACGTCTAAAAGCGCCTGATCCGATATTATAAATAACCCACACCCGGAGGCAGGCTCTTGCCAAAGAGGCTGCCTCCGTCAATAAATAATAAAAATGGAATCAATACGTCAGCTCTTCAAAATAGGCCACGGGCCATCGAGTTCGCATACCATGGGGCCTCGTCAAGCCGCTAAAATATTCTGCGACCGCACCCGAGAGAAGGCCGCCCGGTATCAAGTGACCCTCTACGGCGCACTTGCAGCAACCGGCCGTGGTCACCTTACCGATCAGGCAATTCTTGAAGTGCTGACCCCTGCCGCTCCTGCAGAAATAGTATGGAAACCGGAGACAGTACTACCCTTCCACACTAACGGAATGACTTTCGAGGCCTTCGATGCCGAAGATGCAAAGATCGATTCCTGGACTGTGTACTCAGTCGGTGGCGGTGACATTGTAGAAGAAGGACAGGAACGCAGCAGCGGCCCCTCGATCTACCCGCTGACCAAGATCAAGGATATACAGGCAGAATGCGAGCGGACAGGTACGAGCTACTGGGAGTACGTAGGCCAATGCGAGGGAGAAGGCATATGGGATTACCTTGCTGAAGTATGGAAGGTGATGCAGGCTGCCGTCGAACGCGGTATTGAAGCCGAAGGCGTACTTCCGGGCGGCCTTGGCGTGCGGCGCAAGGCTGTGAGCTACTATGTGCACGCAGAGGGCTACAACAAGTCGCTGAAGAGCCGAGGGCTGGTGTATGCATACGCGCTGGCTGTATCGGAAGAGAATGCCGCCGGCGGCAAAATAGTAACAGCCCCTACCTGCGGATCTTGCGGCATCGTTCCGGCGGTGCTATATCATCTTCATCACTCCAAAGGATTCAGCGAAAAACGCATATTACGCGCACTGGCCACTGCCGGACTCTTCGGAAATGTGGTGAAGTATAACGCATCTGTTTCAGGAGCCGAAGTCGGATGCCAGGGAGAAGTAGGCGTGGCATGCGCTATGGCAGCCGCAGCCGCCTCACAATTATTCGGAGGTACTCCGGCCCAAATTGAATATTCGGCAGAAATGGGTCTTGAGCATCACCTTGGGCTCACTTGCGACCCCGTGTGCGGACTTGTCCAGATACCCTGCATCGAGCGCAACGCGTATGCAGCCGCCAGGGCACTTGATGCAAATCTTTATGCCGCCTTCTCTGACGGGCGGCATTCGGTAGACTTTGACCGCATCGTCGAAGTAATGAAACAGACCGGCCACGACATACCCTCGTTGTATAAAGAGACGGCCTTGGGCGGACTGGCCGCCATTAAGTAGACCCGCGCCTTAACAAATGCAAAGGCACAATTGTTTATTAAGTAGTTTTTCACTAATCAACTACAACGAAGAGAACTTCATCATATATAATTGTGCAACCAAACGTTTCAACATCAACAAACAACAGCCCGAACATACTCGGAACTGCCACCATCGGGCAGCTCCTGCTCCAGTATTCGCTGCCGGCTATTATAGCGAGTCTGGCCACATCGCTATACAATATCATCGACAGTATATTCATCGGTAGAGGTGTCGGGGCGATGGCAATCACGGGTCTGGCCATCACCTTCCCGCTGATGAATCTGGTTGTGGCATTCTGTGTGCTTATAGCCGTCGGAGGGGCCACGATCTCGTCGATATTCCTCGGGCAACGCAACATTGAAAAAGCCTCCCGTGCCGTTGGCAATGTAATGATCATATGCCTGGTTCACGCGGCTTTCATTATGACCTTAGGGTTGATATTCCTCGATCCAATTCTTGAAATGTTCGGCGCGACTGAAGAGACAATGCCTTACGCGCGCGAGTTCATGACCATAATCATACTTGGCACCCCTATAAGCTATGTCTTTCTCGGGCTGAATAACCTGATGAGGGCTACCGGCTATCCACGCAAGGCAATGATTTCAGCACTACTCTCAGTGGGCGTGAATGTAGTTGTTGCCCCTCTACTTATATTTGTATTCAAATGGGGTATACGCGGAGCTGCGCTTGCAACCATCACCGGGCAGACGGCAGCATTTGTATGGGTCTTATGCCACTTTATCTCGCGCAAAAGTTACATCCATTTTACACGCGGCTGCTGGCGCCTGTCATGGTCGCTCATCCGTAAGATGTATGCAATAGGCCTCTCGCCATTTCTGATGAACTGCTGCTCATGTCTTGTGGTGGTGTTCATCAACAAAGCTCTGCTCGACTACGCCGGTGACCAAGGTAACCTCGCGGTAGGCGCGTACGGTATAATCAACCGCACCACCATGTTCTTTGTAATGATCATATTCGGCATTACCCAGGGTATGCAACCAATCCTTGGCTACAATTATGGCGCGGCAAACTGGCCTCGCGTCAAAGCGACACTTATGCGCGGCATCATGCTGGCATCGATTGTAGCAGGAATAGGATTTATACTTACGGAGTCATTCCCTGACACAATCAGCCACATGTTCACAACCGACAAAGATATGGTAGGCATAGCCCGTGATGGCTTCAGAATATTCTTCCTTGCCTACCCGGTGGTTGGTGCACAGGTTGTGATTCAAAATTATTTCCAATCAATCGGCAAGCCTAAACTCTCAATATTCCTCTCTCTCACCCGTCAGTTAATATTTCTTGTGCCCTTGCTATGGATTCTGCCTCCCCGGATGGGAGTCACCGGTGTATGGACATCGATCTGCATAAGCGACTTTATAGCGTTTTTGCTCGCCCTTGTCACTGCGCTGATAATGAACCGCCGCATAGGGCGCCATCTCATGCAAATCAGTAATTCATGACCGAGACAATAACACTTAGAGTCATTCCCAAAATAGCAGCAACCCCAGCTCTGCTAAGCAAAGAATGCGCACGGGCGCTCAAAATCGATCCTGCGCGAATTGTACGCACAGATATAACACGCCGGTCGATTGACGCACGTCAACGACGCGTGATGGTTAATCTGACAGTGCTGGTGCATATTGACAAATTCGATCCATCAACCATAGAGGTTCCTCAGATTGAATATCCTGATGTTTCCAACAGGCCGCAAGCCATCATAGTCGGCGCAGGGCCGGCTGGATTATTTGCAGCTTTGGAGCTGATTGAAGCCGGGATCAAACCTATTGTGCTCGAACGTGGCAAGGATGTAGATAGTCGTCGCGCAGATATGGTGGCCATAAACCGCACCGGAACGATTGATCCGGATTCGAATTACTGCTTTGGAGAAGGAGGTGCCGGGGCATACTCAGATGGTAAACTATATACCAGAAGTAAAAAAAGGGGGCCAGTAGATAAAGTATTGCGTATATTTCATCAACACGGCGCGCAACCGGAGATTCTTGTGGATGCTCATCCGCATATCGGAACAGACCGTCTCCCTTCGGTTATCAAGGCTATACGCCAGACTATTCTGGCGGCTGGCGGAGAGGTACACTTTTCGACCAAGGTTGTCGGTCTTCTATCTCAGCCAGACAAAGGCATCATAGGGGCCAAAGACAGTGCTGGCCGCGAATGGCTCGGGCCGGTAATACTTGCCACCGGACACTCGGCTCGCGATGTCTATCATTTCCTTGCAGAGTCAGGTGTAGAACTCCAGCCTAAAGGCATAGCTGTTGGCGTTCGCCTGGAGCATCCCCAAAAACTCATAGACCAACTGCAATATCACTCTCCGGAAGGCCGCGGTAAGTATCTCCCCGCAGCAGAATACAGCATGCTGACGAGAGTCGATGACAGAGCTGTATATTCATTCTGTATGTGTCCAGGCGGGTATATAATTCCTGCCGCGAGCGCGCCCGGGCAATTAGTTGTCAATGGCATGTCGCCAGCCAACCGCGGCACACAGTGGGCCAATTCAGGCATGGTGGTCGAAGTACTTCCTGAAGATATTCCCGACCTTCCGGCGCCGCAGAACAATGCGCTTAAAATGATGCGCTTCCAGGAAGAGATCGAAGAACGATACTTTGAAGCTGCCGGAAAGACTCAACAAGCCCCAGCACAACGAATGACAGACTTTGTAGCAGGAAGAGATTCATCTACCCTCCCCCGCTCGTCTTATCCTCCAGGCTTGATCTGCGCCCGAGTTGATAAACTGCTCCCGGCGCCAATCGCCCGCCGCCTGCAGGAAGCCTTCAAGGATTTCGACAAAAAACAGCATGGTTTCCTGTCATCGGAAGCCGTTCTGATCGGCGATGAAACCCGTACGTCGTCTCCAGTTCGAATTCCACGAGATCCGGCCTCACTTACCCATATATCTCTTTCGGGATTATATCCGTGCGGAGAAGGAGCGGGCTATGCTGGAGGAATTGTTTCAGCCGCAATCGACGGAATCATGTGCGCACGCGCAGTGGCGGCAACTTTAGCATAAAAAAAGTTTTATAGACAATTTTCTGTAAATCAGAATTATATGTTTTTAGCTAAAATTTTTATCAAAAAAAGTTGCTAAAAAATTTGGTGGGTCGAAAAAAAGTGCCTAACTTTGCAACGCAAAACGGGAGAGACACCCACTGCAAAAGGTGCCATAGCTCAGTTGGTAGAGCAAAGGACTGAAAATCCTTGTGTCCCCGGTTCGATTCCTGGTGGCACCACAGAAAGTGAAAGACTTGCAAATCAGCTAATTAGATTTGCAAGTCTTTCTTCTAACAGGCTCTTTGTAGCTCTTTTTAGCCGCTTGGCGTCAAAAAAAACGGCACAAAAATGTTTCAAACGGTCGCATTATGTACCATTCGGTCGCATAGTGTTTGCGCAAAAGTTTGCGCATTTTGTGTCTGACCTTTTTTGACTATGGCAAATTTAAAGCTTTACCTCGATGGTCGCCGTCTGAAAGCTGACGGCACTGCCCTCCTCAAAATTTCAGTATCACACCTGCGCCAAGTGCGCTATGTCTCTCTCGGCTTATCCTTGAATCCTGACCTCTGGGATGCGGAACGCTGCAGGATAACCGACAAGCATCCGTCTCACCTACGGCTGAACAACGCCATCACGCGCCTGAAGCTCCGCGCCGAGGATGCACTTCTTTCGGTAATCTCTTCGGGATCCAGCTATACATTGGCGGATATTCACGAGGCGGTCTCCCGTGCAGTGCAACCGGAACCGGAAACGCCGTCACCACAAAAGCCCGACCCATCGCTGGTTTTCCCGGTGTTCGAGAAATTCGCGGCGACAAAGAAGGAAAGTACGCGGCTCACCTATGAGCGTACTCTTACGCATCTTCGGAATTATACCTGCGGGAAGGATTTGCGCTTCGAGGACGTCACGCGGTCGTGGCTGCTTGGCTTTGATGCCGCAATGGCGAAGACTGCCCCGTCTCCTAACGCCCGCGCCATACACATGCGCAATTTACGTGCTGTTTTCAATTTCGCAATAGACGAAGGATTGACTACGTGGTATCCTTTTCGAAAGTTCCACATCAAAACCGTCAAGACTCCAAAGAGAGCTCTTTCGATTGAGAACATCCGTTGTTTATTCTCTGTCGAGGTTGAGCCTTGGCAGGAGCCGTATGTGGATTTGTTCAAATTGTCGTTCCTGCTGGTAGGCATAAACGCGGTTGATCTTCTCAATCTCCCGCCTGGGTCTATACGTTATGGCCGCATAGAGTTCTACCGGGCGAAGACGTCGCGCTTCTATTCTCTGAAACTCGAACCGGAGGCGCTAAAGCTTATCGAAAAATACCGCGGTGTGAAGCACCTCATTTCGTTTATGGATTCTCGGTCGGATTATTTGCAGTTTGTACGGCAGTGCAACCATGCTCTGAAATGCATAGGTACTAATTCCAGCCAGGGGGTAGCTCCTACCGGCGCTCCTCTCTTCCCCGGATTGACGACTTATTGGGCGCGGCACACCTGGGCTACCATCGCGCGCTCTATAGGGGTGTCGGTTGACGATATAGCGCTTGCTCTGGGCCATGGCGACGGGCATGACCTTACGCACATCTACCTCGATGAAGATCTCCACAAAATCGACGATGCCAACCGGCGAGTGATTGACTGGGTTCTCTACGGGCGCAAGAGTTGAGGCGCGAATTCCCGGGCCCCTTTGATATTGTTCGCCTACGTGCTTTTGCGGAACTGACCCGCGCCTCTGATGAGAGCCGCCTGCAACGATTGGTTGCGACGGCTCTCTTTCTTTTTTGCGCGCAACTTTTTTCTTTCTCTCTGGGTGCGGCTTTATACAACAATAGGGAAATTCATTTTGCACGCGCGCGTTTTCCTCACTCTAGTAAGAGAGTATTATACATAGTAAATATTACTTGGTAATATTATACTATATATACATACTTATATATAATATAACCATGCAAAAAATGCAAATGCATAATTTGCATGCAATTCATGCATTTGCATCGTTTGCATGCATTTGCATGTTTTGCATAGTCGTATTTGCAACTTGCCGGATATGAATGTGTTAGAATTTGAGCTGGGTTGTAAGTGACATTTAGATGCATGAATTTGCACATGATAATGCCACAATGAGTGTCAAGCGGTGTACGTGTGTGGTGATGCGTGTGCAGTGACATTTCGTGTGCTGTCACGGAATGATAATGGAATGTTATACATATTATGCATATGCATCGTTTGCATAAACGTGTATGCAAATTATGCATTTGCATGTTTTGCATGCAATTCATGCATTTGCATCGTTTGCATACTTGTGCATATGATTGCAGCAGCGGGATGCATGCCCGGCTTCCGTCTAAAAATAGATAAAAGTAGATGGAGGTCAGGTGTCGGGCTGGGCAGCGAGTTTCGCCAAGCGTTCTTCAATGGTTGTGGTGACATCTCCTGACAGCGAGACTTCGGCAGACACGGATTGCATCTGCGGTGTGTGGTAGCGCAGAAGACGCTCCTGGATGGCCGCTCTATCTTTTGGCTCCATCATGGCCATATCAAGGTCGAAACGTGAGACCATATCGCCAATAGAAGCGTGCAGCAGTGTTGCAATCTCAGCATCATCAATGGTAATGTTGGGTTCAAAGTACGCGGTTGATTGTGCTCGTACCCTCTCTTTGAGTGGGTTGGGTTTATTGGGAGTACCTTTCTGTCGGCCTCCGGTTTTTCTTCCTTGTGCCATGTAATCCAAAAGTTAAAGGTGAGATGCAAAGTTAGGGCTATATCTTTGCTTCATAATCATAACTTTTTAATTCTGCAAAATATGGGCATATTAGGTAGTGCAATAGGCGGAGCGTTAGGAATCGGAATAATCCAGACGTGGCCGACATCGACTGCGCCTTACATTCCTGCTCCTGTTGTGGTTTCAAACGATGTGAACGATAAAGAGAAGACGGGAGTGGAGGGTGTGAAATATGATACTGTCGCTAATGCTGGCGCTCCGGTCAATCCTGCGATTCCACAAGCGGCGTTGAATCAGGCGTTGTCTCCGGCAACCACTAAGGGCGGCGCAACAGACGGCTACAATGGGAGCGGTCTTTCTGATCTTATAGAATACCTTGAGGGGAAGGTTAGGGAGTTCAAGCCTTTGTCTAAGGAAGAAGTGGAAAAATTAAGAAAGAAGCAGAGGGCGGAAGGTATTTTGAGTGGTATTTCGGATGCTGTGCAATCGATTGCCAACCTGGCGGCGACATCTACAATATGGTGTACCGGCTTGACGCTATCGATGCTTACAACCGTAAACTCGTTAAGAAGATTGAGGTTAAGGGTATCTCGCAAATAGGCCCTACCGCCACCAACGGCTTCCTTTGCCTCGAAGAAATAGTTGTCGGCAAAGGTAATCCGCAAGCACGACTATCTTTTGACATCAAGACTGCCAACGGCACAAAGCAGATAACTCGTCTCGTCGGTGAGGGGTATGATCTGTTTGAGCAAAGCGGTGGTCTCGCCGAATACCGCGACCGCTGCATTGTCAAGAGAATTGACGGACGCGCCGGAACTGTCGAATTACTTAACGGTACTGTTCTCTATGAGGGTACAATGGTCGGCAATGTTCACGAAGACGCTACCCGCCGCGAACAGATACGCGAAACCATCCGCAGCCATTTTGAGCGTGAGCGTATGCTTTTCTCCAAGGGGATAAAGGTGCTGTCGCTGTTCTTTATCGACAAAGTGGAGAATTACCGAGTCTATGGCTCCGGTAATTCTTTCTCTCTCGGCAGGTTTGCCGAAATCTTCGAGCAAAAGTATATCAACGTACTTAATGAAAATATTGACATTTTCTCGCCTAACTATACTCTGTATTTGCAAGGCCACCCGGCTTCGACCGTCCATGCCGGTTATTTCTCTCAGGATAAAAAGGGAAAAATGACCGACACTAAAGAGACCACCGAAAAAGGACGCGATGAAGCCCTGCGAGCCTACGACCTTATTATGAGGAATAAGGAACGGCTGCTGTCATTCGACGAGCCTGTGCGCTTTATCTTCTCGCACTCTGCGCTGAAAGAGGGTGGGATAACCCCAACGTGTTTCAGATTTGTACGCTGAAAGACAGCGACAATGTCACCAAAAAGCGTCAGGAAGTGGGGCGCGGTATGCGCCTGTGCGTAAATAAGCACGGCGAGCGTCAAGATCAGGACGTTCTCGGCGATCATGTGTTCGACACGAACATCCTTACTGTCATTGCTTCGGAAAGTTATGAGAGGTTCGCAAAGCAACTTCAACAGGAGATTGCCGAGGCTGTGGCTCACCGTCCGACCGTTGTAACCGCTGCGCTCTTTGAGGGCAGAATTTTCTCTGACGCTGACGGCAATATCATTAAGATAACTGCCGATATAGCGCGCAAAATCAATAATCGCCTTATCCGTAAGGATTACGTTGACGATGAGGGTGCGTTTACTCCAAAATATCACGATGACAAGCGTAACGGTACGCTTGATTTTGGAGAAGACTTCGCCAATGTGTCGGCTGCTATTGCTAATGTACTCGACGGTGTATTCGACCCGAAGGCTGCTGCTCCCTCAAATGGGCGCAAACGCCGCATCGGTAATTTTGACGCTGATAAATTCGCTAATTCCCGGTTCAAGGAACTGTGGGAGCAGATTAACATACGGTCGGTTTATACGGTTGATTTCAGCTCCGATGAACTGATTGAAAAGTGTATCGAGCAAATCGATCTGCACCTGAATGTAACTAAAATTCACATTCAGATTACTACCGGCGCAATGGAGCAAATTCGTGACCGCGAAACGTTGGCAACCGCCTCTGCTATGACGCAAGGCAAGACGGTTCGTAAGTCCGTACACGAGGTTGTCAGCAAGCCTGTGATGTATGACCTTATAGGCGATTTAGTCAGAGAAACAGGACTTACCCGACGCACCATTATTAGAATTTTGCAAGGTATCAGTCCGACTAAGTTTATGCTTTTCCGTGTAAACCCCGAAGAATTTATTATCAAGGTTGCCTCGATAATAAATGACTGCAAGGCTATCGCGGTTATCAAGAAGATAACTTATTCACCAACCGATCAAACTTTTGATACTGACCTTTTCACTGTTGATGAAGTCAGAGGCGTTGTCGGGGACAACGCAATGGAGAGTGAAAAGTCGCTCTACGACCTTGTAGTGATTGACTGCAAGGGCACCGAAATGAACTTTGCCAAGCAGCTCGAAAACGACAACGATGTTGAAGTTTATACTAAACTTCCTCGCGGTTTTTACATCAATACCCCTATGGGGCAATACAACCCAGACTGGGCTATTGTTTACCGTGAGGGTAGCGTGAAGCACGTCTATTTCATTGCCGAGACCAAAGGCTCTATGCGTGAGGTCGATCTGCGAGAGACAGAAAAATCAAAAATAGCTTGCGCTCGTCGCCACTTCGCATCCCTATCAAATTCAATCGTCAAATACGATGTGGTCAAGAGTTACGATGATCTATACACACTTGTAAAAAGCGATTAGGTTGATTTTAAAAGTTGGATACAAAAAATCTATCCTCAGAATTTATCTAATGGATAAAGTCATACTATTGAAAGGGGTATATCAAATCGCTATTTGGTCTACCCCTTTCAAAAAAATATTAATAAGATCTATGAAACTAGACTAAAATAACTTTGTTGCCCCCCTGTGATAAACTTATCATCTTTAAGTTTAACCTTAACCATACCCTCAAATATATTAGGTCGGTTTTCTATCTTCTCAGCTTCGTATAAATACATAGGTCGATTAAGCTTCTTAAAATATATCAGCTCATCCATACAATACTTAGAAGTTACACTTAATTTAGTTTGAATAAACAATAATGCCGACGATTGTCTTAATCTTTCATAGAGGACATTAAATGTATCATCATTTTGTTTCTCTCTTTGTAACATCTCAGCATCATTTATCCAATCAACATATACAACCAATCCTTGTCGATTAAGAATTTCCTTAGTCAGGATTAATTCCGATTGGCGACCATAACTATGCGATAGAAACACATCAAAATTCTTATGTAAAATTTGCTGCTTTTCAAAAATCAATTTAAGTAAGACAGAGGGACTATCTTCAATTTTGTGCACTGTAGTGGCTGTTAGTTTTTTCTTACCCCTACGCTTGCGAGTTAGACGAGGATTAACCCCAAACCTTACAAGATATTCATATGCAAGCATTCGTAACTCGTTGTTCTTCTCGCACGCATTTATCTTTTGTAGAAAAACTATTGTTTTTTTACATTTAAACTTTGCACATTCAAGAATGATTAGGTATCGCGTATCTATGTCAAGAGCATTTTCTTTTCGTTGGTTAAAATATAATTTAATAAGATTGTCTACATACTTTGGAGCTACTTTCTGGAATTTTCGAATTCGCTCCGCTTCTAGCTGCTGGATCTTATTTGCTTTGCTTTTTCCTTCACGAATAATCTTTGCACGCTCCTTTGCTTTTTCGTGTTCTTGCTCAATGGACGAGTTGGAGTTAACTATTCGAGATTTTGCTAATGATGATTTTGCAACTAAAAACACCATATCTTTTGGATAGGATGGTTTGACACCCTTCAAACCTTTATTTATTCTATTTCTATACTCATCCATACTGGATTTGAAGAAATTCATCAACTCAACCCATAATCTAGGATAAGTAGTTTTAAATAAATCTAAAAATTCCTCATCAGTAAAACCTTTTGGCATTACTCTTGCAACACGAGAGAGAGGAAATTTCAAACGTTTTCTAAATCTATTTATCTCTCCTATTTTACGCCTCTGTTGTTTTCCCATAGTAGCCAATATAATATCAGGGATTTATATACTTGCTATACTCATATAAATCCCTTCTTACAATTTCGTGTATTAACTAATGCAATTGCCTATATGGAATCAAAAATATCAATTCTCTGAAGCCAACATATCTTTGGTCTTCATAAATGTGTCTATTTGCCATTGCTCAGGCGTTTGCTGCATAAATTTTTCCTCATATAACATAGCTTTCTCTTCATTACCCAAAGCAAAATATGCATTGGATAATGTTGCATATTTCCACAACAATTCTTCTGGCTCTGGTTCCTCCAAAGAGGACAAAACAATTTTAATTATTGCGCCATACATAATTTTAGCTTCCATAAGAAGATAGTTTTTCATGTCATCTTCTTTTGTAATACTTGCCTTTAAAATATTACACGTCGCATAATTTTCCCCAGTATAGTAATCTTCATAAAGACTCCAGCCCTTCTTGTATGCATGAAGGGCTGAATCAAGATAACTTATATCACTTGTTTCCTCCCACAAATTTTTGTATACCGCACCCAAAATACCAAGAGTTTCGGTATCAGTTTGGCCCTCAATTTTTGCAAGAAGCGTTAGAGCATCAGTTAGAGCTCGTTGTTTAGAGGGAACCATACTCTTATAACGACACAAAGCTTGTTGTTGAATGTAGTACTTCTCATTCTCAGCCTTGGTACTTAGCTTACCCCATAATCGCTCTGCTTTAACAAAATCGCCGGCCGCCATACTTCCCTTTGCTAACTCTGTTAAAGCAAAAATTGAATCTTCATGTTCCTTTAACTCCCCAATTATTCCTAATACCTCTTCTTCAGAAATTTCAGGTCTTTTTATGTTTGGGAGATAGGAATAAATTGGACTATCTGTTTTTGGTTCCGCTATCACAGCTTTTATTAAGGAGCGAAGCTGGGGAATACACTTTTTCGATTCAGACTCTGAAATCTCATTCCCCAAATGCTTGTAGCTTATCATCCTATCATGCCCAATATCGAAAGGTATCTTACCTTCATCCTCTTTAATTATTATTGTAGAGTATGGACGCAATGTATGACGTACTCCTAATTCATATATAGCATTGGGATTGAAAGTAGATATATCAGCAATAACAATATCAGCATAATACAATAGAGCATACATACTTCTATCTATTATGCCAGATTCTACGATCTCATCAGCACGAATGCACTTACATCCAGCGGATTCCACTGCTGGACGAATTATTTTTTTATAAGTAGCATCAAGATCTATTGTACGATTTGTATCAGGATCTTTTTTCTTACCAAATCCCATTATAACAAAGCATATATTATTTTCTTTCATTTCCATGTCATTTTGGTCTTACAATAACTTCTTGTGCAATCGGATGACTGCGTTTATTAAATGCCTGATCTATATAAGTATTAGGGGCCTTTTTAAAGTCTGACCACTTAACTAAAACGCAGTAGCGATCGTCTTCACTATATGAACACTTACCATGATTATTCAGATAGTAGTTTTTCCAAAACTCTTTAATCACCGTTGAATTCTCTAATGCAACCCAATTGTGACAGCCCGAGCAAGTCGAGCAAGTGTACGAACCTTTAAATATTTTATCATACATATTGGGTAAAACAACGCCCAATATCCCATTTCTAGTATTACCGTCTCCATTATATAACGAAGCTTGCAACTCACGTTTAATAAAACGTTGCTCATCCCATCCTAAATCTTCCGAGCTATGTTCTCCTATTAGGAATATGGTGACTGTTGAATCAGACAGGTATTCTTCCCTTATTTTACGCATAATATAATCCTCATTTTCAGAATTGATAGGAGTATCTAAAGATTTATCAATCATATCAACCCTATCTCGATCACACCATTTCTGAATTTCTTCCTTGAAGGGTTTGTCCTCCATTTTAAATGATATGTAGCATTTATGTCCCATATTACTTTATATGTATTATGTTTTATATATTATTATCTATTGCGTGAATGATTTCAAGTTTGAGGTCTTCGGGATAGTCCTCATTTGCCATATAACAAAATATGATGCGTTGAAGCAGATCTTTGTCGATGCGTCCGGCAGCGACGTGGTATATAATTGCTTCCATGCACTGCATGAAATTGTAGGCGTGCCAGTAGTAGCCGTTATGAACAAGGAACCATACTCCGATTGTCAGTGCCACACGCTTGTTGGAATCCTCGAAATAATGGCCGGTGCATAATCCAAAAACAAGATATGTTAGCTTTTCAACGAAAGTGGGATAATACAGGTCGTTCTGAACAAAGTCGAGCACTTTTCTGATTCCGCCCTCATCCTTGACGCCGCTCAGACCGCCGCCACTTGCCGTAACAGTCTTTGCATAGACTACAAGAGCCTCGTCATAGTCTATGTATTTCAGTTCTTCAGTTTTCATCATCGTCGGCTTGTTTCAGGCGTTTAAGAACTTCTCGGTTGGCTTCGAGGATATTGTCGAAGTCGATTGAAGCATCACCGATGAATTTATCAAATTCATCAGGTGTTACGGCACGAAGGTATTCGGCCAGATTGCCATGCCAAGCATCACGGAATGCAACGTCACGGGATGCCATTTTGGATCTTGCGTCATTGATGAATGGTTCCATCATCGGAGCGGATGCCAATTTGTCGATTATAGCCTTGACTTCTTCGATGGTCAGTTGCTTATTCCCATTATTGGAGTAGCAGTTCACAATCTCATGTGCCACACCATTCTCAAATGATGAAATGCAAAGTAAAACTTCCGCATAAAGTGTATGTCGCACGTTCCCCTCGTTCTGCAAACGAAGTACCTCACGATATTCTTTGGCATTTTCCCGGAAGACCGCCTTATAAATCAAGTCGGTTATCTGCTCATACTTATATGTGGGAAGTCCGTCAACATATTTGCCGACAGCCTGAGTGAAATTCTTACGGTAGTTTTCGCTCTTTATTGCGGTAGGCAGATAATCCCGGTCGCGCCAGTTGATATATTTGGTACCACCTCCGGCACGACTATTGATTGTTGCGATAACAATATCAAGTATCCGCGTGCGTAGCTGTTTCGCTTTTTCGCTCTCAGTGAGGAGCATGCCGATATTTAGGAATGCACGAAACGGAAAAATTCCAAGTTGACGTGTAAACTTAGGGACATTAATGTCCCCAACAAAATGCAACTTTAATTCTTTCAATGAATTACCCTCACTTAAAAAGTATCCATTGTCACGAAGCTCGTCTCCGTGTTCCTGCACATAACGCTTAATCGTTCGTTCATCGACATCATAAAAATCAGCGACCATTTTAGTCGTGAAAAGAAGTCGTTCATGAAAACGCAGGCCATTAACATCCAAGTTTTCTTGGATGGCTTGAAGGGCATAATTGTTGTTCAGTACATTCTGCCGTTCGATATTTGATACTGTGAGGTCGTTCATATATACAAAATTACAACTTTTATTTTGATTCCCAGAACTCTACGGCCATTAAAATTTAGAATATTTCGCTCTTATTGGGATTGGCTATGGCGTCTATCTCGTCGGCGATTTCGTCAGAGGATAGCTTGATGTAGTCCATGAAGGTCTTTTGAGTTTTGTGGCCACTGACGTGCATCATCTGGACGATGGTGTATTTGTGCGACAAATACATGTTGGTAATGCCACTGCGTCGGGCGGTATGGGTAGTGACACAGTTGTAGCGTGGCATGACCACTTCGCCCTTGTCGTTGTGTTCAATCTCGATTTTTCCGTTGGCGAGATTTTGTTTCTGCTTCATGGTGAGTTTGGTCGGAACTTTCAGAGCAAGCGATGGCACTTTCTCCGACAGCTCTTTCAATATCTGCTTTATGTAGCGGTTGATTATCACGTCTATTACAGATGGAATGTTGTAATTGTATTTCTCGCAGATGGCTTGCAGATTGGGATTCATGATAGGAATTTTAACCTCGGTGCGTGTCTTCTGCTGAATGAGACGGATAATGGGTGTCCCTTTTGCGGTGGTAGTGAAGCTATCCTTCGAGATATTATTGTAGTCGCTGACACGTTGGCAGGTGTAGCAACCTACAAGGAATATGTCGCGCACCTGATCTTGAAGCCAGGTCAACGGCATTTCGTATAACGCTTGAAGTTCCGATTCAGTCAGGTATATTTCAGCCGCTTTGTCCCGCTCCTCGATTTTCTTTTTCGAGAAGCATTTTGTGGCACGGTCATTATTGTGGATACCATCGGTATAGGCATATCCTACAAGCGCACGAAGCGTGACAAGGTATTTATTCTGAGCCGTGACCATATATCCCTGCTTTTCCATATATGCAAGGAATTTAGTCACAAACTCGCGGTTGATTATATCCCATGAGAACCGATGCTTGCGGTCAAAGCCATCATACAGCTTCATAAAACTGTACCATGCCTTTACTGTTCCGGCTGAGTAGCGGTCATTGCCGTTGAGTCTTTTGCCCGATTTTATATCGGCGCAGAATCGGTTGAGGAAATTCCAAATTTTTGCCCGTTCCTCCTCAATCCCTTCACGTACCAAACGCTCCTGCTCGATGCGGATACGTTCATCTTCCATGCGCGCTGCTTCCTCTGCCTCACGTTGCTTACGTAAGATTTCCGATTTTTCCGGATCGGAGATAGCGAGAATCTCAGCTTTGACACGTTCGCGGTCAAACAGCGGTGCTGACATCTCACGGTCAAGCATCACCTCTATGCGTCCGAGCATATCGTGAAGTTTCGGATTCTGCTTACGATGACGCGCCAGAGAATTTTCATCAGCAACAGCCGCCTTCCATTCCGGCACGCTCGTCTTGATGCGAGTTGTAAACTGTACGTCGATTTTCCTTGAGGGATCCTGCACCCTCACAAACAGGGTTGCCTTATCTTTATTCTCGTCCTTTTTCAGGAAGTAGAATCTGGAGAGAGTTCTTGCCATAGCGCGGTCGATTAATTGAGGTTGATGTTACGACTGCAAAGTTAGTAAACTTTTCAAAAAGTTACCTATAAAGTTACCTATCAATCCCACTGAATCAGATTAAATTTAATATGGTTTAATTCGCTTTATTATCAGGGTGTTATGTATAAATTGGATTTATTGAGATTGATGATAAATTAACTTTTATAGTGCTGGTGACATCACAGAAGACAGCTAATTCTCAATGAGTTAGCGGCCTTTCTTTCATCCATACCTCTTCGAGTCACCACAAAAGTCACCACACCCACCGTAAATTGCTGAGATATTGTCGGTTATGTGTATCGCGGTGAGCGCATATCTATTTCGGTATATATGTAAGGTATTGATTGCCAACGTAAACCAGTATATAATTCATAGTCATTCACCATCATTCAACCCCACTCCACAGCCTCCCAACCCCAAATTTTAAAATAGTTTAACTACAATCGCGCGCAAAAAATGTGGTGACCTCAACCGAAAATCAGCCGGGTCACCACGTATGAGGGTTAAA
>CAJUJB010000011.1:25339-69659 GCA_910586595.1 uncultured Muribaculaceae bacterium | reverse complement strand
CGCGCCATAGCTGACATATGCAAGAATCTGAATCACGGCTACCGGTAGGCCTGCGCGGATAAAGAAAGATTCCGCTGTGATTTTTCTGGCTGGGTTAAGAGCCCGTGGAGGTATTTTTACCATACTCGCCATTCCGGTTCCAATCAGTGCAAGGGCTGTGAGCCCGAAGAAGATTGTGGTGAATGAGAGATGGCTGTGGGCCCATAGACCGGCAAGAGGGCCTACACACATAGATAATGTATTTGCAAGCCCGTAATATCCTATTCCTTCGCCAAGCCGTGCCTTGGGGATAACCTGAGTGACCAGTGTTCCGCCCGACACCGTTGCGCAACCGAAAGATGCCCCGTGGATAATCCGCAGCAGAATGAACAGCCACAACGATGCACAGACCGTGTACAAAGAAAAGACTGAGGCGAAGCAGAGATATGCCAGAATATAGACTGGGCGCCGGTTGAGGGTATCGAGAAGATAACCGCAGTATGGCCGGATAACTATGCACGACACCATATAGCACGACAATACCAGTCCGGTCACTGTTCCATCGGCTGCAAACTGCGATGTAAGGTAGAAGGGCAGCAGCGGCATGAGCGCGTAGAAACTCATGAACAGGAAGAAATTGCCTGCTCCGACAAAAATAAAATTACGCGAGAATAGCCGTTCTTCAACCATGCTTTGAGTGGGCGAGTCTTTCAAGAATATCTGTGAATAATGCCAGTTCCTGCGCTGAAAAGCCTCCGAAGATATTTTGAAGAGTTTCATCGGCGATGCCGATCAGCCGGTCTTTGATGGCAATTGCGGCCTCGGTTGGCAAAATGTAGTTGGTTCGCCCGTTCTGTGCCTGACGGCTTACAAGTCCTTTGCGCTCGAGAAGATCGACCGTGCGCTTGATGGCGGCGGCATCCTTTTTCAGTATTGCGGCTATTTTTATCTGTGTCAGAGGCTCGTCAACAGTATATATAAGCCGTAACACGGCATATTGTGAATGCGGAAGGTCTATTCCGGCCTTCCGGAAAGCTGCTGCGAGCGTGGAGGTCATGGAGCCTAAGGCTTGCTCCATCATAAAACCCAGACGGTCGGTCTTCTGATTGTCCATGGTAGAGAATTGGGTGGTTAATGTGAGGCACAAAGATAATCAATAATGTTGACTAATCAATTTGGCAACTGAATATATTTGAACCGGCTCGTATAAAACCCGACGCCACTCTGGAAGGAATGACGTCGGAAGAGAGAAGCTCACATGCATTGTCCGGTGGTGCTGTCGCAGTAATGAGGGCCTGTAAACTCTGGTATATTGTTTGTGGCTATAAAGTAGCTCGTTCCTACGGGAGTTACCGTCAGCGACCCTTGTTTCTCCATCTTCTTTACCCATGCGTCGGCTGTGTTGTAGTCCGGGAAGTCAAATGCCTCTTTAAGTTCTGCAAGAGCGAGGCGTCCGTGGGTCTTGATAAAGTCGAGAATCTTAGAATCGTCGGTATCTAGTTTCTGCACGGGGCGTACCTTGCCATCGCTCGCCATCTCGATGACCTTTACAAATGTATCGTAGTCGTTATATCCCCGCAGGAGAATATTTTTCGCGCCATAACTGACCAGACAGGTTGGAAAGCCGGTGACTCCATATTGGCGAGTTAGTTTAAGATCTTCCCTGAAGGCTTTTTCCGCACTCCCATCATCGATATGCTTGCGGAAGGCAGCTGTGTCGAGTCCGACTTCGGCTGCGAGAGAATCGAGTACATCGGCATGAGATGTGTGCAGATATTCGGCGGCAGAGGCTTCACGCATACGGCGCAGAAATCTGTCGGCCTTCTTTGGGTCAACCATCTGGGCTGCCTTGTAGGCTATATTTTGTGGGTATGTCGAAGGATATTCTCTCGAGAATAGTGTGAATCCCGTTCCTTTGACCGGCATACCATGGCGGCGCGAAGCGTCCTTCCAGTGTGCTTCGATCTGACGGTTGATGGCGGGTATATCGGCATGACCGATGCCGTTTGCCGGATCCCATTTCTCCTCGATATTCTCAACCAGTCCTCCCATCACATAGCGGAATTCTATCTCTCCGGGGAAATGTGTCTCAAGCTTGCGGAATACCGGTTCGAGGCCCCAGCACCATGTGCATAGAGGGTCGGTGAAATTTGTTATTACAACTTTTTTGTCCATAGTCATTCTGGTTTTAGTTCAGTCGTATTAACAAGAAGAGACTATGTATTGTTGACTAATCAATAATATTTGGGTTGGCAGAAAAAATAAACACCGCCGGATTCGACCATGAATCCGGCGGTGTTGTTATTGGATGTTATCGTGGTTTACTTCACAATCTTGATTGTAGAGCTACCGGTGGTGGCGATATACATGCCGGCGGGAAGAGTCTCGAGCGAAACTTCGCCAGCTTCGGCGGTGAGCACGAGGCGGCCTGAGGTTGAGAATACCTTCACAGCTGCGGGGGCGGTGAGGATCTTGCTTGCGTGGTCGTAAGAAAGTTCACCGTCTACAGTCACACCTTCTACACCTGTCTGGGTGTTGATGTAAGCCGAAACATAGATTACGTTGTCGGCGTTAGCATCTTCGGGATTCACAACGTAGTCAGCGCTGATGGGCTTCTGGTTGTGGTAGTAGAGGCAGTAGGTCTCGATCTTGGCGGGCTTGCTTGCGTCGCGGCCTGTGGTGGCGAGATGTACGGTATCGCCTTCGAATGCGTTGTATTCGATCAGGAGGGCGCCGTCAACGTTGATGTATACGATATAGTCGTCGCTGATATTCTCCCAAGAGTCAACGAAGCAGTTGGAGCCGCGTACGGTGTATACAACTTCTCCGTTGTCAGATTCGAATTTGCCTTCGAAGATAATAGAGTTTACGCCATCGGGTACGGTGATGGTGTACGAGTCTTTGATTTCGTCACCGATCTGGTCTTTGATTTCCTCGGGATATACGAAGCTAAAGCCTGCGAATTTATAGCCGCGTTCGGGAGTGGGGAGTACGGTGAAGCTTCCGCCGGCGGGAACACTTGCGCTGCTCTGGCCTACCTCATTGATGTAGATATAGCCAAGGAACGAGTGGTTGTCGGGGTTGGAAGTCTTGTAGCCGGAGATGTGGCAGAGCTCGTAGGTAGATACTTCGAGAGTAGTCTCACCTTCAACGGTGAATGTCGCTGTCTTGGCATCAACTGCAATGTCGAGAGCCTTACCGTTGACAAGAACTTCTTTAAGGTAAAGGTCGCCGAAGATCTGCACGGTTACCTGAGAACCGATTTTAACTTCGTTGATACCGACCTTGAGAGAACCGATACGTTCGCCTTCTGCGTCATAGAGGAATGCGCTTACTCGAGGCATGTCGGTAGTGAATGTCACGAGGGCATTTCCGGGAGCTGCCACCCATTTCTCAACGTTGATGATTACGGTGGTTGCGTGGCGGGGTGCGAAGGTATAGATACCTGTCTCTTCGTCGTATGTCACAGATTCATTGCCGGTGAGGCTGAGTTCTTTGATAAGCCAACCTTCCTGAACACCAACGGTGATCTCGGTGCCGGGCTGGATCTCTAACATTTCTGAGAACTCAACGGTTTGGCCGTCCTTAGTAATGATGAGCTTGGAGGCGTCGCCGGTTACCGAGAAGGTAATAGGCAGAGGTTTGGGGAGCTCGGCGGTGAAAATAACCACGGTGCCGTCCTGAAGGAGCTCGGCATTGTAGGTTCCGTCGGCGTTAGGCGCGAGAGATACACCGTCGGCGTATACAGATTCGATGCGGTAGCCAGCGGTGGCTGCGATCTTGAGGGGGTTCTGGACAGATTCGATGGTGTTGGTGCCGGTGGTAAGAGAGATGGCTGCACCATTGCCGGCACCGCCGGTAACGGTTACGGCAGATGCATTATCAACGCTGATGTCCATGCCAGTCTTGGTCATGCCGTAGAGGCTGACGCTGCCAGCACCGGTGACTTTAGCGAAGGTCACACCATATTTGTCGAAGAGAGTCTCGCATGTGGTGGCTGCGGCATAGAGGCCCGAAAGAGTTGTGCCGTTAGCACCTGCGACGGCGATGGTTTCGCCTACGCGTACTTTTGCGGTGGGATTTTCGGTGGTTACGTTAAGTTTGGTCTTGCCGGTGTTGATCACGAAGTCGGAAACGGAGAAACCGCGTGCGCCAGCAAAGGTAAGTTCTACCTCGGGGCCGGTTACGTCGAAGATGAAGTTGTCGCCTTCGGCAACTGTGCTTCTCCAGCCTACATATGCGCTGTTTACGAGTGCAGTGACGCTGCCGTCGGCTGCAACACGGGTGATGGAGTTGATTGTACCGCCGGCTGCGGGCCAGAAGTTGAGGTAGAGTGTGCCGTCGGGAGCTGTGCCGTCGTACGGGCCGTTACCCGACAGGTCGATTTCTTTAACCACAGCGTCGCCAGAACCTGAGTCTTCCTGAAGGGTGGCGATGATGGCGATATTGGCGGCTACATTCACTTCAGCTGTGAAGTGGATGCCTTTCTCGGCAACCTTCACGTCGACATATCCATAGTCGCGTGAATTCTTTACAGTCCATGTTCCGTTGCCGTTGTCTGTGGCGCTATCAGCTGATACAGATACAATCTCATATCCTTCCTCAGGGGCGATTACGAGCTCGGCGTCAGCAGGGAACTGGTAGTACTGCTGGTCGGCGATGACAGTCTTTTCACCGTTGCAGGTTACTGAAATAGACCCAAGGAATGTGGGCTGGAACCAGATGTTGTAATTCTTCTCAACAGTGGATCCGGAAGTGGTGATGTTGACCATCATTGGCTCGATTGCCATGCGGTATACGGGAGTGCCGTAACCGGAGGCCATAACGGGCTCGTTGTTTTTGGTGACCTCGACAATTTCAGCGCCATCGGCCGCCTGTACGGCGAGAGGATTGTCGCTCGTCGAGAGGTCGAAGGAATTCATTCCATCAACGAGTGTGAGAGTGTTCGCGCCATTCGCGGTGGTGACGATGACATTGGCGGCATTGTCCACATTGATGCGAACCATGTCGGCCGATGCCGATACCACTCCCAGGAGAGCAGCAAACAGAAGGAGTAAAAAATTCTTCTTCATAGGGTTAGTGTTAATGAGTGAAAAGTATGAAATGGTGGTTGCTAAAAATCTCAGCGGACAGAGATTTTAGTAGTTTTTCCATCTTGTGTGCGCACAATGTAGATGCCAGGAGCGAGCTGCTCGCCAGGTACTTCCATGCCCTGCAGGTTGAAGTAGGTCTTCTTTTCTGAAGGAGAAGCTATGATGTCATTTACAGAAGCCGCGATGTTGAAGTCGAATGTGATCACGCCATCTTCGCTTTCGCGGATGTTGGTGATGGGCATGTTTACAGGGGTTGAGGTGCCGGAGCTGCGCCAGAGGGCGGCGGGAATTGAAGTGTTGGTGAACTCGGTCTTGCCGGTGCTTCCGGGCCAGGGATCGCCTGCTTCAAGCGGACGGGTATTTTCGAGCTCGAGTTCCTTCATGCCGTCGGCCGGAACGATGGTCACATGTTCGTAGCGGGCCATTCCGGGAGAATTTATCACGTTCTTTTTCCAGAGTGAGCGGTCGTAGTTCACGTAGGAGATGACGAGGCCGTGGCCGGGAAGGGCAGAGTCAAAGCCTTCAAGCTGGCGGTTCTCGAGAGTGTAATACTCGTTGGGATTATCGGGGTTTACGATGAAGCAGCAGTCGTTTGAAGATACGAAGCTGCGGAGGGTGACGTCTTTTTCGGGTTCTTCGAGGATGCGGGGCTCGAGCCATCCGAGAGTGTATTTATCCATTGCGGTGTAGCCGCTCGGAGTGATTAGGTCGTTGTTGTACGGGCCGCGGTCCATCATGTCGAAGTGGCCCATGCCATAGCCGCCGGAGTAGGTGGAGTCGTAGATGTCGGGGAGTCCGAGGATGTGGCTGAATTCGTGGCAGATGGTGCCTACGCCGTCGAGGTCAGTGCCTTCGCCGTGTTTGAGCTCGCAAGAGCAAGCGCTTACGCCGAGGTAGAGGCCGTTGAATGCATCGAAGATGTAATCAGACTCATCCTTCATTACGGGCCAGATGCATTCCGCGGGGCCGCCCTGGGCTTCGCCGTGGCCGGCGAAAATTACAAAGAAGAAGTCAACGAAATAGTCTTCGTTGATGTCGTAGCGGGAGAAATCTACCTTGGCCTGGTCGCGGGCTGCGATGGCAGCTTCGCGGAAGAAGCCGTCGACATCTTCGTCGAGACCGTAGTCGGCGCGTTTGCGGGGAAGAGTAACCGGGCCTACAACGTCAAACTCGGGAGTGAATACACCGCCCGACTGTTCTTTGAAGTAATCAACCACACTGCCATAGGTCTCCGGGCCGGAGTAGCCGTAGGTGTTTACTTTTGTATCGAAGTATTCCTGGGTGGAGCCTTCCTGGAATTTCACGTCTTGAAATTCTGCCAGCACGATAAGACCGCGCACAGTGCCCGTGGTAGGGAAGTCGCGTTTGATCGCGCCGGGAGCTATGCGTGCCGGAGCACGACGAGCCTCACGCTTGGCAATGATGGCCTCGCGTGTGCGTAAAGCAGCGGCCCGGAAATCTTCGGCTGTGAATTCTGCCGAGATTCCGCGGCTATGCACACCAGCGGTTTCCATAGGCACAATCATGCCTTCGGAGTCAATGGTTGCAGGCTTTATAAAACCGTCGGTAAGGTCGCCTACGAGACAATTACCTTCGGGCGTGACGTAATAATGAAAATCTGAATTACCCTCTATGCGGGCTTCGATGGTGGTTCCGTCGGGTTGGGCAACTTTAATATAGCCAGGCATCGGTGGAACAGCATTCGCAATAGCGTATGACGCAACAGCTGCGAAAATGACAACACATCGTTTTATAACATGGAGCATTTTGCAAAGAAAATTTGAAGGTTTATAAACTTGTGTATGCAAAATTCCGATTATTTTCCTTCTTTTCTATATTTGTATGGTTAATTAATATTAAACGTTTCGCTCATTAACATACTTTAACTTATAATTCCATCTAAAAGCCCCCCTATGTTGTAAATTTGCATCAACTATAATTATCTCCGACTTTTTTTGCTGTTATGAAAAAGCCAATCTATTATTCTTTTCTGGGGGCAACGTTATTGCTCTCCTCTCTCACTATGACAGCCGCCGCCCCCGGCAACCGGGTGTTCTACGGCTTCAACATCGGTTCGGCCGAATGGGCTGACGGAGGTTCTAAAACTTATGACTGCGGTTTCGTATCGTATCCTTTCGATCTTTCCGAGAACGGAACCGTGCTCAAGTCTTATCTTGACAGCCCCAGCACAGGTGCATATGCTGGTGCCGCCAAGGACGGAATCCTCTATGCAGTGCTCTACGATTACACCACTTCTACCGAGCAGCCTACCGCTACAAACATTGTAGGATACAATATCTATAATGGTACACTCGAGATTGTAGGCCAGTGGAATCCTGAGCAGACCGGCTTCAAGCCCCAGGATATGACCTACGACCCCGTATCTGACAAAATCTATGCACTTGGTTACGACAGTGGCTTCGGCGGCCTCTATGAGCTCGACCTCAACACTGCCAAGTTCAACCTCATTTGCGAAACTGCGGCTGGCGGTACACTTGCTGCCGACATCACCGGCAAGTTGTGGACTATCGATTCATCGGGCGTGCTCTATACCTTCAACACCAATGAAAATGGCGAATTCACCGGCCGTACTTCAAAAGTGTTCGATACAGGTCTGAGCGGCATGCTCCAGAACCAGACCATGGAGTTCGACTACACAACCGGTAAACTCTACTGGGCTTCATCTACCGCTTCGCATCCTCTTGGATCAGAAAATGTATATCTCCAGGAAATCGACCTCACCGACCTTGAGAACATTACCATGACTCAGGTTGGCCGCGTAGGTATCATGTCGCGTCTTGTAGGCATGTATATCCCCTCGGCTGAGAATATCGACGCACCTGCAGCCCCGACCAATATCACCAGTGCTCCTGGAGCCAATGGTGCGCTTGAGGCAACAATCTCATGGGTTAATCCTACCACAGCTTTCGGCGGTGGCGAGATCGGCAACCTTTATGGTGCCGTGATCAAGCGTGACGGTGTGCAGGTTGACTACATCTCCGCAACAGAACCCGGCAAGGCTATGACGTGGACCGATAAGACCGTTCCTGAACGTGGCAACTACCGCTATGAGATCCAGCTCGTGAATGGCAAGGGTAACGGCGCCAAAGGCATCGCATATCAATTTGTAGGATATGACAAGCCCGCAGCTGTAGCCCACATCTCTGGCACTGTGGCCGAGAATATGAAGTCGATTACTCTTACCTGGGAGGCTCCTACCACCGGCGCTCAGCTTGGTTCGTTCGATGCTGCCAGCACCCGCTACAAGGTAACCCGTAACGACGGCACCGTTATTGCTGAAGACCTCACCGAATGCACAGTCACTGACAATAAATTCGTGCGTCTGATGGGTTATACCTATACTATCAGCTCAATCAACGAAAACGGTGAATCAGTCGCTGACTCGCCCACATTCATACTTGGCCCGGCTGTTGAGCTCCCGCTCGAGCAGACATTCGAAAATGAGGCCCAGATGCGTAACCGCTGGACTATCCTCGACGGAAACAACGACACCTTTACATGGATGTTCTATACCAACCTCGGTCACTCTGTATTCGGAGACTATGAAGTATGCGCCGAGTACATCGTATCGCCTACTCTCGGCAACTCTGATGATGCTGATGAATGGCTTATTTCTCCCCCTCTCGCTCTTGAGGCCGGTGAAGAATATGAGGTTACTGTAAGCGGCCGTTCTTACTCTGGCAACCAGACAAGCCTCATGGATGAGATCGTTGACATTTACTTCGGTAACCAGAATTCTCGTGCTGCCATGACTCAGAAACTCGGCACCATGAATATCTCTGCCAACGAAACTGATAAGTCTACCGGAACTATGGCGTTCAAGCGTTCGTCTGTGGCTCTGCCTGTAATGGACGAAGATGCTACACGCTGTGTAGGTATCAACCTCGTGTCTCCCCTCATGACTTCTGGCTTCCTCCAGATCAATGGCATCTACATTGGTAAGAAGGGTGAGTATAGTGGCGTTGCCGACGTTGCTGTTGAAGCTTCAGACGCCCAGATCTCTCTCTCTGGCCGTACGCTCACCATCTACGGTGAATTCAATCAGGCAGCCCTCTACAATCTCCAGGGCATGCGTGTAGCCACCGTAAACTCTGCTGTAGTTGACCTCAGCGGTCTCGCCGGTGGTGTTTATATCCTCAATATCGACGGCAAGAGCTTCAAGCTCGCTCTTTAAGATTATTCTTGCCCGGCACGCGCCGGGCTTTTAGCTATAGCAGGCGTCCGGCATAGGTCGGGCGCCTGCTTATTTTAAGCCATTCATGGGGAAGATAAATATGAGCTATGCAGTGGATAAATGGCTGGCTTGCATTGGAGGATAGCCATAATCAGGCAGAGGCCCCACACACTTAGAGTAAGCTTAATATTATCATTGTCGGCCGACTATGATGATAAGTATTTATCCTATGGATAGCCCTTTGCCAGGGCCTATAGACATATAAATCTCTGTCGTGGCTAATAACTCCACAAGGCAATGCCACAATAGAACTGCGCCCCAAAAGTTGTACAACTTTTGGGGCGCAGCGTATTTAGAGGTGTATTGGATTGCAGTGATTATTTTACTGCGACTTTGGCTGTGGTGCTGTCTGCTTTGACGATGTAGAGTCCGGCAGGAACGTTGACGATGGTTTCACCTGTGGCGGTTGCAACCAGCTGGCCTGCTACATTATATATCGAGGCCGAGGTATATTCGCCGTTGAAGCGTATGCCGCCCTCAGCAGCGCTGATTCTCAGAGCCGACGAAGGTGCGGCAATCTGAGATACGCCCGAGGTCTTGTTGGCCTTGATCTGCTTGGCGTTGATAATCTCTCCGTTAAGGTTGTCGATTACCATTGCGGTCACGAAGTAATCTTCGCCCGAAACTTCTGCCAGCGAAGCTATGCCGTCGTAGTGGTAGCTTTCACCACCGGTGATTACCTTGGGTATACTGTTTGTGATGCCTGCGGTGCCACCGACAAGTCGGCGTACGACTTCGTTGTACATGGTCGGAACCTGGGTGGGTTCGTTCTCCCAACCACCCATTTCACCTTGGGCGCCACCGGCATAATTGTTGCTCTGGTCGTACGGGCCTAAGTTGTCTTCGGTGATATAGTACGACAGGCGGTAACGGTTATTGTTGTTGAGGTCGATGGCGAATTTTACAGATGTCGGGATGTTGATGATGTTGTCTTCACTGATGGTCACGCCAAGGCTGTCGATCTCGACTACTGCGGGAATAACGCTGTAGGCAGAGTAATAGAGGTCGAGGTATTCAAGCAGGCCATTCTGAGTGGGGCTTACTTCTTCGGCGCGGTTGATAAGTGCGGTGGGGAAACCTGAGAAGTAGTTCAGGATGGGGTTGGCTGAAGTTACGGCCATCTTGTCGTTGCCGTGCACAGCGATGCGGATAAATTCCTCAGGATATTTCTCTTTGAGGTAATCCATCATCACGATACCTGCCGGACACCATCCGCACCATGTGCCGGTGCCTTCTTCAACTACAAAGCGGCGGGTGAAGCCATCATTTTTATTGAAGCAGGCAAGCACGCCCGAGATTGTCTTCTGGGTTGACACGTTTTCAACACCATTGACCTTGGTTACGGTGATGACGAAGGGAAGATTGTCGCCGATTTCCGAGCAGGAGGCATTGGCGATGCCGTAAGCGTCAAACTCGTTGAACGCGAGACCCGGATCAAGTGTGATGGGTACGGTGACAGGATCCATCTCACCAATGCGGTATTCAACCTCCACAGAGTTGGCTGTGTTGATGGCTGCGCCGGTGAGGGCGATGTCGAAGTCGAATTTTACATTAGGTTCGGCATACGACGGAGTGCGCACAGCGAAGAGGTTCACGCCATTTTCGGGGAGGCCTTCGCCTTCGATGGTGGCACCGATGCAGTAGTTACCATAGATATTTGCTGAGTTATCCCAGATTACTTTACCATTCTGGAGCACGCCGTAGTAACCGCCGTCGGCTGATTGGCGGGCCATGCCGTCGACAACCATGTAATAGTCGTTTTTCGACGATGGTTTGCAGGAGTAGCCGATGAAGAATGGTTTGTCTTTCTCGATTACGTAGGGCTCGTCAAGTTCAATCTTATATGTAGTCCACGCAGATGTGCCGAGCTTGCCGCTCTGTGAACGGAAGGGCACTTTGTCGAGGTCTTCACTCAGGAATATGTTGACATTTTCTATTGCGTTCAACTGGGTGTTTCCATAGCAACCTGTGGTGATGTTGACCGAGGTGATGGTTTTGCCTGCATAGAGCTCGCAGTTGGTGGCCGAGAACTGGAATGCCTGATATACTTCAGTGCCTACGTTTACATCGAGATTCAGAGCCGTATACGGCTGGAATGCAAGTGTGAAGTCAAGCGACTGGACATCTCCGTCGGCACGGCTGGCCGGAGCCTGGGCGCGCTGGGTGGCGGCTGGCGCGAGCTGGTGGTCAACGCCATCCAAGTTTACCTTCTGGCCGGTAAACGCTGCGTTCTGAGCCTGTAAGGCTGTCGCAGCCAACATGGTGACGCTTACGCTGAGTAGAAAATTTTTCATTATGACGAATTTGATATTGGAATGTAGTTTCTATATTTGTGCGCAAATATAATTAAATTTTCGCATAATGCAAGCAGTGTGTTCTGCTATAGTGCATGTTATTGTGCCTTAGTGCGCATTATTGCGCGGGCTATGGCTATTATACCCGGCTCGAACATTCCGTTGAGTGTGTCGTATGCAGTATCGGGCCGGGCCGTGAATTCGGTTGCTATGGTTTCATATTCTTTTCTGGAAATGAAGGTGCCGAAGTCGGTTACCATTCCCTGTTCGATGAGTTGGGCCATATGTGAATGTATAGTGCCGAGCTTCACCCCCTTCAGCTGGGCAATCTCGGCCAGGCTTACTCCGGCGTTGAAGAGCACCAGAGTCTCGCGCAGGCTTGTGCCGGATGGCGTGGCGCCCGGCAGCCCGTCGAACTTTCTCACAGCTGTGATGAACCGGCGCCCGAAGCGCACAGCTTTTTTCTCGCCTACGCCATTGATCTGTAGGAATTCTTCGAGTGTCGAAGGCTTCTGGCGTGCCATATCAAGCAACGATGCATCGCTGAATATGAGGTGTGGAGGCAAGCCTTCCTTGCGGGCAATCTCGGTGCGGACACTCTTGAGTTGGGCGAATAGTTGCTGAACTGGATCGACCGGGGCGACGGGAGCTGCTTTGCGATGTGCCGACCGTCCGCTTTCGGCAGCTTGCGGGGGTACATAGGTCGAAAGGGTAAGAGTTGTTTCTCCACGGAGTATGCGCATGCCGAAGGGTGTCACACGCAGATGATTGGAGTCGTCGTAAGCAATCTCGAAGACTCCGAGTTGTATCATCTGTGATATATAGTCTGCCCATTCTTCCTGGCGCAGGTCGGCGCCCACTCCGAACGTGCGTATTTCATGATAGCCGGCGCGTACGATGTCAGACCGGCGTATACCTCGCAGTATGTTCACAAGCGTGAATACTCCGATATTCGTGCCTCCGGTGCGCATCACGGCGCTCAGTGCCTTCTGGGCCAGTATGGTGCCGTCGATACGCGAGGGTGGATTCCGGCAGATGTCGCAGTTGCCGCAGTCGCATTCGCGTTCCTCGCTGAAATAGCTGAGCAATATTCTGCGGCGGCAGACGCGGGCTTCGGCATAGGCCTGCATGCGGTCGAGTTTTTCCATGTTGACGCCGGTGCGCCCCGACTCGGCTGCGAATTTTCGCAGGGTGATCACGTCGGCATACGAGTAGAACAGTATGGCTTCAGCCGGAAGACCGTCGCGTCCGGCACGACCGATTTCCTGGTAGTAACTTTCGATGTTGCCGGGCATGTTGTTGTGCACAACCCATCGTATGTTACTTTTGTCAATGCCCATGCCGAAGGCCACCGTTGCGCAGACGACCTGCGCGTGCCCGTTCAGGAAAGCCCTCATCGAACGGTCGCGGTCGGTGGCGCTCATGCCCGCGTGGTAACATACCGACCGTATGCCCAGGTTAGACAGGGCTATATGCATCTTCTCGGCTCCGTCGCGCGAGAGGCAGTAAGCGATTCCCGAGTCCTGAGGATATTTATGCACAAGCTCGGAGATGAACTTTGTGCGCGCCTTCATGCCGGGGTTGGAGTACGCGCGCAGAGATATGTTAGGACGGTCGAACGACCCGAGGAGGCAATATGGATCGCGCAGTTTCAGCTGACTTATTATATCGTCGCGGGTAAGGCGGTCGGCTGTAGCCGTAAGGGCGATTACGGGCACTGATGGCAGTTCTTCCTTGATGCGGGCCAGCGCGGTGTAGTCGGGCCTGAAGTCGTGGCCCCATTGCGATATACAGTGAGCCTCGTCGATGGCGAAAAGGCTTATATTTAGCCGCTTCCACCAGTCAAAATTCTGGAGGAGCCTTTCGGGAGAGGTGTATAGCAATTTTATTTTTCCGGCGAAGGCGGCTTCCATTACCGACCGGTTATAGGTCTCATCCTGGTTGGAGTGGACGGCGGCTGCCGGTATGCCGTTTGCGACCAGTGCCTGCGTCTGGTCTTGCATCAAGGCTATGAGTGGCGATACAACGACAGCCACTCCGTCGGGGGCAAGTAAGGCGGGCATCTGGAAACACAGGGATTTTCCACCTCCGGTGGGAAGCAGAACCACGGCGTCGCGGCCTGAGGCCACGGCTTCGATTACTTCATATTGGCCCGGACGGAATGAGCGGTAGCCGTAAAACTTCGCCAGCAGGCTGAGTGCGCGTTCGCGGAAATCCATGTGTGCTTAGGTTTTATAAGTCGTTGTCGTCAGCTCCCATGGGCACGAAATGAGTACCGTCGAAGCCAAATGTCAGCAAGCCGGCGGCTGCCAGCCGTACAATCAGTTCTTCGGCTGTCTCCACGCTGATATGGAGGGCTACAGCCGCCGAGCGGGCTTCGAGCATAGTGCCGGGAGTATATAGGGCAGCCATTGAGTAATGGCGTTCGCCGAGAGCCTCGCCGCTTGAGTCGGCCTGCATCTGCCATGCCCGTACCATCAGCGGATGAGCGGCGATATTCTCGTCGGCCACACGGTAGTATGCTTTGAGCTGACCACCATCCTCGACAACCGATACGGGCCGCTGCACGGATTTGGGTATTTCGGCCACGATAACCCGCACGGTTCCTTCGAGCCGATAGGCTTTGAAAACCGGAGTCTGTGGAGGCTGGCAATAACGCTCGGCGGCTTGCTCGACTACGTAAATATCCTCTTCGTTGCGCACCCCGGCAATAACTCCATTGTCTTTTACGCCAATAAGCAAGCGGCCTCCGCTGTTGTTGGCGAAGGCTGATATGGAGCGGGCGATCTTGCGTGCGTCCGAGATGGCGAATTTAAAGTCCTGGCATACGTGCTCGCCTTCGGCCACCATTTCGCGGAGAAGTTTTGCGCCGCGTATGGCTTTCAGGTCTTTCAAAGCAGTCTAAGCAATTTTTCTACTTCGGCGAAGGTACGCTCGGGGGCTGCTTGCCAGAAACTTTCATAGGCTGCCGCGTTGCCTCCGTCACCGGGGGTGTCGCTCACCACGCGTACGCATACAAAAGGCACGCTCTTGATGTGGCATGTCTGGGCGATGGCTGCCGATTCCATATCGACGGCCTTGGCGTCGGGGTAGAGCGAGAGAATGCGGTTGAGGTCGGCAGGGCTGTCGACAAAAATATCGCCGGATGCCAGCAGGCCCTCCTTGACGTTGAGCTTCTCGCGTATGGCCTGAGGCAGCGGGCACTCGAAGCGCGCAGGGCAGCCTGCCGCCTGACCGGGCTCCGTGCCGGGGCCGCACCATACGTCGTGGTAGGCGATCTCGGATGCCAGTACGACATCGAGAACCTTGGCCGGATCTTCGGTGGCTCCGGTTCCTCCGGCTACGCCTGTGTTGATAATCAGTGCTGGGTGGAAGTTTTCGATAAGGGTCAGTGTGCCGATGGCGGCGTTGACCTTGCCGATGCCGCACTTGCATGCCACAACTTCATGGCCCGCGAGTGTGCCGGTGTGGAAGTTGAAGCCATTTATGCTTATTTCAGATGGATCGCTCAAAAGGGGCAGGAGCAGGGCCATTTCCTTGTCCATGGCCACGATGATGCCAGTTTTCATATCCGCTTGTGGGGGTAAATGAAGGGCCGCGGTTATGCGCGGCCCTTGGTGTACTCGTTGTGAGTTAAATTGTTACTTCTCGTATTTCTTGACAATCACAGTTGCGTTGTGGCCGCCGAAACCGAATGAGTTCGAGAGGGCTGCGCGTACAGTACGCTGCTGGGCTTTGTCGAAGGTGAAGTTGAGGGAGTAGTCGATGTTCTCGTCGATGTCCTCCGGGTCGTGGTTGATCGTGGGGGGCACGATGTCTTCTTCCACAGCCTTAACAGAGAAGACTGCCTCGAGTGCGCCGGTTGCGCCGAGGAGGTGGCCGGTCATCGATTTGGTCGACGATATGTTGAGTTTGTGTGCACTTTCGCCGAATACGTCTACGATGGCTTTTACCTCAGAGATGTCGCCTACGGGAGTCGAGGTGCCGTGTACGTTGATATAGTCGATGTCTTCGGGCTTCATGCCTGCATCTTCGAGGGCGTTCTCCATTGCCAGTTTGGCACCGAGACCGTCGGGATGAGTGGCAGTGAGGTGGTATGCGTCGGCAGAGAGACCGCCACCGGCAACCTCGCAATAGATTTTTGCGCCGCGTGCGAGAGCGTGTTCAAGCTCTTCGAGCACGAGTACGGCAGAACCTTCGCCCATTACGAAGCCGTCGCGGCTCTTGCTGAAGGGGCGAGATGCGGTCTTGGGGCTGTCGTTGCGGGTCGAGAGGGCGTGCATTGAGTTGAAGCCACCTACACCTGCGGGGAAGATTGCGGCTTCGGCACCACCGGTGAGGATTACGTCGGCTTTACCGAGGCGGATGAGGTTGAATGCGTCGATAATCGCATTGTTGGATGAAGCGCAGGCAGATACGACACCGTAGTTGGGGCCGTGGTAGCCGTATTCCATCGAGATGTGACCCGATGCGATGTCGGCGATCATCTTGGGGATGAAGAAGGGGTTGTATTTGGGGCCTTTGTCGGCGTTGAGAGCGTAATATCCTGCTTCTTCCTCGAAGGTATGCAGGCCACCGATACCGGCGGCTACGATTACGCCTACGCGGTTTTTGTCGACGGCGCCTTCTGCCGATTCTTCAAGCTTGGCGTCGGCTACGGCCTGACGGGCGGCTACAAGGGCATACTGGGCGTAGAGGTCGAGCTGGCGCATTTTCTTGCGGTCGAAGTGCTCTTCGGGCTTGAAGTCCTTGACTTCGCAGGCAAACTGCGTCTTGAAGAGGCTGGCATCGAAATGGGTGATCGGGCCCGCTCCGCTTACGCCTGCTTTGGCGTTCTCCCAGGTGGTGGCAACGTCGTTGCCAAGGGGAGTGATGGCACCGAGACCGGTGACTACTACTCGTTTAAGTTCCATTATTGAGCTAAAGGGTGATTGAGGGTACGACAGGAATTGAGTGGAGGCACCCATACGCACGTATTACGCGCGCGTGCGCGTAATAACATAAAACCGCCGTTTTATTTCATCCGAAACTCCGCGGCGGCCGTATGGTCTTTGAAGAGGGTGTGCCTGCTTATTTCGCGTTAGCTTCAACGAAAGCAACAGCGTCGCCTACAGTCTTGATTTTCTCGGCTTCTTCGTCGGGAATGGTGATTCCGAATTCTTTTTCGAAGTCCATGATCAGCTCGACGGTATCGAGAGAGTCTGCACCGAGGTCGGTGATGAATGCTGCTTCTTCAGTTACTTTTTCGGGCTCAACACCGAGTTTGTCAACTACGATGTTTTTCACGCGATCTGCAATTTCTGACATGATAGTGAGGTATTTTGATTAATAAATTGGCAATTTTGCGGTGCAAAGTAAGCAAAAAATCCCCACCTACGGAAATTTTTCTTTGAAAACCATATCAATCACACCCCTCGGATAACCATTAAATCCCTTACAGACATGCCTCTAAGGCCTTTTTTGAGCCCTTTGTGAAAAATAGTTAACACGGCTTGCCCGCCGATAACTTTTGAGTAAATTTGCACTTGCCGGACGGCCTTGGGCTCCGGCTTTCACATTCGACATGGAACAATACATAGTATCGGCTCGAAAATACCGTCCTGCAACTTTCGGGAGTGTCGTTGGACAGCATGCACTTACCGGCACGCTGAAGAACGCCATAGCTACCGACCGCCTGGCGCACGCGTACCTTTTCTGCGGTTCGCGAGGTGTCGGCAAGACGTCATGTGCCCGTATTTTCGCCAAGACAATCAACTGCACCTCGCGTACCCCTCAGGGCGAGGCCTGCAACCAGTGCGATTCATGCCGGCAATTCAATGAAAACAGGTCGATGAACATACTCGAGCTCGACGCCGCTTCAAACAACGGTGTCGAAGACATGCGCTCGCTCATCGATCAGGTGATGGTGCCTCCTTCGAGCGGACGATACCGTGTGTTCATCATCGACGAGGTGCATATGCTGTCATCGGCAGCCTTCAATGCCTTCCTCAAGACTCTTGAAGAGCCTCCGGCTTACGTCATCTTCATACTTGCCACCACTGAGAAGCACAAAATAATACCCACCATTCTCTCGCGCTGCCAGATCTACGACTTCAACCGCATCACAATTGCGGACATGGTTACCCACATGCAGCACGTTGCCCAGAACGAGGGTATAAAGGCCGATCCGGCGGCCTTGAACATCATTGCCCGCAAGGCCGACGGTGCCATGCGCGACGCGCTGTCAATCTTTGATCAGGTGGCCGCCAGCTCACGTGGCGACATCACCTATCAGGCAACCATCGACAGCCTCAACGTGCTCGACAACTACTACTACGAGCGTCTGGTCGATGCATTTGTCGCTCAGGATGTGCCGTCGTCGCTCCTGATCTATAAGGAGGTACGCGAAAAAGGCTTTGACTCGCTGTTCTTTATCAACGGACTTGCCCAGTATCTGCGCGACCTGATGGTAGCCGCCAATCCGGCCACATTATGCCTCCTTGAGGCCACCGACGATGTGCGGCAGAAAATGGCTGAGCGAGCTGCCAAACTTCATCCTACCTTCCTCTACAAGGCTATGGATCTCTGCAATGACGCAGATTTCAATTTCCGTACAGCCGGCAACAAACAGTTTTTAATCGAGCTTACACTCATCAAACTGTGCCAACTACTCAGCCCCTCGCCCGATGAATGCGGAAGCGACGGGGGGCAACTGAAGCCGTTGGAGAGTTTCAAAAACTCTTCACCGGCCCCGCAAGCAGCCCAGCCTGCAGCTCCCGCGCAGGCTCCGGCTGCCCCTACTGTGCAGGCGCCTCCTGCGCCTCAACAGGCTGCGCCAAGGCCGGTTGCTCCGGCGCCGGCAGCTCCGAAAGCTGCCGAGCACCATGCGGCTTACTCGCTCGGAGGGCTCTCCTTGCGCAACCGGATGCAGACGCGTGCCGCCGAGCCAGCCCCAACTGCCGCGCCCGAGAAACCCGTCGAAAAACGGTGCCGGGCCTTCTCCGATGCCGACTTCGAGAGCGCGTGGCGTGCGGTCACACGGGCATTCCCGTCAGAACCCATGCTCACGAGCGTGCTCATGGCAGCCACTCCGCAGAGGGCCGACGGTGATTCGTTTTCGGTCAAGGTAGGCACGGCAATCCAGGCCGATGCCGTCCGCAAATTTATGGTGCCTATTACCAAAATAGTGCGCGATGCACTTCAGAACGATGGCGTGACACTCGATGTTGACGTCTGCGAGGGCGACATTCCCCCGGCATTCTGGACTGAGCAACAGGTGCTCGATCATATACTTGAAAATCATCCTGCCGTGGCGCAGATGATTTCAAAATATAAGATGAGGCTTATCTAAAAGTCTCTGTCCGGTCGATTGGTCGACCGCAGATTCCTAACCTACACAATGGAAATAGAAAGAATTGTTATCAAAATAGGCAGTAATGTGCTTACGCGTCCGGATGGGATGCTCGACATCACGCGCATGAGCGCCATCGTCGATCAGGTTGCCGAGCTGCGGCAGGCCGGTAAGGAAGTCATACTTGTCTCTTCGGGCGCTGTGGCTTCCGGCAGAGGCGAGCTCCGCGATATGCCCGGCGCCACGAAGCTCGATGCCTTGTCGGCCCGCCAGCTCTTCAGTGCGGTCGGACAGGCAAAACTGATCAACAGGTATTATGAGCTTTTCAGGGAACATGTCATCCATTGTGGTCAGGTGCTTGCCACAAAGGAGAACTTCGCGTGTCGCGGCCATTATCTCAACCAGCAGCACTGCATGGCTGCCATGCTTGCCCACGGTGTCATCCCCATTGTGAATGAGAACGACACGGTGTCGGTAACAGAGCTTATGTTCACCGACAATGATGAGCTTTCGGGCCTCATAGCCACTATGATGAATGCCGACAGGCTGATTATTCTCAGCAATATCGACGGGCTGTATACGGGCGATCCGGCAGATCCGGCATCCGAGCTGATTCCCCGTGTAGAGCCTGGACAGGATCCTTCGGATTTTATAGCTGCCTCGAAATCGACTCACGGTCGCGGCGGCATGGTGTCGAAGTGCCGCATCTCACGCAGGGTTGCCGCCGAGGGAATAGAGGTGATTGTCGCCAATGGCAAGCGCGAGCATGTTATTCCGGCTCTTGTGGGGCTCGGGGCCTCTCCGGTGCCACATACGGTATTTGTGGCATCTCCCAAGGCAGCTTCTGGTGTCAAGAAGTGGATTGCCCACAGCGATGCATTTGCCAAGGGTAATCTCTGCATCAACCGCGGAGCCGCCGAGGCTATTGCTCGCGGGGCGAGTCTGCTGGCCGTGGGCATAACGTCTGTCGATGGCGACTTCGATTCCGACGATATTGTCACAGTGGCTGTCGAGAATGGGCCGGTGATTGCCTGGGGCAAGTGCTCGTTCGGCAGTGCTGAGGCACGCGGGCTTATCGGGCGCCCTGGCGAGCGGCCTGTGATCCATGCCGACTATCTTTTTGTCGACCCGACGTTCTCGGGCATCGACTGAATTATCTGTAAACATAATCATTTACCTCTCTTCATAATTTTATCTGAAATGAATTTCAATCAATCACGCATAGCATCGCGGGCGATTGCGGCCTTAAGCGTCGACGACGTGAATATGGCGCTCCTTGCCGTTGCCGATGCTCTGGAGGCCCGTTCCACCGAGCTCCTCGATGCCAACGCATCCGATCTGGAGAGGATGGACGAAGGTGATGCGCGTTACGACCGTCTCCTTCTCACTCCGGCCAGAATCAAGGGCATCGCGGATGGAATACGCGATGTGGCGGCTCTGCCTTCTCCGGTTGGACAGACTCTCGAAAGCTTCAAGCGGCCCAACGGCATGCTGATACGCAAAGTGTCGGTGCCCTTCGGCGTAATCGGTGCAATATTTGAGGCTCGTCCTAATGTAATCTTCGATATTTTCGCACTTTGCTTCAAGGCTGGCAGTGCTTGTGTGCTCAAGGGTGGCCATGAGGCTGCCGCCAGCGACGAGAAGTCGGTGGAGATCATACGCGACTCCCTCTCTGCCGCCGGTGTTACTCCTGACGCAGCTGTTCTTTTACCGGCAACGCATGAGGCTGCAGCGAGCTTGCTCGGGGCCCGTGGAGAGATCGACCTGCTTATTCCCCGCGGAAGCCGCCGGCTGATCGACTATGTGCGCGATACTGCCCGGGTGCCAGTTATCGAAACCGGTGCCGGTGTATGCCATACCTATTTCCATAGCTCAGGAGACATAGCCACCGGGCGCGATATAATCTTCAATGCTAAAACACGCAGGGTAGGGGTCTGCAACGCGCTCGACTGTCTGGTGATCGACCGTGACCGCCTGGAGTCACTCCCTGCCTTGTGTTACCATCTCAGCGACAGAAACGTGGAGATTTATGCCGACGATGAAGCCTATGCTGCCCTCGACGGCGCATATCCACTCCTCTTCCACGCAAGCGAGGAAGATTATGGCCGTGAATGGCTGTCATACCGCATGACCCTCCGCACTGTGGCCGGGCTTGACGAGGCCCTCGACTTTATCGCCCGTAACGGCTCACATCACTCGGAGTGCATCATCGCCGAAAACCGCGAGGCAACCGAGAAATTCCTCGCATCGGTCGATGCAGCATGTGTGTATGCCAATGTATCGACGGCATTCACCGATGGTGCCCAATTCGGCTTCGGAGCCGAGATAGGCATCTCCACTCAGAAACTTCATGCCCGCGGGCCAATGGCACTCCGCGAGATTACAACTTATAAATACCTCATCACCGGCGCAGGTCAGACCCGCCCGGAATAATCTTTTTACCAGACCATGAATCTACTGCAGCAAATCAGACTCTTCTCTGCGGCGGTGGCTTTCACAGCCTCTGCCTCGGCGGTCTTTGCCGCCGAGCCTGCCGGCTACTATTCCTCGTGTGAGGATAAGTACGGCAAGGATCTTCTATCGGCGCTATGCGCTAAAATCGGCAGTCATACGACTGTAAGTTACGGCGGACTGCTCGACCTCTACAAAACATCTGATGTCTATCCCGAGGACGGAAAGATATGGGATATGTACTCCACCAAACACTGGACGGTAGGTACGACCTGTGGCAACTACTCCAAGATCGGCGACTGCTATAACCGCGAGCACTCGATGCCTAAGAGTTGGTTCAATGATGCATCGCCTATGTACAGCGACGCATTCCACATCTATCCTACCGACGGAAAGGTCAACGGTCAGCGAAGCAATTACCCTTATGGTGAATGCTCCGGTGGCACCAAGGTAAGTTCCAGCGGCGGAGTCTCTGCCCTCGGCCGCCTCGGCAAATCGACTTTCGCCGGTTATTCAGGTACTGTATTCGAGCCCGACGATGAATACAAGGGCGACTTCGCAAGAAGTTACTTCTACATGGCTGCCTGCTATAACGACCGTATCTCATCGTGGAAGAGTGATATGCTTGCCGGAAACTCCTACCCCGTGTTTACATCATGGTCGGTAGAGCTTCTTCTCAAGTGGCACCGCATGGATCCGGTGAGCCAGAAAGAAATCGACCGCAACGAGGTGGTATACGGCAAGCAGAACAACCGCAACCCGTTTATCGACCATCCTGAGCTTGCTGAGCACATCTGGGGAGACAGCAAGACCGAAGGTTGGAAGCCCTCGGGCTCTGCCGTTGCAGCGGCCATCAACAAGCCTGTCAACAATTCTGAATTCTCTCTCGGCACCACTGCCGCCGGAGTTTCTGTTGAGAAGAAGCTCGCAGTGCTCACCACCGGCGTAACCGGTAATGTGACCTTCTCTGTTGGTGGCGGCACTTTTGTTGTGACACCTAACTCGATTACGGCTGCTCAGGCTAACGCAGGCACAGAAGTTACGGTGACCTACACCCCCACCGGCGCAGGCTCCCATTCTGCGCGCCTCACCGTTACAGCCGGATCTGTCAAGTCAAGCGTGATGCTCCTCGGCAAGGCCGTTGAAGGTCTGCCTGTCGGAGACCCGGCCGAGATTACCGACCGCTCATTCACGCCCTCATGGGTATATATAGGCGATGCCGATGCGCAGGGCAACTATACCCTTACTGTGGCCGATGACGCCGGAAATCTTCCCGGCTATCCCAAGGCAGTGAATGCTCAGGCGGGTCAATATAAGGTCGACGGACTCCAATCGGCCACCGAATACCGCTACAAGCTTGCCTCGCAGAGCTTCTCCAGCGAGTGGTTTACGGTACGTACCGGTGAGGCTGTACCTTCGATTGACTTCCTCTTCGATGGCGAATTGTATTTCGTCACCGCCCCCGGCGAACCTTCTGAAGTTGCCGAAATTCTTATTGACACCGATAACATCGACGCTGACTATACCGTGTCTGTGTCGGCTCCCTTCGAGATTTCTCTCGACCGTTCGGCATGGCAGACCTCGCTCACTCTTTCACCCGATGAGTCGCGCATGTATATGCGTCTCAACAGCGCCAAAGAAGGAACGTTTGAAACCGTCATCAAGGCCGTCTGCGGCAATTATGTCAGCGATGACGCCATCGTAAGGGGTATCGCTTCGTCGTCGCCCGATTTCCTCGAGGACTTCGAGGCAGAGGGAAGCTACGGTACTTACAGCGCTCAGACATACTACGGCAACGCATGTGTATGGAATCTCAACGATGCCGGAATCTGGGCCGGAGACCCCGTTCACAGCGGTGACTACGCACTCCGTGCAGGCAAGAGCGCCGAAGCTGTGATCGAGATGGCTGAAGATCGCTCGACCGGCATAGGCAACCTTTCATTCTACGCCCGCCGTTACAACAATGACGCCGAAGCTAAATTCAATGTCGAGTACTCAACCGATGGTGGTGTGACCTACACCAAGGCAGGTGATGTGACCGTGTCAGGAACTGCCTATGACGAATACACTGTCTTTATCGGTGCATCGGGCACTGCCCGCGTGCGTCTTGTGCAGGAGTCGGGCAAGCGCGTGCTGATTGACGACATCGCCCTGACAAATTACAGCACTGGTGTTGATGATCCTGCAGCTGCTCGTCATACATGGGATGCCTACAGCCATTCTGGCACGCTCTACGTTGATGTGACGGCTCCCGAAGGCATTGACCTTGCTGTTTACTCAATCGACGGTCTGACGCTCTATTCTGGCTGTCTGGAGCAGGGCAGAGCGGAGTTCTCCGACCTTACCCCGGGTATGGTCTGCATCGTGGCAGCCGGTGATTTCTCCCGTACCGTGATCATACGCTGATCTTAGACAATATTGTCTGAATATATTTGAAGCTCCCCGAAAGTTACGCTTAAGTGACTTTCGGGGAGCTTTATATTCGGCCACTCCATCTGGCTTGGCATATTTCTATACATAGTATGTTTTCCCGTAGAGCGTGGTCTGTAATGTAGAGATTGCCCGTGATGTACACTGCATACTGATTGACACTCCCGGCATAGGGGCGATACGCATATCTCCTGGATGGCATAAAGAAAGAGGCGTGTGCGTTGGCTTTCGCCGCGGCACACGCCTCTTTAAGGTATGGATTTATGCTGATTACTTAGCGGGGTAAATCACGATTGATTTAACGTGAATCTGACCGCGTGTCGATGCACCGTCGCTGCCGAGCGTCGCATCGTGACCTACGGTAAAGGTAACTGTTTTCGAATCTCCTTCCCAGGTTACGGAGTTATCGCCACTCGCCTGTGCTGGGTTGATGGTACCTGTGTTGGGTGTGAAGGTCGTGTAGCGAGCCGAGCCGGTGGATGTGTTTATTTCAAATACAATCTTGGCTATGTCGGCAGTGCTGGAAATGGTGACAGTGTTATCTGCATAGAAGCGGGCTGTTGAGGTATTTTCATGCAAAATTGGAGCATTTGCACCATTGGCCTTGTCAACAGCGATTGTATATCCGTCTATAGAGGTCTCGCCGGGTATGGTAAGAGCTGTGGCTGCGATGGTCACTGTCTCTCCCGAGGGATCGGCAGGAGTTGAAGGCTCGGTGGGTTCAGTCGGCTCGGTGGGAGGAGTCACAGGGGTGTCGCCGCCAGATGTTGAGCCGTTGTAGCTGTATACATGGTTGCCGGTGGTGAACTGGGGTGTGTTGCCCATGTAGTTCACGAGTACGCCGGTAACAACCACTTCGGCACCAACGGCGAGCTGGTCTTCAGAGGTGAATTTGTCGCCGTTGAGCCAATAGCCGCGGTAAACACCGAGTTCCTGGCTTGAGCCTTCGTCAACGATGTAGTAGGTGGCATTGCCGAATGAGGGGGCGATTTCCTTGATGCTCGAAATCTTGCCTTTTACGTATACGTCGGTTGTGGCGGGGCCAGCTGCGATTACTTCAAGCGCCTTCGCTACATTGTAGGGGTTCTCGGCTGTACCGGCTCCGGTGGGAGTGACAGTAGTCGAGGGTGGAGTGACGGGGGCGTCGCCCTCAAATACATATGCGGAAGTATTCTTGAGGCCTGGGGCGCCGCAGTATTTCATTACGTCGCCTGTGAGGGTGACGAGTTTACCGAGGTTGCCGGGGTTAGCCGAGAGGTTGAGCGCGTTGCGCACAGAGCCGGTGGGGAGCTGTACGCCTACGCACACGCTGGGATCGGTGCAGTTGGCGGTGGGGGCGAGTACCAGGTTGGTGGTGGCTGCGTCGGCAGTGCTGAAGTTGGTGCCAGAGAGGGTGGTCGAAGAACCGCCGGTAGGCATAGAACCTACGATGTAGCCCTTGACGCTGATGCCGCTTGCAACGGCTTCGGTGGTGCTGGTAGGATTGAGGGCGATGAGCTGTGCGCAGTTGTAGGGGCTGGCAGCTGTGCCGGCACCGTTAGGCACGTCACCGGTCTCGGTGGGAGGTGTCACAGGGGTGTCGCCACCTGACGAAGAACCGTCGAAGACTTTCTCGGTGAGGTTCTTCACGCCGGGGCCACCGCAGTACTTCATGATGTCGCCTTTCACTGCAAGGGGCTTGCCGAGGTTACCGGGCTGGTTAGCCAGGGCGAGTTCGCTACGCATTGAGGTGGGGAGCTGTACGCCTACGCAACGGCTGGGATCGGTGCAGTCGGGTGTCGGGCCGAGCACGAGGTTGGTGGTGGCTGCGTCGTCGGTGTTGAAGTTGGTGCCCGAGAGGGTGGTTGAAGAACCGCCGGTGGGCATAGAGCCTACGATGTAACCCTTAACCCATACGCCGCTTTCGACAGCTGCGGTAGTGCTGGTGGGATTCATGGCTACGATCTGAGCTACGTTGTAGGGGGTAGCTTCCTGGCCGTCGCCTTCGGGGAATTCAGAGCCTGCGGCCTCTACGCCATCAATCTGGAATGAATCGGTGGTGCCGGTATTGCCGGTGATGCCGTATGTGCCGAGCACTTCGCCGAAGCTGCCGTTAACCATGATTTCTTTGCCGAGGTTAGCGGGGTTGTCGCGGAGGTTACCTACCTGCTGGAATGCCGAGCCTGAGGTGAGCATTACCACGAGGCACTTGCTGTAGTCCTGTACGGTGGGTTCGGGTGCGATGACGAGGCTGTTGGCGAGGATGGTGGGAGCTTCCCACTGGATGTCGTCGTTAGAGGTCACGTCTTCAACCTCAGGAGCGACAGCACCTACGATATAGCCTTTCACCCAGCCAGAGGCGGTGAGACCCTTCGACTGCTCGTCGATAGCCTGCTCAACGGTGTAGGGATTATCTTTTGCACCGGGACGTTCGCCGACTTCAATCACACCGTCGCCGTCGATCATGATGATCTGCCATGCGGTGTTGTAGTAGCTGAGGATACCCACGAGGTCGATGTTGCCTACAGGGAGGAGTTGGTTGAAGAATGTGCAGTAGCCTGAGGTACGCACGGTGAGGGTTGATCCGTTGCGGTCGACGATTGTGGTGTTCTGCTCGTCGTTGCTGCTGGTGTGGTATACAGAGAATGTGCGCTCGCCGCCTTCGGTGAAGCTTACATTCTGGAAACGCACGAGCTGGCTCTGCCATTTGCGGAGACCCTCGGGAGTGGTAGTTATTTCAGAGAAGGAGTTTACCACGAGTGTATCGACCAGAGATGCCTGGGGCAGGCCGTTGAGCTCAACATGGTTCTGGAAGTACTCGAGACTCATGAAGCTAACCTGCCATGAGCTGCCGTTCTCATACCATGAAGGACGACCCATCTGCTGCAGACCGGCGTATTTGCCGATATACATGCCGGTGACGTCGAGCACGATCTCCTGGCCAACGCGGTAGTCAAGGTAGAGGTTGTAGGTATCGATTGAGAATGCGAGGGCTGCGGTCTCGTCCTGGATGACGAGGCTCTTGAATACGTTGCCTTCTTCGTCGGAAGAAATTACGCGGCCATGGATCACATAGTGTGAACCGTCTTCGCGTACGCCGATGGTGTCGGCATAGTTGGTCGCCTCATTCCAGTAAAGCTCTTTGAGCTCAAGCAGGGTAGTGTTGGGCACAGAGGCGGCTTCGGGAATGTCGACGCCCGGAGCGTCGACATCGTCCTGACAAGCGGTGAAGCCCACCGTCAGGGCTGCCAGAGTGGCTAAGCCTAAGATATATGATTTAAAAGTTTTCATTCTTGTATGATTTGGCGGTGGGGATTATTTAGAGCCTTTTACACTTACGTTCTTGATTTCCCAGGTGTCGGCACCTGCGGTCGATGAAGCGTATTTGAAGGCGATCTGGATCTTTTTGCCCTCGTAAGCCGAGAGGGAGATGTCGCCTGAATTGACGAATGTCCAGCTGCCGGCCTCAGGCCAGGTGGGAATTTCGAGTGCAGTCCATTCTTTGGCGCCTTCCTCGCGCACCACTACACCGCAGAGTGAGCGGAGGGTGGTCTGGAATTTAGCGGCGTGGTAGAATGAGAAGCTTGCGCCTGTCACACCGGTAAGGTCGAGCACAGGAGAGATTGCGTAGCCTTCGGTGGCATAAGAAACGTTGTTGACGAAGGCGCTTGCGTTGAGGTAGTATGCCTTGTTGTACTCTTTCCAATCCCAGAGGTAAGAGAGGCCTTCGGGGAGGGTGCCGTTGTCGAGGGTCCAGTCAATTTCGGCAGAGCTTTCGCCGAGCATTGAGTAAAGCTCGTTCTCGGCAGGCTGAGCGGGCTCTGAGCCACCGGCAGTCTTGCCGTTGTAGCTGTATACATAGTTGCCCTGGGTAAACTCGGGAGTGTTGCCGTAGAAGTTTACGAGCACACCGCATACAATTACATCGGCTCCGACTTCAAGCTGGTCGGCTGAGGTGAACTTGTCGCCGTTGTACCAGTAACCGCGGTAAACGATGAGTGAGTTGCCTGTGCCTTCGTCGGTGATGTTGTAGGTGGCGTTGCCGAAGTTCGAGTAGTCGAGCTCGGTGATCTTCGAGATTTTGCCTTGTACGTATACATTCGATTCAGATGGGCCGGCGGCGATCACTTCAAGAGCCTTGGCTACGTTGTAGGGATCGGCTGCTGTACCAGAGCCAGCGGGAACGGCGGGTTTCGCGTCGGGGTCGGGCTCGGGAGCGATGTTGTCGAAGCCTATGCAGCCGGTGGTGTCGTTGAGGAGCACCTGCCAGTCGCTGGCGTAATAGCTGAGGATACCTACAACCGATCCGGTGCCGTAGGGCAGGATGTCGTTCTTGAACGAAGAATAAGAGCTGTTACGTACGTTGAGGCGGTTACCTTCTGCGTCGACGATGTAGCGGTTGGCAGTGGTGGCTCCGGCATAGGGTTGGCCGGCATCTTCCCAGCTTACGTTATCGATGCGGATGAGTCGGCTCTGCCAGCGCATGAGCTGGGCGTTGTCGCTCTTGGCAGCGATTACCTCGGGGATGGTGGTGACGGTGGTGTCGACCTTGGAGGGCTCGGGGAGTGCGGAGCCGTTGCGGATCACGTGGGCGGTGAAGAGGTCAGCGTCCATGAAGGTCATTTCAGACCCGCTGATGGCACCGAACTGGAGGAGGTTGCGGTAGCCGCCGATTGAGAGGCCGGTGGCATACACGGCCACTTCCTGACCGAAGGGGAAGAGCTGGTAGAGGTCGTAGGAGTTTACCGAGAAGTTGATGGCGAGCTGCTCGCCGTTTTCGTCTACGGTCTGTACGATGATGCTCTTGTAGATGTTGCCAGATTCGTCGGTAGAGCATACGCGGCCGGTGAAGATGATGGTGTCACCGTTTGCGTCGTATCCGATGGTTGTAGGAGCCGAGAGGGTCGACCAGTAGTCGGCCTTTACATCGGCGAGAGTGGCGGTGGGCTCCACGTTGGCGCTCGGGGGCATGATCACCGGCGGGTGGGTGAAGTTGTCGTCGCAACTCGAGAGGGCGGCCGAAGAGGCGAGGGCGGCCGCAGCTATATATAATAATTTATGTTTCATCATATATTCGTGTGATTAGAAGCGGACACCGATATTGAGGTACATGCGGAAGCCCTGGGCATAGCTGAAGCGGGTGGGGAACTGGTTGCGGTCGTAAGCACCTGTGCCCGATGTGCGGAGGCGGCCCTGCTGGTAAGCGTATGTAACGATGTTGCGGTTGTTGGTGATGTTGTTGAGGTTAAGGTTGATGTTGAGGCTCACCTTGCGGTTGATGTAGATCATCTTGCCGATAGATGCGTTGAGCGAGTAAGCGTTGCGGATCTTATCCTGAGCCGACATCTCGATAACTTTGGCTTCGAGTTCCTCGTAAGAGCCGCCGTAATCCTGCCAGAGGTTGGGAAGAGCCTCGTGGTAACGGGGTGCGAGGTTTACGTAAGCGTCACCCTGCCATGTGCAGTTGACATTGAAGAACCAGTTCTTGGGAGCTGCGTAGTCGATGCCGATGTTAGCGCAGTACTGGGGAGTTGAGCCTACATAGTAGTTGTTGAGGTAAACGGTCTGGGTGGTGTCGGCATACATACCGTTCTCGAACGAGCGTGTACCCTGAGGATTGTTCTTGTACTGATAACGGGAGTACATACCTGCGAAGGTTGCTGTGATCGAGGGGGTGATCTTGTAAGCCATGCCGAGTTCCACGCCCTTGTATACGCGTTTCACACCGGTGAGGATGTAGTTGGTGTAGGTCTGGTATTCGTCGTCATAGAAGCCGTTGCGCTCGATGGCGTTGTCGACGTCGGTGTAGAATGCGGTGACAGATCCGCGGAAGCGGCGGTAGTTCCAGATATAGCCGAGGTCAGCCGAGAAGTCGCGTTCGTTCTCGACGCCCGATACGATGGTGTTCTTCACGCGGGGTGCGATGAATACCTGGTCGAAGAGAGGTGCGCGTGTGCCGTACTCGATGTGGGCTGCAAACTGGTTGCGGCCGTCGAGCTTGTAGGTTGCACCGGCTTTGAAGGCCACGTTGTCGAAGCGGAGCATGTCGCTCTTGCCTTTTGAGTCGTTGGGAGCACGGCCGTTGCGCATCTTACCGTCGCGCTGATATTGGGTGTAGCTCAGCTGGAGGCCGTAGTTGATATCCCACTGGGGAAGGTTGATCACATTCTGCAGCCAGCCTTCAGCGCGGAGTGCGTGGATGTCGTAGTCATATCCGAAGCGGTCGCCCTCGGTGACGTGACGGTTGGGGTTGTCGAGGTCGTTCTGGAGGTTCTGCGGACGGATCGAGATTTCGCGGTTGCTGAAGGGGTCGATGTCAAGCCAGAACTCACCGCCCATGAGGTCGCGGATAGTCTTGTAGTTGGAGCTCTTGGTGTAGTTGAACGATACGCCTGCCTGCAGCGACATGAAGCTGTTGAGGCGAGAGTTGATATACGAGCTGAACATGCCCACGAGCTGGTGGTTGATGCGGTTCTCCATTATGTATGACGAACCTTTTTTCTCAGATTCGGGCAGAGTCTCGTTCTGGATGTTGTTGAGGTAGTTGATCTGGTAGAGATCATCCCACTTGATCTGGCGGAAAGCCTCGTCGTTCTCCCAGAGGTCGGTGTAGAGCTCTGCAGCGTAGTCGTCGCCACGGCTGATGAAGTACGAGGGGAGGTATTTGTAGTACGAGGGGTTGGGGTCGGTGGCGTTGTAGTAGTTGAGAGCCGTACGGTTGTAGTATACCGAGCGGAAGCCGGCCGAGGTATTGAGGGTGGTGTTACCCTTCTTGAAGAGCCAGTTGAGGATGGCGGTGGGGTCGAAAGTCTCGGTTATGCGGGCCGAGCGTTTTTTGCCGTCCTGATAACCCCAGTCAGGGTTATAGAGGTTGGTGCCTGCAAGGTCGTAGGCCTCCTGTACGGTGGGGCGGCCGGTGGCGCGCTGGGTGGGGCCACCGAAGAGGGTAAGGGTAAGAGAGTTGTTGGGGTTGAACTGCTTCTCGATAGATGCGAAGAGACCTGCCGAGTTGTAGAACGTACCTTCCATCACACCTTCGTTGGCGTAGCGGCCGATGGCGCTGATGGTGAATGCCCATCCGTGCTTGTTGAGGCCGGTAGAGTAGGTGGCCATCGCGCGGAGCATGTAGTTGGAGTTGGTATATGCCACCGAACCGTTGAAGCCGGGGGCGTAGAGGTCGGTTGTAGTGTTGTAGTTCACACTACCGGCGATGTCGCCGAAACCGTAGTTCGAGGCGTCCATGCCGACCGAAGTGGTCTTGTTGCGGAACGCACGGCTGGTCATACCCAGAAGGGTTGAGAAGCTGAACGAGCCGCGCACGAGGTCGTTCATGCGGAGACCGTTGATATAAACACTCTGATACTGGCTGTCGAGACCGCGGTAACGGTAGTACATCGGGCTGAAGTTGTACGATGCGGTGTTGTAGAAGATGTTGTTGTTGGCGCCGGTGAGCGAAGCCACGCTCTGGCTGGTGCCTTCGTCATCGTCAAGCACAGCCTCGTCGAAGATGAGGTCGTCGAAGTCGCCGAATACCTGGTCGTTGCTTTCGGGGTAGAGGCGGATCTCTCCGACATTGGTGGTGCCGCGGCCGACGTGAACGTCGATGCCGAACGACACATAGCCGTCGCAAGTCACAGTGAGATAAAGATCAGAATTGTCGGGGGCGTCGATACGGAATTGCCCGTTGAAATTTGTGCTTGCCTGCACATTCTGGTCGCGCAGCAACACGGTGGCGCCACTCACGGGGCTCCCCGAGTCACCATTGACAACCACACCGGTAAGCGTGGCTGCCGCGCAAGTCAGCGACGGCCATAAGACCGCAACTAACAGCAGTAAAAACAGTCTAAGTTTCATATGTTTATTTGGTAGGTAATGTTATTTCTCTTCTTATAAAGTGGAAAATGCGTCAAAATTAGTGAATTTCTTTATATAATTCCAAATCTCATGTCCTATAAAATGGCGAACGGCCGTTTTTTAACATTTTACGGTCTCTCCCGGCTGGCAGTCTGCAAACTATGACGTGCCGCCGAGGACAGTTTTTGGTAATGCGAGGATTTATAATGGTTAAAAATTCGTCATGATTGAAAAAAATGTGTTACATTTGCACCGAATAACCCTTTATCGCCGCGGCCCGGCGCAACACTTCATGAAAAAGACCTTATTTCTCTTTCTTTTACTCATTATGGCGGCTGTGACACCCGCCTCTCTGTCGGCTCAGAACTCCGGTCGCCGGGTGCAGGTGGCAGGCATAGCGTTCTATAACTGGGAAAACCTTTTCGATACTATTCCCAACAATCCCGAGGGTCGTGACTACGAATTCACCCCTAACGGTACCCGCAAATGGGATGGCCGCAAATATTGGGATAAAGTAGGCAACCTCGCCTATGCAATATCGCAGTTCGCCACCAAGACAACTCCTATCGGCCCGGCTATTATCGGCGTGTCGGAGATTGAGAATCGCTCCGTAATGGAAGACGTTGTCAACCAGCCCGATCTTAAGAAATGGAATCTCCAGATCGTACATCATGATTCGCCCGATGCCCGCGGCGTCGACGTAGGCCTTCTCTACAATCCCCGTTACTTCAAACTCGAGAATGTGACCAATCACCGTCTTTCGGCAGTGCCTTTCCGCACCCGTGACCAGATGTGTGTTGTGGGTTCGCTCATGGGGCAGCGCGTGGCTGTCATCGTCAACCACTGGCCTTCGCGTCTTGGCGGTCAGGAACAGTCGGAACCCAACCGTGTGGCCGCTGCAGAGCTCGCCAAGAGCATCGCTGACTCGCTCTGGCGTGTTGACCCCAATATGGGTGTCATCATCATGGGTGACCTTAACGACGACCCTATGGATAAATCGTGCGCGAAGATTATCGGTGGTCAGCGCAAGCCCGACGGCGTTGCCGCCCATGGCTTCTACAACCCCTGGTGGGATATCCTCGAGAGTGGCGTGGGCACACTTGCTTACAAAGGCTCGTGGAACCTCTTCGACCAGATTATCGTATCAGGCAATCTCGTTAATCCCACCGACGAATCGAAGTGGAAATTCTATGAGGCCAAAGTGCTCAACTTCCCCTTCCTCTTCGCAACCGAAGGCACACTGCAGGGCTCGCCTAAGCGCTCGTTCTCAGCAGGCTCGTATCTGGGTGGCTACTCCGACCACTTCCCCACTGAAATTTTCCTCCGCCGCTACGTGACAAAGTAATCCGTACCGCATCCCGACTTTATCTATCACATTTTATCAATCATATATGAAAAAACTTTTACTCACCCTTGCAGGCGCAGTTTTCTCTCTCTGCGCAAGCGCGCTGACCGTTACTCCGGATCAGCTTACAGTGCCCGGTGCGTCAACTATTGATGGTTTCACCGTTGATATCCAGAAACAGAATGGACAGACCGCCCCTCAGGTTTTTGGCGAAGCACTGCGTACCTATGCAAAAAACACAGTAACTATCTCTGGCAGCAAGATTACTAAAGTAGTCTTTACTCTCAGCGACAGTGGATCGAAACGTTATACCACCTTCACTCCCAGCACAGGTGAATACACCGCTGCTCAGGCAGAAGGCGACACCCAGCTTACCTGGACTGGTGATGCTGCTTCGGTGACTTTCACTGTAGGTGACAAAGCCACTATGGGTTCTGATGGTGATACCAAAGCCGGTCAGATTCACATCGCTTCTATTCAGATTGAAGGCGAAGGCGGTACAGGAGAAACTCCTGAGCCAGTTGAGGGCGAATACCGTATCACCGCTTCTGAAATTACCGTTCCCGGCGTTAGCAATGTAGAAGGCTTCAACTTCAATGTTGAGCAGGGCGAAGGTGGTACTGCACCTATGTTCCATGGCAATACAAAAGCCATTCGTCTTTATGCTAAAAATACTATCTCTGTAGAAGCTGAGGAACTGACAAAAATTACCTTCGTTCTTTCAAGCGATGCAAACTTCCGTTATACGGTAGTTACCCCCAGTGTAGGTGAAATCACTCCCGCGCAGGCTGCCGGTGATACCGAATTCACTTGGGTAGGCAATGCTCAGGAGGTTGTATTTACTGTTGGTGAAATCGCTACCCTCGGTGAGGAAAGTGATAAGAACGGTCAGATCCGTTTCACTGAACTTGTTATTGAAGGTACTCCCGGCGAGGTTGTTGAAGTTCCTACTCCCGAGCTTCCTTCATTCGTTCTCGCTACCTCTGTTGAGGCTGGCAAGAAATATGTCCTTGCTGCTGACGGTAAGGTTGCTGCAAGCCTCGGCACCAAAACTTACGGTTACCTCTCAATGGCTGCCGCAACTTTCGATGGTAACATCTGCAAGACTGCCGAAGCAAATGCCTTTACCTTCACCCCCGAAGGCGACGCTTACTACATGCAGGATGCTGAAGGTTTCTACTACTACCAGACCGGTACTTACAACAGCTTCAACAAGTCGGAAGATGTGCCTGAAGAAGGAGGTCTCTGGACTATCAGCGTAGCTGAAGACGGTGCTGCCACCATCACCAACACCTCTGTTAAGAAAATCATCAGCTATTCGACCACCTTCACCTCATACGGCTCGTATGCTGAGGTTGGCGAGAACATCCTTCCCACCCTTTATGTATACGACGAAACTGTAGGCGTGGCTGCTGTTGAGGCTGCTGAGAACGCCGCCGTTGAATACTTCAACCTCCAGGGCGTACGTGTTGCAAATCCCTCTAACGGCCTCTACATTCGCCGTCAGGGCAACCAGGTTTCGAAAGTACTTGTGAAGTAATTTCGGCCTGACGCACGATATTCGATGCCAAGGGCGCGCAACACAGCTCGCCCTTGGCTTTTCCATATAAAATTGCTAACCATCACGCCTTACACACTAACCAGGCCAATATCCTTATCAACTATATTACACTTATGAAAAAATTTTTATTAACTCTCGCTGGCGCGGTACTCTCGTTCTGCGCAAGCGCGGCCGCCGTCACCGTAGATGCTTCGCAGCTCACGGTGCCCGGACTAACGACTGCCGATGGCTATACCATCGACATCGAGCGGGCTACCGGGTCGACAACTCCGGCCATCAATGCAGCCTCAGGTGCATTGCGAGTCTACGCCAACAATACCGTTACGGTAAGCGGCGAGAACATGAGCAAGATCGTTTTCAAGCTCAACACAGCATCTCTGGGAGCCCAGTATGCCGCTTTTACACCCTCTGTAGGTGAGCTCGAGCAGCCCCAGGCTGCCGGCGACAGCGTAATCACCTGGGTCGGCTCTGCTGAATCCGTTACCTTCACCGTAGGTGCCAAAGCAGACTACGGTACAAGCCCGACAAAGGCTGGTCAGGTTCATATCCTGGCAATCTCTATCGAAGACGACACTACCGTCGCCCCTGACCCTATCGAACCCGATCCTATCGAACCGGATCCCGTTGATCCCGAATTACCCGGTGGCTATGCCATCTCTATGGATGCTCTGAATATCCCCGGTGAGACAACTATTGACGGATTTGACATCAACATCGACAAGGCCCTCGGCGCTTCGGCTCCTTCAACATCAGAATACGAAGGCCTTACCACCCTCCGAGTTTATGCCAACAACACTGTCACTGTAAGCGGTGAGAATCTCAACCGTATCGTCTTCAAACTCAATACATCTACAGGCGCACGCCGCTATGCCGACTTCGTTCCCAGCGTAGGCGAGCTTACCCAGCCTCAGGCTATGGGCGACAGCACAATTACATGGGTCGGCCTGGCAAACTCGGTGACATTCACTGTAGGCGCCAAGGCTGAATATGGTACCGACGGCAGCAGCAAGGCCGGTCAGGTTCACATCGACCTTATCACTGTCTACACTGACTCTACCGCAACTCCCGACGTGCCCGTGGATCCCACTCCCGAGAAAGGCACACAGGAAAATCCCTACACCGTAACTGAAGTTATTGCCCTCAATCCTGCCAGCACCACCACAGCCGTTGCAAGCGGCGTATATGTTGGTGGCTACATCGTAGGTTATATTCCCACATCAACGACTTCATCAGCTCTTTCTAATGCCGTATTTGGTGCTGAGGAGGCCGCAACTACAAATATTGTACTCGCCGCTGATTCAACCTGCACCGACTTCAGCCAGTGCATCGGCGTACAGCTCCCGGTTGGTGACGTACGCAACGCACTGAGCCTCGCCCTCAACCCCACCAATCTCGGTCGCAATGTGCTCCTCAAAGGCGACGTGATGAAATATTGCGGTGGCCCCGGTCTCAAGAATACCGCAGAATATGTGTTCCTCAGCGAGCCTACATCTCCTGATGTTCCCGACGTGCCCGTTGATCCTATCGAACCCGACACTACCGGCGTTGCGCATACAATTGCCGCCGCCAACCTCTTCGTTCCCGGTGAAACTAAATTCGAAGGCTATGCCATCGATATCCAGAAAACCACCGGCACAACCGCTCCTCAGGTTTATGGTGGCGAAGTACTCCGCCTCTATGCCAACAACACTCTCGTGGTAAGCGGCCCCAATATCTCTAAGATTGAATTTACCCTCAGCTCTACCGCAGCTGCACGTTACACCGACTTCACTCCCTCTGTGGGCACTATTTCTCCCGCTCAGGCTGCCGGTGACTCTATCATCACATGGGTAGGCAAGGCCGATGAGGTATCTTTCCTCGTAGGTGCCAAGGCCGTATACGGAACTGATGGCGACACCAAGGCCGGTCAGATCCATATCGACGCAATCACTATCTACGGTGACTCAACCGCTGTTGAGCCCGTTATTCCCGTTGAGCCTATCGAAGGCTATGAAATCGCTGCCGCAGACCTCAATGTCGAGGGCGACGTAACTATCGACGGCTTCACTGTTGCTATTGACAAGGCTGCCGGATCAAGCGCTCCCATCTACAATGAAGGTACAGCTGCCGTACGTCTCTATGCCAACAACACCATCACCGTAGCTGGCAAAGAACTCACTGCAGTGATGTTCACCCTCTCTTCCGACGCTTATCTGCGTTATACCGACATGATTCCCAGTGTAGGTGAGATTACTCCTGCACAGGCTCCCGGCGACAGCATCTTTATCTGGCGCGGTAAAGCCGACGCGGTTACTTTCACCGTAGGCGAAATTGCAACTCTCGGCACCGAGAATACCAAGAACGGTCAGATCCGCTTCACCAAGCTTACCATCGAAGGTGAAGGCGTGACTGTAGAACACGGAACCAAAGACGCCCCCTACAGCGTAACTGAGATTATCGACCTCAACAACACTGTTGCAGCCACTGGCGTATGGACATACGGCTATATCGTAGGTGTTGTTGACGGAATGACTCTCGCCGCCGACAGCAAGTTTACTGCCGACAGCGTGACTACCGCCTCCAACATCCTCCTCGCAGCTACCCCCGACTGCACCGACTACACCCAGTGTGTTCCCGTACAGCTTCCTGTTGGTGCGGTTCGTGCAGCCCTCAACCTCGTTGACAACCCCGACAACCTCGGTAAAGATGTTCTCATCAAGGGCGACTTAGCCAAGTACTTTGCCGCTGCAGGTATCAAGTCTGTGACCGAGTACGAAATCATCGGTGCGGAAGTTCCTGTAGATCCCGTTGATCCTGACAAGGGTACCGAATCAGATCCTTACACCGTAAGCGAAGCTCTTCAGGTAATCGCCGCCGGCAACATCGGAGACAGGGTATATGTTCAGGGTACTATCGTATCTATCACAGAGGTTAGCACCTCGTTCGGTAACGCAACCTACGCGATTGCCGACGCAGAAGGTGGTGAAACTCTGGGTATCTACCGTGGCTACTGGCTCAATGGTGAGAAATTCACTGCTGAAGACCAGATCAAGGTTGGTGCGGAAGTTGTTGTGTATGGTGTTCTCATGAATTACCTTGGCAATACACCTCAGTTCAACACTGGCAGCTTTATCATCAGCTACAAGGCTCCCGAAGGTGGCGACACCCCCGAACCCGTAGATCCTGTGGAAGGTGAATATACCATCAATGCCAATGAGCTCACCGTGCCCGGCGCATCTGAAGTGAAAGGCTTCAGCTTCGATCTTAACCAGGGAGAAGGTCCTAGCGCTCCAGTTTTCCATGAATCGTCGAGCACTATACGTCTCTACGCTGACAATACCCTCACCGTTTCTGGCGAGAACCTTACACAGATTGTCTTCGTTCTCAACGCTGCCACCCAGGCTGCCCGCTACACAGAAATCGTACCTTCAGTTGGCGAAATCACTCCTGCCCAGGCTGCCGGTGACTCAATCATCACCTGGATTGGCGACGCCGCCAGCGTTACATTCACCGTTGGCCATGAGGCAATTCTCGGCACTGACGGCGAAACAAAACGTGGTCAGATCCACTTCACCAAGCTCCTTATCAACGGTACTCCCGGTGAAGGCTCAGGTGAAGAACCTGTAGATCCCGTAGATCCCGTAGATCCTGTTGAAGGTGAATATACCATCAATGCCAATGAGCTCACCGTGCCGGGTGCATCTGAAGTGAAAGGCTTCAGCTTCGATCTTAACCAGGGAGAAGGTCCTAGCGCTCCAGTTTTCCATGAATCGTCGAGCACTATACGTCTCTACGCTGACAATACCCTCACCGTTTCTGGCGAGAACCTTACACAGATTGTCTTCGTTCTCAACGCTGCCACCCAGGCTGCCCGCTACACAGAAATCGTACCTTCAGTTGGCGAAATCACTCCTGCCCAGGCTGCCGGTGACTCAATCATCACCTGGATTGGCGACGCCGCCAGCGTTACATTCACCGTTGGCCATGAGGCAATTCTCGGCACTGACGGCGAAACAAAACGTGGTCAGATCCACTTCACCAAGCTCCTTATCAACGGTACTCCCGGCGAAGGCTCAGGTGAAGAACCTGTAGATCCCGTAGATCCTTCGGAAGGCACATTCGTACCTGCCACCAGCATCGAATCTGGCAAGCAGTATGTTCTCGCTGCCGACGGCAAGGTTGCCACATCTCTCGGCGCCAAGAACTACGGTTACCTCTCCATGGCTGCTGCAACCTTCGTTGACGGTTACTGCAAGACCAGCGTTGACAACGCCTTCACCTTCACAGCCGAAGGCTCTGCTTACTACATGCAGGACGCCGAAGGTAACTACTACTATCAGACCGGTACATACAACAGCTTCAACAAGGCTGCCGAAGCACCCGCAGAAGGCGCCCTCTGGACTATTGATGTCGACGCTGACGGTGTGGCAACAATCACCAACACCTCGGTAGGCAAGACCATCAGCTATGCGCCCGCATACACCTCATACGGCTCATATGCTGAACTTGGCAACAACATCCTCCCGACACTCTACCTCCTCACCTCAACCACCGGTGTTGATGAAGTAGAGGCAGCTTCGGAAGAACCTGTTGAATACTACAACCTCCAGGGTGTACGCGTCATCAATCCCGAGGCTGGCCTCTATATCCGTCGCCAGGGTAACAAGGTGACCAAAGTCCTCGTTAAATAAGCTCCCGTAGCTTAGCAAGCCTTATATCGAGGGGGCGCGCCGACAGACGGCGCGCCCCCTTTTACATGCAGCGGGGTGCAGTTGCAAATCCGCACTTTTTTTCGTAATTTTGCACCAAATATCGCTTAAATGAAAAATATACGCAACTTTTGCATCATAGCACACATCGACCACGGCAAATCAACCTTGGCCGACCGTCTGCTTGAATATACCAATACTGTGGCCGCCAAGGATATGGAGGCCCAGGTGCTTGACGATATGGATCTTGAGCGTGAGCGAGGCATCACCATCAAGAGCCACGCCATCCAGATGGACTATGAGCTCAACGGCGAGAAATATGTGCTCAACCTTATCGACACTCCGGGGCACGTCGACTTCTCATATGAGGTGTCGCGCTCTATAGCCGCATGCGAGGGCGCCCTTCTGATTGTCGATGCCTCCCAGGGTATACAGGCCCAGACAATCTCCAATCTCTACATGGCCATCGACAATGACCTCGAGATTATTCCCGTAATCAATAAGGTTGACCTCGATTCAGCCAAGCCCGAAGAGGTGGAAGACCAGATTGTAGACCTCATAGGCTGCAAGCGTGAGGAGATAATACGTGCGTCGGGCAAAACCGGCATCGGTATACCCGAAATCCTTCAGGCCATCGTAGAGCGTATACCGGCTCCTGAAGGCGACCCCAAGGCACCGCTGCAGGCGCTTATCTTCGACTCGGTGTTCAACCCCTTCCGCGGCATCATTGCATATTTCAAGATCATCAACGGCACCATCCGCAAGAACGACTTCGTGAAGTTCGTTGCCACAGGCAAGGAATACCACGCCGATGAAATCGGTGTGCTCAAGCTCGACATGGATCCCCGGCCTGAGCTTTCGGCCGGTAATGTGGGCTATATCATCTCCGGCATCAAGTCGAGCAAGGAGGTCAAGGTGGGCGATACAATCACACATGTCGACCGCCCCTGCTCCGAAGCCATCGACGGCTTCGAGGAAGTGAAGCCTATGGTCTTCGCCGGTGTATATCCTATCGAGACAGAAGACTTCGAGAACCTGCGTACCTCGCTTGAGAAATTGCAGCTCAACGATGCATCGCTAACCTTCACTCCCGAGTCTTCGGCAGCCCTCGGCTTCGGTTTCCGCTGCGGCTTCCTCGGCCTTCTCCACATGGAGATTATCCAGGAGCGTCTTGGCCGTGAATTCGACATGGATGTCATCACCACCGTGCCTAACGTAAGCTACCGCGTATACGACAAGCGCGGCACCATGACCGAAGTACATAATCCTTCCGGCCTGCCGGATGCCACACTCATCGATCATATAGAGGAGCCTTATATCCGGGCTTCAATCATTACCGCCGCCGACTATATCGGGCCTATCATGACCCTGTGTCTCGGCAAGCGCGGCGAGCTCGTCAAGCAGGAGTATATCTCAGGCAACCGCATCGAGCTTACGTTCGACATGCCTTTGGGCGAGATTGTGATCGACTTCTATGACAAGCTCAAGAGTATATCCAAGGGCTACGCATCCTTCGACTACCATATTCACGACTACCGCGAGAGTAAACTTGTCAAGCTCGACATCCTGCTCAACGGCGAGAGTGTTGACGCCCTCTCCACCCTTACACATGCCGACAATGCTGTGTCGTTCGGCCGCCGCATGTGCGAGAAACTTAAGGAACTTATACCACGCCAGCAGTTCGATATCGCCATTCAGGCTGCCATCGGAGCGAAGATTATCGCCCGCGAGACCATCAAGGCTGTCCGCAAGGATGTGACCGCCAAGTGCTACGGCGGCGACATCTCGCGTAAGCGTAAACTTCTCGAGAAACAGAAGAAGGGTAAGAAACGCATGAAGCAGATCGGCTCGGTGGAGGTGCCTCAGAAGGCATTCCTCGCCGTTCTTAAACTTGACTAAGCAATCCACATGACATGATACCGAGGGGCCCGGCCGCATTATCGCGGTCGGGCCCCTCGGTTGTAAGTAGAAGGCGAAGGTAGGTGTAAATTTGTTTTTGGTTCGAACCGTTTTCGTTGCGTTTTGTTTTGAATTATATAACATCACTTAATATTCATTTAAAACCGTAAATCATGGACGAACAAAGAGGAACTCGGTATCCTACCTTTGGCTTTATCACTGGTGGTACGGGTGCCTTCAACGATGGCATTCCCCCACAGCCCTATGAAACATTTGCTTACGACTCAGCTCTCCGCATGGCCCGAATCGAGGATTTCAATGTAATCCCGTATACCTCTGTATTGCCTCCCGAATGCCGCGGCAATCTGGTGACCATCACCAAGGAGATGGCCGACAAATACCCTAACCATACCTATCGGCCCGATCTTCCCGAGCAGTTCAAGCACGGCGCCGTGCTCGAGGTGATCATTGCCGGAAACGGTGCCAACTACAACGAGCATAAGGCCATCGCAACCGGTATCGGTATAATCTGGGCCAAACGCAACGGTAAGTTTATCGGCGGATATGCGGCCGAATATGTCCAGTACTACGACTCCATGATTGACGACGACATCGCCAAAGCCGAGGCAACCATGTGGCTTTCAAAATCTCTCAAGCACGAGCTTATGATCCGCGGTCTTGAGCAGGATGGCGAGATCGACCTCTACCATAACTTCCTCAATATTCCTCCCGACCAACCCTTCGGCTACTGCCTTACCTGCATAGGATTCCTGAACTTCGCCTATGCGCCACTTGTGAAATAAGCGGCCGAATCCATAGCATTGATACAGAGGGGCCGGAGGATGCAATTCTTCCGCCCCTCTAATAATTTTATACAATTATGCCGGACAATAATAAGAAGCTTGGTTTAACCGGCTTGACAACCATTGTGTTCAGCTCCATAGTCGGGGGCGGAATTTACAATATAGCGCAGAATATGGCGGTGCATGCCGGTCTCGGCGCTGTGATCATCTCATGGCTGATTACGGCCATAGGAATGATTTTTCTGGTCTATACCTTCAAGATCCTCAGCGACAAGCGCTCCGATCTTAACGCGGGAATATATCAATATGCCCAGGTAGGATACGGCAACTTTGTAGGGTTCAATGTCGCGTGGGGATACTGGCTTTGCACAGCTACGGGAAACGTGGCTTATGCGGTGATGCTCAACGACTCTTGTGCCGCATTTTGCCCGGTGCTCCTCAACCACGGGTGGCAGACAGTGGTATTCGGATCGGCCTTGATATGGCTTATGTATTTTGTAGTTGCCGGAGGCCTGCGCACAGCATCGTTCCTCAACGTCATCATTACGGTGATACAGATGGCCTCGCTCCTGCTTATCGTGGCTATACTGGTGATATTCTTCAAGATGAAGATGTTCACATATGATTTCTGGGGCCAGTTGTCCGATCTTGGCTCTGTCGGCTCACAGCTGCGCACTACCATGCTCGTCACCCTCTGGTGTTTTACCGGCATTGAAGGCGCGGTGATGATGTCGTCGAGGGCGAAGAAAGCCAGCGATGTCGGTAAGGCCGGCATCATAGGTTTTCTCTGCACATGGCTGCTCTATGCCCTTGTGTCGGTTCTTTCATTCGGAATCATGCATCAACCCGAGCTTGCAGCGTTGCCCGACCCTTCGGTTGCCTATGTATTGAAGCATGCATGCGGTGCATGGGCCTATTATTTCGTGATTGCGGCCATCGTGTGCTCGATTCTCGGCGGATGGATTGCCTGGACGCTCGTGTGCGCGCAAGTACCCTATGAAGCCGCCCAGGTGAAGATCTTCCCTAAGAAATTTCTGAAGCTTAACAAGAAAAATATGCCGGCTTTCGGCCTGCTTGTATCCTCGATCGTGATGCAGGTGTTCATGTGCCTCGTGGTGACCTCACACTCGGTCTATCTGGCGGCTCTCGACCTCACGAGCCTTATGGTGCTTCCGGCATATCTGTTCAGCGGCATGTTCCTGTGGAAATGCAGTCTTGACAGCAAGCGGCAGCCGCCGCTGATTGCCGTTGCCTCGGCGCGCCAGCGTAATTTCTTCCGGTTCATCGGTATCGGGGCTACGGTCTTCTGCTCATATATCGTATGCACGAGCAATGTGTCGCTTATGATTGTCACCGTACTCTTCTACCTCCCCGGCGTATTTTTCTATGTCAAAGCCCGCCATGAGTATTATCCCGGTCAACCGGTGTTCACCGCCGTGGAGAAGTGGATACTTGGGGCTCTGATTATTCTTGGAGTGGTAGGCGTGATCCTCCTCGCCACCGGCCACGCCGATTTCTGATTGATTATAATAGACGAGGCTGTCTAACTTTTGACGTTAACCCCACAAGTTAGACAGCCATTACTTTCAGAACGTAAATCTTGCTCCAATTTGCAGTCTTCTTAGACTGAAATCGGCCATGAAATGTTCTGAGTGCAGGAATCCATTAGTGTCATCAAAATGGAATGGGGTGGTATCATAATATCCAATGCAGGCGTATCTTACCATCAGTGCAAGCTTTGAGCTTAGATTATATGATGCGCCAAAGTATATGCCCGCTTCCCACAGATTGGGGTGAGGAAACGGAGCTCCAACCGGTATGGAATTTCTCTTGCCATAGCTGCCACATGCCCCTGCTGTTATTTTTAGCCGGCGCAATGATATGAAGTCATATTCAGCGAATAAGGTTGGTATGACGTCATACTCTCGATTTATCCCAATAGGAAATTTTATGTCGAAGCCGGCGCTCCACCTCTTGGAAAACCGATACCCGATGCCTGGTGTAGCCAGTGCATAGTAACGATATCGGGATTCGCCTGTAAAATATATTTTTCGGTTCCAATCTCCCATACCCACGAATGCCTGGACGAAGAATCCTTTATCTTTCATCTGGGCGTAGTTTGGCTGGAAAGCTGCAAAAAATATTGCGATTATTAAAATTATCCGTTTAATCATAGCGAAGATTATTTATTGGGGTTAGCCCGGATGATAGTTTTTTCAGAACGTAAATCTTGCTCCGATTTGCAGTCTTCTTAGACTGAAATCGGCCATGAAATGTCCGGAGTGCAGGAATCCATTTGTGTCCTCAAAATGGAATGGGGTGGTATCATAATATCCAATGCAGGCGTATCTTACCATCA
>CAJUJB010000011.1:0-25239 GCA_910586595.1 uncultured Muribaculaceae bacterium | reverse complement strand
ATCTCCCATACCCACGAATGCCTGGACGAAGAATCCTTTATCTTTCATCTGGGCGCAGTTTGGCTGGAAAGCTGCAAAAAATATTGCGATTATTAGAATTATCCTTTTGCTCATAGCGAAGACTTATTTATTGGGAGTAGGAAGTATATACAGGGGATTGACGCTGAAATTGTAGCCGGAGGGTGAGAATATGCCGTAGTGATAGAATCCATCACCTACTCCGCCCCAGCCCCAATTCATATAGGCAGATTCGGCCTGGGTCGAGTTTAGGAATATACGGTTGCAGCAAGTAACTTGCTGGGGTTGGTTCACTGTGTAGATTTCCAATATACTTTCATAGAGCCCATAGCTGTAACCACACGCTACCCAGGCATGTGCCGAGCTACCTCTGCTATCTTCTCCACTAAGATATACCGGCTTTTTACCGGCAAGATGGCTCTTTATTTCCGATAGGGCAGAGAGTTTGTTGACGCCGGTAGTGGAATATCCCATTTTTATAAAGGTGGAGTTGGCATTCTGGTTGCCCATGCTCGTGCCGTTTTCAGTATAATTAGCGTTGCCTTGTTCTGCTATATAATATAGTAGATCCGAGACAGTTTTGTTGCCAAAGTAGTAGGGCATGTCTGCCCAATTGTAAGTAGATGGCCATTCGTGATAACGCATGATCTGCCCCATAGCTACCGGAACACAGCCGGCATAGGCATGAGTCAGATTTCCTACAGCCGGATAACTTATGTTGAAATTACCGTTCTGGTTCCATTGTGTTTTTATGAAGTTGGGTATTAGTGTTTCTTGAATAGTTCGGGGTCGCACGACCATAACAGACAGGGGGCGCCAATTGGTCTCAAACTGATAGTAAACGGCTGCTTTACAGCTTTCACAGGCGTCATTATATATTTTTTGCCCGAAAAGCTGGACGATTTTCTTTTCATCGTCGAGCCAATAGACCTGAGCTCCTGATCCCCACTTCCCCACAGTGTCGGCAAGAACAGCCACAGATTTCCGGTATTTTTCTTTGAGTTCTTCAGGCCAGCTGTTGAAGTCTGAGCCGTCTTCGGGGGCTGCACGCGACAGCAGGCAATTCTCGCCGTAGTTTTCGAAAGGAAACCAGATTGATAAGCCTGCATCTGAAGCGACTGAAATATTGTTCCGGGATTTTTCTATGCCTTTCACCAGCTCTGAGCACCAGTACGACAACGGGGAATCATTGCCGTCCATGGAGAAGTGGCCGCTTGTATTATATGCCAGAAGGGGAGCTGTGGTTTTGACTGCGCTGACAAGTATAAATCCTCCATTATTCTCAAAATTGACAGCGTACATTGCTGCATGTCCGTTTGTATCGGTAATGGTGTCGATTGTATAGCTCTCCTGTGAGCGTGAACGGGGAAAGTGGCAGTCACTTAACGACACGTTTATTACGCGGGCAAGTTCGTACGAATTGACATCGAGAGGATCGGGTGCTGGTTCGGGGGTACGCGTTACGGCTTGGACGCATAATTGCGGATCAAGTGGTTCATAGCCTGAGTCGATGGAAGAACAGGCGGCTAACAAAGGAATGAATAAGAGGATTGAGCGTTTCATGGGGCGATAGTTGAAGGTTTGCCGATGATCTGCATTATAGGCAGACAGAAATAAATGATTGGAGATACCGGGGCCGGACTGAGAGAATGGACAAGACTGGAAGTGATGTCGGAAGAGGGAACGTTCAGAGACTATATGAAGTAATTCATATATCTGCTGCAAATTTATGATTTTTTATTTTAAAATGCAAATTATTAAGAGTTGTATTTTGCCTGCTGGCGAAAACTTATTAAAAATACTTACAATTGGATAAAACTCAGCGCTCCGCGTAGCCGGAATTTGGCTTGCGGAGCGCTGATATATTTGGGGCCGTGGTGAGGGCTTACTTGCCTTCCACGGTGCGGAGGATTGCGGTGGGTATGCCGATATTGTTGTTGTAGGCTTTGAATTTCTCGGCGCCTACGCCTACGGCAAATACGGGCACGGGGTTGCCTGAGTGGCTGGTGGTGGTGAAGGCCAGGCCGGTGGCGTCGTTGAACATCTGGAATACCTCGACTGCGAATGCGTTGAAGTTGGCATATAGGGTTTCCTGATCTGCCGAGTTACGGAGCTCGAAGGTGTCGTTGAAGAGTTTTTCGAGACGGGCTTCCTGTTCGTCGGAAATCTTGATGTGGGTGAAGAAGCCGAGGTTTTCTTCAAGATAGTCGCGCATGTCCTGCCACTTGTAGACCATGCGTGTGTGAAGCAGGCTCTTGCAGTATTCGCTAAACTGTTCTTTCGAGACCTTCTGGTAGTCGATGTTGGCAAGACCTCCTTTGGCTCCGGTAGGCTTGATCATGGCCATGCCTCCGGTGTCGTGGTCTGCTGTGACGACGATAAGAGTCTCGTCGGGGTGCTGTTCATAGAAATTGAAGGCCACGGCAAGGGCTTCGTTGAAGTTGAGTATTTCCTTGATTGCGGCACCACCGTCGTTGGCGTGGAGGGCATGGTCGATGTTGCCACCCTCGATCATCATGAAGAAACGGTCGGGCGATGTGCGTTCAAGCTGGTTGAGGCAGGCCTTGGCGATGTCGGGCAAAGTGAGCACTCCGGCTATGGAGTCGATGGTGTAGCCGATGTTCCATTCCTTGGTGCCTTCAGGATTAAGGAGGAGAACACGGTCGGAGTTAATCTCCTTGATGCCTTCAGGGCCACGGACTATCTGCACGTTCTCGGCTGCGAAGCGGGTGAGCAGGTCGGTGTCTTTGCCATCTTTGGTCTTGAGGCCGCGGAGACCTGCACCGGCGAGGAACTGATAGCCAGACTCGGCCATCTGGGTGCCGATTTCGTAGTACATGCTGCGGTTAGGCACATGAGCGTAGAATGCGCCCGGAGTGGCGTCGTCGGGCGCTACAGAGGTTGCCACGCCTACGCCATAGCCCATTTTGCTCAGGTCGACCGCAACAGAGTATACGGCGCTTGTGTCGGGGGCCATGCCGAGCATGCTGTTCTTGGTTTTGGTGCCGGTTGAGAGGGCTGTGCCCGCTGCGGCAGAGTCGGTGATGTCGGACGAGGCCGAGTAGGTGGCGCACCAGCCGGTGACGGGGAACTGCATCATGAGCAGTGGCTTGTCGTTTTTGAGTATGGTGCGGTTGTATGTTTCCGCTGCCATTACCGGGCCCATGCCCATGCCGTCGCCGATATAGTAGAAGATATACTTCGGCGATTGGGCCGCTGCACCCCATACGGTTGCGGCCAGAGCCACGGCTGATAGAAAATTGCGTAATTTCATGATAAATGGTTTGTATTGTTGGTTGATTTATTTCAGTGCGAGTATGCCGTCGATTACCCGGCGGTCGTTGGAGAGGCGGGGTATCTTGCGCTGTCCTCCGAGTTTACCGGTGGAGGCCAGCCAATGGTCGAAGAGCCCCGCCGGAGCTTCGGTGAGCTCGAGGCGTGCGAGGAAGATGCCTCCGGCGCGCTTGGCCTGATAGTCGGAGTTGACAGCCTGCAGCTCTTCGTCGAGTATGTCGGCGAAGGCTTCATTTCCGCAGGCCGGGGACACGGTCCATTCTATCAGCCATTGATGATGGCCTTTATTGCCGCACGAGGCATAGACCGGGGCGGCCGTGTAGTTGGCTGCGGCAGCCCCTGTACGCTCGCAGGCCTTGGCCAGGGCGGCGTCGGCGTTCCATACCATCAGTTCTTCGCCGAAGGCGTTGATGAAACTGTTGGTGCGGCCGGCTATGGTGATACGCAGTGGTGCCACGCTCTGGATACGTACGGTGTCGCCTATCATATATCGCCAAAGCCCGTTGCAGGAGCTTATGACCATGGCATAGGTACGTCCTTCCTCGACTTCCCACGCCGGAAGTACCCGTGGATCGGGTTGCCCCAGGCAGTCGAGCGGGATGAACTCGAAGAATATGCCTGAGTCGGTGAGCAGACGCATTGCCCGGCTTTCGGGCATATCCTGAATGGCGAAGAACCCCTCGGAGGCGTTGTAGTTCTCGAAGTAATGCATACGCGACGGATCGGTGATGGCGCGGTACTGCTCGCGGTAGGGGCCGAAGGCTATGCCGCCGTGGAAAAACACCTCCAGATTAGGCCATACCTGGTGGATGGAGCTTGCGCCCGCACGCTCGAGCACGGTGCGGAGCACGGTCATGAACCATGAGGGTACGCCCGAAATGTTGGTGATGTCCTCGTGGAGTGCGGCTTCGGCCAGGGCTGGGAGTTTGCGGTTCCAGTCGGGCATGAGGGCTATGTCTTTGCCTGGCACACGGAGGAGGTTTACGGCAGGGTTAATGCGGTCGATGAGTGTGGCGGAGAGGTCGCCAACGCATACGCCTGCGGGCACATCGGTCAGCTCGTTGGCGAAGCTGCCACCGAGAATAAGGCATTTGCCACCGAAAAGTCGGCTGTGCGGGAAGTGTGAGAGATAAGCTCCCACGGCCTCGATGCCGCCGGCATAGTGGTTGCGTTGCAGAGCTTCGTCGGTGACGGGGATATACTTACTCTTTCCGCCGGATGTGCCCGACGATTGCGCGAAGCGGCGGCACCTTCCGGGCCACAGAATATCTTTCTCGCCTTTTACCATGCGCATTACATCGGAGCGTATCGCCTCATACTCTGTAAGCGGTACTGCCGACGCGTATGAGCGGTATGAATCGATTGCCGGGAAATTATATCGTTCACCTATGGCTGTGTGCCGGGCTCGCTTGAGCAGCCACGCGAGCACACGCCTCTGGGCGGCCTCGGTCGCTGCCGGAGAATCAATCCGGCGTGTGCGTGCCGCGCGATAGGCGAAGTAAGGTCGGACTATGTGGGTGAAGTTAAGCATCTATGGCGTTGTCAAGTTCGTCAAGTACTTTGGCAAGATCTTCTTCGGTGCGGGTAAGGCGCCGGCGGCACTCGGCCAGCAGAGTGGCGGCCCGGCGCGTGCGTTCGGCGAGGGTGTCGACGTCACACGAGTCCGACCGGAGCTCGGAGAGAATCTTCTCCAGTTCGCTAAGAGCCTGCGAATAGCTTAAGTCTTTATCCTTTGTTTCCATTGATGGTCATTGTTTTTGATTTTACTTCCCTGCCTTTGGCGAATGTGGTGGTTATGACGGTGCCATCGGCTATCGTGTCTCCGTCGGTCACTGCATGACCGTTGACACGGGTTATGGAGTAGCCGCGGCGCAGTGTCGACTCGGGGCTCAAGGCCTCGAGTATCTCGCCGAGGGCATTTAGACGGTCGCGGCGCCTGACGAGTATCTGCCGGGCCGCAGTTGCAATCGACTGTGCCGTCTGGGTTCCGACTTTAGCCCGGTTGCGGGTTATGACATTGCGGGCCAATGCGGGCAGATTGCCTTGATAATAGGCAAGCTGTTCTCGCTGCCCCGATATGCGTGCGGTGACTGTACGCATTATTTCGGCACCTACTCCTTTCAGGGTGCCGAGGGCGTCGGCCATCAGCCCGATAAGTACCTCGGCGGCTGCCGTAGGGGTTTTGACGCGCGTATGCGCCACGTAGTCGAGCACGGTGGTGTCGCGCTCGTGGCCGATGCCGACTATGACAGGCAGTGGGAATTGGGCCACGTTATAGGCCAGCTCGTAGTCGTCGAATGACGCCAGGTCGCTCACCGCGCCGCCTCCGCGTATTATGACTACGCAGTCGAAGTCGTCGACACGCTCCATAATGGCCTCCAGCGCGGCGATGATGCTGGCCGATGTCCGCTCGCCCTGGAGTGTGGCTGCGAATAACTCTGTGTCGAACCGCAGCATATATGGGTTGAGATGCAGGTGCTTGACAAAGTCGCCGTAGCCGGCAGCTCTGGCCGCAGAGATTATGGCGATGCGGCATGGGGTGGGGGAGAACTCGAGCGACCGGTTGAGGTCGTACACGCCGTCGGCCTGGAGCTGCGCAATTATACGGTTGCGGCGTCGGGCCAGATCTCCTACAGTGTAGTCGGGGTCTATGTCGGTGATTACCAGAGTCAGACCGTAGACGGCATGGTAGTTGACCGAAACCTGAGCCATTATTTTCATGTCGGAACGCAGGCGTGTGCCCGTGGCGGCATAGAAGGCAGCGCCCATGCGCGCGAACGATGATGCCCATATCACGGCCCGGCTTTTGGCGAGCGGTGCGCCGGAGTCGGGGTCTTTCTGGATAAGCTCCATATAGCAATGCCCTCCGCTGGTGCGCACATCCGAAGTCTCGGCCGTGACCCATACGCCATTTAGTCCGGGCGCTGTGGAGATGGCGTACCCGAGCCTGCGGTTGAGCTCAGCAAGACTTATGGCATTCCGGTCGATGCTCATTGCTTCATTTCGTGTTGGATTTTACCTCTTCAAAGTTGGTGCCGTTGTAGCGGAGGTCAAGCGACGTCCGCATCATAGCCAGTCCGTCGGGCCTGTCCGATTCGTCATAGTATCCGGCCGTGGTATTTTGAACGTTGAAGGTGTTGGTCGCCGGATTGAAGCTGATGCGCATGAATGCCATGTCGGGCATCTCGGCATTTTTGGCTTCTTTCTGCCGTTCGGGCGATACGAAGTCGCTTACACCGGGTAATGTCGGCTGGTTGCGCACGGCATTCCAGTCGGTGTCGTATATGCGTACCGAGCTGTCGGCCACGGGGGTGAGGACCGTCTCGATCACCGCTACGAGAGTGTCGCTTTTGTATGGAACAAGGGCAATCTGCATTGTGGCGTCGCGGCTCAACTCGACTTCTATCTTCTGGGGCTCGTTGAGTATTACGCGCGAACGGCCCTTCAATGAATTGGCAGAGGTATTGGGTAGCCCGTGCGAGAAGTAGTCGATCATGTCGAGTCGGGTATTCTCGTCGAGTATCAGCAGCACTTCAGGAGGGGCCGAAACGAAGTAATCGGCGGCTGTGAGTGCCCCTGCATATTGGGGCACGAGCGCCGCGGCCATCATGATGGCCGCGGCGTACGCTTTAAGGTTGAATTTCATATAACTCTGTCATATATAGAGAGTGATGAAGTCGGAGTGGGGTGGAGTGGCCTATTTCTTTGCGCGCCCCTTGGCTTTGCGGCCAGAGGTGGCGGCGTAGTCGCGGTCGGGCGAGGCAATTTCGCTGAATACCCGCTTGCCGAAGAACTCAAGGCCTTTCAAGGCACTCACTACACGCTGTGCATCGGATTTCTTGACGTCGAAGAGTGAGTAGGCCGGCATGAGGTCGATTCGGCCTACATCCACGCGGGCGCCGTTGACATTCTTATTGAGCATGTCGATGAGGTTTCCGGCGTAGAAGCCGTCGCCTTTGCCAAGGTTGATGTATATTCGGGCCATGCCGCGTTCGGCTGTTCGGCGGTCTTTCTCTTTGTCGGAGCGTGGCTTGGAGTCGCGTTCCTTACGTTCTTTGTGAGGTTTTTCGTCGATGAAGTCGATGTTGGGGGCGTCTTTGTAGTAGTTGAGGAGTCGGTTGAACTCGAGCGATAGAACTCGTTTCAAGAGGTCTTCTGTGGTAAGCCACGACAATTTCTTCAGCACGCCCGGCAGGTATCGGTTAATCTCTTCCTCGTTGACCTCAACGCGCTCGAGGCGGTCGGCGAGGTTGTAGAGTTGTTTCTCGATGATGTGCTCGGGTGTCGGCACCTCTTTGCGCTCGAATTTTTTGCCTATGATGCGCTCGATCTCGCGCAGTTTGCCTTTCTCACGTGAGTGGATGATGGCAATCGACACACCTGTTTTGCCTGCGCGGCCTGTTCGGCCCGAGCGGTGGGTGTATACAGCCGTATCTTCAGGCAGACCGTAGTTGATTACGTGGGTGAGGTCGTCGACGTCGAGACCGCGGGCAGCCACATCGGTGGCGACCAAGAGGGTGATTACGCGGTCGCGGAATTTCTTCATCACGATGTCGCGCTGCTGCTGCGAGAGGTCGCCGTGGAGGGCGTCGGCATTATATCCATCCTGGATAAGGCGGTCGGCGATTTCCTGGGTGTCGCGTCGTGTGCGGCAGAAAATGATGGCGTATATGTTGGGGTTGTTGTCGGCGATACGTTTCAGCGCGAGATATTTGTCGCGCGCATTAACCATATAATATATATGACGCACGTTCTTGGCTCCTTCGTTTCGGGTGCCTACCACAATTTCCTCCGGATTCTTCATGAACCGCTTGGAGATTTTGGCAACTTCCGCGGGCATGGTGGCCGAGAACATGAGCATCTTGCGGTCGTCGGGCACGTGGCTGAGAATGTCGTTGATCGAGTCGACGAAGCCCATGTTGAGCATTTCGTCGGCCTCGTCGAGCACGACTGTGTTGACGTCGTCGAGTTTCACTGTACCGCGGTTGATCAGGTCGATAAGACGGCCAGGGGTTGCCACGATAATCTGTACGCCTTTTTTAAGCGCGCGAATCTGGCTCTCGATGCTGCTGCCGCCGTAGACGGGCAGCACAACCAGATCAGGTATATATTTTGAGAAATCGGCGAGGTCGCCTGCAATCTGGAGGCAGAGCTCGCGTGTAGGTGCGAGGATAAGGGCCTGCGGCACGTGCTTGGTCACGTCGACACGCTGAATGACGGGAAGTCCGAAGGCTGCCGTCTTGCCTGTTCCGGTCTGCGCGAGGGCCACCAGGTCATGGTCGCCGTTGAGCAGCACTGGTATAACTTTTTCTTGTACGGGCATAGGCGTCTCGAAGCCCATGTCGGCAATGCCGCGAAGTAAGTCTTCGCATACGCCTAATTCCTGGAATGTACTCATTGAATTTCTTTGTATTTAATCATTTTACAAATATACAACAAATCTGATTAAGAATTGGCATTGCACATGTCTTTTTTTTAACTAAAAATTGCATAAGTGTATATTTCAGGTGTTTCGCCTCTGGCAATCGCGGCGAGAACCACTACGGCCGATTTTGCGACCTCGGGTAAGCGCAAGTGAGGCACTCATATGCATTTGGGCAGATAATGTGTTAAAAATGGAGTTTTTTTCTTGCGAAATGTTGAGCAGATTCAAAAAAATGTGCTAACTTTGCCCAACATTATGCACGCTTGTATACCCATATTCTCTCTGCTTGGGTCTATGGCTGTTGCTAACCTAAAGTGAATCAATCAATTTATGTCTAATTTATTATAAGTATGAAAAAGCTGTTTCTATTACTTGTGGCAGTGATTACCATCGGCCTTTGTGCGTCGGCCCAGACGCGCACGGTTCAGGGCACTGTCGTTGATGCCGAGTCCAACGAGGAGTTGATCGGCGTCTCGGTAAAGGCGCTCGGCGAAACGGGCGGCACTGTTACCGATGCCAGCGGTTTCTTCGTTTTGAAGGCACCCGCAACAGCCACTACCCTTGTCGTTTCCTACGTGGGTTACAAAACACTCGAGGTGCCTATCAAAGAAGGCAACATGGAGATCCGCCTCCATTCCGACAATGAGATCCTCGATGACGTGATTGTGGTGGCCTATGGTAAACAGACCAGATCCTCATTCACAGGCTCCGCCGCGACTGTAGGCTCTGCCACTATTGAGAAAACTCAGGTGACCAACGTGCTCGACGCTCTTTCGGGTCAGGTTCCTGGTCTTCAGCTCTCCAATGCTTCCGGCTCACCCGGTGGCTCCGATCCTACGATCCGTATCCGCGGTTTCTCTTCGCTCCTCGCAGGTAACTCGCCGCTGATCATCGTCGACGGCGCTCCATACACCGGCGATATCAATTCACTCAATACTAACGATATCGAGTCGATGTCGGTTCTTAAAGACGCAGCTTCAAACGCCCTTTACGGTGCTCGTGGCGCCAACGGTGTGATTCTTATCACAACCAAGCGCGCTAAACTTGGTGAGGCTACCGTGACGGTAGACGCCAAGTGGGGTGGCAACAGCCGTGCATCTCAGGACTACAACTATATCACCGACCCGCGTCAGTACTACGAAATGTACTACCGCGCCCTCTATAACTACGCAACCTATCCCACCGAGATGTACACCCCCTCGGGCAGCTCTACTGCCGCCAATATCGGTGGTCTCGGTTACGATCCCATCTATGCAACCCAGTGGGCCAACCAGCAGCTCTGCTCAAACACCACTGCCGGTCTCGGCTACCAGGTGTTCACAGTGCCCGAAGGCGAGTTCCTCATCGGCTACAATGGCCGCATGAACCCCTCGGCTACCCTCGGTTACCGCTCCGGTGACTTCTGGCTGACTCCCGACAACTGGATGGATGAGACTTATACCACCGGTCTCCGTCAGGAATACAATGTGAATATCTCGCAAGGTACCGAGCGCAGCAACCTCATGGCTTCAATCAGCTACCTTGACAACCAGGGTATCGTACGTGTACCTTCTGATTACCGCCGCTTCACCGGCCGACTCAATGCCGACTTCCAGGCTAAGTCTTGGCTCAAGGTTGGTGCCAATGTCGCTTACTCGCATGTAAACATGAACTCCAACGCTTCATCGGGTGAAGGTGCTTCCAACTCATCGGCAAACATCTTCGCAGCTGCGACACAGATCGCTCCGATCTACCCGATGTTCATGCGTGACGCCAACGGCAACATCATGGTCGACGACCTCGGCATCGTTCGCTACGACTACGGTGCAGGCCTCAACGCCGGCATGCGTCGTCCGTTCCTCTCAGGCTCGAATGCCGTGTCGGACGCTATCCTCGGCGCTGACAAAGTAGGTGCCAACAACCTCAATGCAACCGGCTTCTTCGAAATCCGTTTTCCCTACGACATCACCTTCACCTCAAATAACAACGTGGCTCTCCAGGAATGGCGTAGCACTTCGGTGACCAACCCCTTCTACGGCCAGTATGCAACCCAGGGTGGTATCGTGCAGAAGGCACATAACCGTAACCTCGACTGGACATTCCAGCAGCTCCTCAACTGGAACCACAGCTACGGGGGCAACAACCTCTCTGTCCTCCTCGGTCATGAATACTATAAGACGACTCTCGAGAACCTCTCCGCTTCGAAGTCGAACATGTTCCTCCCCACGAATGACGAACTCGTAGGTGCCATCACCGACCAGTCGCCCAACTCTTACTCTTCGATGTATAACAACGAAGGTTGGTTCGCGCGCGCACAATATGATTATGAGAACAAGTACTTCGGTTCTGCATCGTTCCGTCGCGACGCCTCTTCGCGTTTCCACCCCAAACACCGCTGGGGCTCGTTCTGGAGTGTCGGTGGCGCATGGATCATCAGCAAAGAAGACTTCTTTGACGTAGACTGGGTGAACCAGTTGAAATTCAAGGCTTCTTACGGTGAGCAGGGTAACGACAATATCGGTGACTTCCGCTATACCGATACTTACACCCTGATCAACGCCAACGGCCATCCGGCAGCTTCGCCTTCGACCAAGGGTAACGAGAATATCACCTGGGAAAAGGGTGGTAACCTCAACGTAGGTTTTGAGTTCAACCTCTTCAACTCACGCCTCAACGGATCTATCGAAGGATTCTACCGTACAACACACGACATGCTTATGTCGTTCCCCCTCCCCGCATCTTCGGGCTTCATGGGCTACTATGCCAACGTTGGTAACATGATGAATGCCGGTGTCGAGGTCGACCTCCAGACCACTCCCATCCACACCAAGGACTTCACTTGGACCATCAACCTCAACTTCACCTGGTACAAGAACAAGATCACCAAACTTCCGGAAGAACGTAAAGGCTCGGAAGTTGACGGTGTGAAGGGCTTCCAGGGCAGCGATATCTTCTACGGCGAAGGCCTGCCTATGTACACCATGCTTATGTACAAGTATGCTGGTGTCAACCCCGAAAACGGTATGGCAATGTACTATAAGAACGTGACCGACGCCGACGGTAACCCCACCGGCGAAATCACCACCACACACAACGGTAGCGAGGCTTCGCAGTATCTCGTTGGTTCGGTGCTCGCTCCTATCTACGGTGGTTTCTCAACTTCGTTCGAGTACAAGGGCTTCGACCTCTCTGCATCGTTCAACTACCAGATCGGTGGTAAGGTAATCGACTCCAACTACCAGTCGCTCATGGGTGTGCCCACCACCTCAAGCCGTGGTACAAACATCCACGCCGATATGTACAACGCATGGACCCCCGAGAACCGCAACACCGACATTCCCCGTTTCGTATACAACGACGAATACACCACTCTGTCGTCTGACCGCTGGCTTACCAACGCATCTTATCTCTCGCTCGAGCACGTTAACTTCGGCTACACACTGCCCCAGAATATCGTGAAGAAGATGTACCTCAGCAAGCTGCGTGTTTACTTCGCCGCTGACAACCTCTGGGTATGGAGCCACCGTCAAGGTATGGATCCCCGCCAGTCGTTCACCGGTGGTGTGAACAACACATATTACGCTCCTATCCGCACACTCTCCGGAGGTTTTACCGTAACATTCTAATCAGAGACATCTACAATGAAAGCAATATATAAATCTCTTGCGGCAGCCTTGGTGGCGACACCTCTCCTGACAGGCTGTATCGAGGAGTCGGTGCCTACTACCGTAATCACGGCTGAGCAGCTCCAGAGCTCGCCCAAGGCTGTCGAGGCGCTCGTATGGGCAATGACAGGCCATATGAACAATATTCTGACTCTCGGCTCATCGTCGTACCACTTCGACTGGGGCTACCCTTCGATGATGCACATCCGCGACGTCATGACCGAAGATATGTACGTGCCTGATGCAGGCGGCTACAACTGGTTTGCAAGCTGGAGCAGCAACGCTTACTCACTCGGCCCTGACTACCTCGTATGCCAGTATTCCTGGAACTATTACTACGAGCAGATCCTGACTCTCAACAACGTAATGAAGAACGTAAGCCGCGAGGCAGCCGACGAGAATCCTGAGATGGCATTCTATCTCGCTTGCGGTCTTACCTACCGTACTTATGTATATCTCGACATGGCTCGCCTCTATGAGTTCCTTCCCACCGAGTTCAACTCCGGCACATCGCCCGAAGGCAAGCCTATCCTCGGCCTCACAATTCCCTGGATTGATGAGAACACCACCGAAGAAGAGATGCGTAACAATCCCCGTATCTCGCACGATGAAATGTTCGCTCACCTTGAGGCAGACCTCAATGAGGCTCTTAAATATTTCGACAAAGGCATAAGCAGTGCCGACAAGACCCTTCCCTCCAAGGCTGTGGCTTACGGCTTGCTCGCCCGTCTCTATCTCTGGGATGCCAGCTACAAGGCTGAGGTTGACCAGGATGCCGATGGTGCAGCAAACTCCTACACCGAGGCTGCAAATTACGCCCGCACCGCCATCAACACCTCTGGCGCAACTCCTCTCACACAGGCTGAATGGCTCGATACATCACGTGGCTTCAATGACTCATCATTCTCTTCATGGATGTTCGCCGGCCAGTATGTGACTGAGGACAATGCAGTACAGTCTTCGCTGCTCAACTGGGTATCGTTCTGCGTGAACGAGAACGACTTCGGCTATGCATCGCCTGACGCCGGCGCAAGCCCCCAGATCGGCGCAAGCCTTTACAAGCGTATCAACGACCGCGACTTCCGCAAGCTCGCCTTCGTTCCCCCGAGCGGCAGCGGTCTTGCCGACCGTATCCCCTACATCGATGCTGCATGGGCTGCTGAAAACCTCACCGAGCCCTACACCTCGATCAAGTTCCGCCCCGGTAGCGGTAATATGACCGACTTCCTCATCGCATGCGTGGTTGCATATCCCCTCATGCGTGTAGAGGAGATGTATTTCATCGAAGCTGAGGCAACCGCCCACAACAATCCTGCTGCAGGCAAGCAGCTCCTCATCGACTTCATGCGTAACCACCGTTACAGCAGCTACACCACACGTGTAACCGATGAAGAATCAGTTGTTGAGGAAATCATCTTCCAGAAACGTATCGAATTCTTCGGCGAAGGTCTTTCCTTCTTCGACATCAAGCGCCTCAACTACTCAACAGAGCGCTGGTATGACGGCACCAACTTTGAGCCCGGTCTCGATACATTCAACAGCAACGGCCGCGCGGCTTGGATGAACTTCTGTATCGTTAAGCAGGAGATTGACAACAACCCCGCAATCTCAGGCTTCAACAACCCCTCACCCGCAGGTCTCTACGACGCCATCCGTCAATAACCGCATTAAAAGTTAAAGACTCATGAAATTTAATAAGATACTGACAGCGATAGCCGGCGCAGCTCTTCTTGCCGGCGCATGGTCGTGTACCGACAAGACCGAGTACACCCCTGCTCCCGCTTACGATGGCGACGAAGTATACTTCTCGCAGGAAGACGAGCAGGATGTACCCATCAAGGTCGACGCCACTCAGGTGAGCGTGAATGTATACCGTAACGGCGGTCTCGACAAGGAACTCACAGTAGGAATCGACGCCTCAATCGTTGACGAGGAAGGCGAACCTACAACAGCAGTCTTCTCGCCTGCGACCCAGGTTACTTTCCCTGCCGGCTCTAATGTAGCCGAGCTCGTGATCGGTGTGACATTCTCAGCCGTTACCCCCGAAGAAAACTACGTGCTCACAGCCAAGATTGCGGGAGAGGCCCACACACCTTACGGCTTGACTGAACGCACATATACCCTCTCTTACGCTCCCTGGGGCGAATACGAGCGCTACAAGGATCCGGAGTTCGGTACGGTTACCCTCTCCCTCTTCGGTATTTCGGACAAGGAAGTTGCCGTATATAAAGCCAAATCGCTTATCAACGACAGCGTACGTTTCCAGTTCGGTGACGCTTACTGCCCCGAGCTTAACGACGTTCAGGCAACTTGGACATACTATGTCAACGGCTACAACGCAACTGTAATAGCCGACTCTGTGCACCAGCGCGCATTCTGGGAACCCATGCCCACCGGCGACGAAAATTCGTTCGGCTCAATGGTGATGGTAACTGACGCCTATACCTATGTGTCGCAGATCAACCCCGCCGCAATTCCCGATGGTGCAACTGCCGAGAACTTCCTGAATACTTCTCGATACCTCCCCGACCGCGGTCTCTTTGGCTTCAATACCATCTACTATATTGAAGGTCGCATGGTAGGCCAGCAGGCAGAGTACATGCAGCTCCCCGGCTTCGCCGACTACGGCATCGAGGTTCGTTACCTTGGTAACATGTACTACAACAACCTCGAGGAAGAGGCTGCCAAAGTCAATGTATACCGCACCGACGACCTTGCTTCGTATGCTTACCGTCTCGAAAAAGGTGCCCTCACTGAGGACGAGGTTAAGGCTGTGCTTGCCGATATGCTCAAGGAAGAAAGCCCTGAGCTCGTATACGACCAGCAGCTCGACTATGAGTTCTTCCTCCGCGAAGAAGGCCCCTATACCCTGGTATTCACCGGTTATGACGATGCCGGCGAAAATGTATTCAACACATACTATACCTTCGGATATGAGCCCAGTGTTCCCTATACCTGGCGTACTCTCGGTTATGCCGAGTATACCGACGGCTTCGTTTACTCACTCTTCACCAGCATTCCTGCCTATACCTGGGATGTTCTCGTAGAGCAGAGCACCGTAGATCCTAACGTTCTCCGCCTTGTCAACCCCTACAAGTTCGGTAACGGCTGGCCTATGGCTGACGCAACCTACGACAATGACGGCAACGACTTCGTTTACATCAACATCGAAACCTCGAACTGCGTATACATTGCCAGCGGCTCGCGTCTCGGCGTACAGCTGAGCTCTTCAGACGGCTACATCAATGTATATTCGCAGGCCGGCGAATATGTTGAAGGTGGCGCACGCCCCGCACAGGTAGCCCGTCTCGGCTACGGTGGTACTATCGACGAGAATCAGGTGATCACCTTCCCCGCATCGACCCTTCTCGGTCAGTTCACCATCTACAATCCTGACAGCTGGCTCAACACCAACCTTAACATGGATATCGCAGCCGACGACTATGTCGCACAGCGCAAGACCATCGGTAGCTTCTATCTCGACCTCGGCGCCTTCAACCTTGGTGGCACCGGCTCGGCAAATGTTAAGCAGAAGTACCCGGTTCGTCGTCTGACCAAGGCACAGTCGAAAGCCAATATGCTCAACGGCGTAGGCCGCATGTCGAGCAAACTGGTTCCGGTTCGCTAATCAACCTTCTTCCCGCGGGCGTGCCACCCGGTACGCCCGCGTTTGGGTTTAATATCCGCAAGCCTGAGTCAAAATTGCAGCAAAGCGGCAACTTTTGTTTTCACGGCGTCGGTTTTATGATTTTTTGTAGATTTAAATGCTCAAACTCAGCCCGAAATTGCGTATATTTGCACTCAATTATCAAATCAGGAAAATAAATAAGCATTTTTAAATACACATGACAATGAAGAAAGTAACGCTTTTTGCACTTTCGGCCCTCGCATTCGGAGCTGTTGCAAATGCACAGGCGAAGCTTGACGCCCCCGCGGCTCAGCTTGTCGGCGCAGCTGCCAACGCTGTCCATGCCTCTCGCTCCAGCGACGTCCGAGCTCTCACTCCTGCAGTAAGCGCCGACGAACAGGTGGCAGTGATTGTCACCATGGCCGATGGAAATGTGCTATCCCAGATTGAACGCCTCGGCGGTGAAGTGGTCGATGCGCGTGGTGACATGGCTATCGTCCGTCTCACTCCAATTCAGATTCAAGATGTGGCCGAACTCAGCGACGTGCTTGGCATCTCGCTCGGCTATGAAAACCATACCCTCCTCCTCAATGCCCGCGAAGAGACCAATATCGACGCTGTTCATGCCGGCATTGGCCTCGACAAGGCTTACGACGGCACCGGCGTGCTCTGCGGCCTTATGGACACTGGTATCGATCCTAACCACATCAACTTCCTTGATGAGGACGGCAAACCCCGTGTGACCAAAATGTGGGTCATCACCGGCTCGAACGGTGCTGTGCGCACACTCGCAACCGAGGAGAAGATCGCCAGCTACTCGACCGACCTCTCCAGCGCCACCCACGGCACACACGTGCTCGGCATCATGGCCGGCGGTTACAAAGGCAATGCTGACTTTGTAGCTACCGTCAGCGAGCGTACTGGCGACCTCTACAACCGCCGTAACTACCCCGTGAAATATTACGGTGCAGCTACCGGTGCTGAGCTCGCTCCCTGCGCAGGTACTCTTGATGGCAACAACATCCTCATCGCATCCGGCAATATCCTCGACTACGCCAAGGAAATCGGCAAGCCCGCTGTGATGAACCTCTCGCTCGGTCACAACTACGGCCCCCACGATGGCTCTACCGCATCTTGCAAATACCTCGCTGAAATCGGTAAGGAAATGCTCGTGTGCGTATCTGCCGGTAATGAGGCCGGAACGCCGATGTCAATCCAGAAGCAGTTCACTGCAAACGACAAGCAGGTTAAGACCACATTCGGCATCCAGCCCGTAAGCGGTCAGTGCGACATCTGGAGCAAGGACAACAAACCTGTAAATGTAACTTTCGTAGCTGTTGATACCCTCACCGGCGACATCAAGTACTCTTACAAGTTCACCCCCCTCGCCGAGAACCCCGACAGCGTCTACACTACCAACCTCACCGGTACTTACTACACCATGCCTGAGTACGTGCGTGAAGTTGCGCTTGACTCAGTATTCGGCAACCGTGCAGGTATCATCGTCACCTGCGGCGTCAACCCCGACAACAACCGCTACAACTGCTATATGTCGCTCGGCAGCCTTGCCGAAGGCGAGATCAAGGGCGTAGTTCCCGGTGTGATTGTTGAAGGTGAAGATGGCACTTATGTCGACATGTATGCTTCAGGCAACATCTATTTCATCGACAATGACCTTGACGGTTTCACCTACGGTAACGACAAGGGCTCTATCAATGATATGGCCTGCGGCGACAACATCCTCTCTGTAGCTGCCTACACCAATGTTGAGATGTGGCCTACCCTTTCCGATATGATCGGTTATACCGGCGCTGTGAAGGGTAAGATTGCAAGCTTCTCATCATATGGTACCACCGTCGACGGCCGCCAGCTCCCCCATATCGCAGCTCCTGGCCAGGGTATGGTGTCATCGTACAGCTATTACTATCAGAATGCCGGCAATAACCCCTACGGCGACAATTACATCGCCATCACCAAGTCGGGTGCCGACCGCGATTACTACTGGCATGAAATGTCGGGTACTTCGATGTCTTCACCTCTCGTAGCAGGTATCCTCGCCCTCTGGCTCCAGGCTGATCCCACCCTTACAATGGATGAGGTTAAGCAGATCCTCAGCGAGACTGCACGTCAGGATGCTTACACCGCCGAGGCTCCCGAGCGTTTCGGCTATGGTAAGATCGACGCCCTCGCAGGTATCAAGCGCATCCTCGGCATCAACTCAGTGAGCGATGTCAAGCTCGAAAGCGAAATCCTCGTAAGCGAGGTAGCCGCAGGTTGCTTCGACATCTTCGCCCCCGGCGCATCAAAGGTTGAGGCTGCCCTCTACTCAATGTCGGGCGCACAGGCTCTTGCAACCGCTGCCAACGGTGAAAACCTCACCCTCGACGCAGCCGGTGCCGCAGCAGGCGTATACGTGCTCCGTGTAACCGCCGATGGCAAGACCGAAACCCGCAAGGTTGTGATCCGCTGATCTATCCTATAAACTCTTACATATACCAAAATGTGCCGTCTCAATTGAGACGGCACATTTTTTTTCGAGTCGATAAGACGGGCGGAGATAGATAACCCACGCGGCAATGGCGGATAGGCGGGCGCGTCATTTTATCTGCGCTCAATCTATCAGTTTTGTTGGCCCATAAAAAGAGGAGGCCGTGCGCGCTGCACGACCTCCTCGTTATCTCAAGCAAGGGGCTTGATTATGCTTTGATACGCTCTACGTAAGCACCGTTGCGGGTGTCGATACGAACTTTGTCGCCGGTGTTGATGAAGAGGGGCACGCGTACTTCGGCGCCTGTTTCAACGGTGGCGGGCTTGAGGGTGTTGGTGGCGGTGTCACCCTTGATGCCGGGCTCGGTGTAGGTTACTTCGAGAACGACGCTGGTGGGCATCTCGCAGGTGAGGATGGTTTCAGAAGCTGCGTGAACCATGGCCTCGCAGATGTCGCCTTCTTTGAGGAACTGTACGCCTTCGATGCTTTCGCCGGGGATGGCTACCTGCTCGAAAGTTTCGGTGTGCATGAAGTTGTAGCCCATGTCGTCTTTGTAGAGGAACTGGTAGGGGCGACGCTCGATGCGCACTTCTTCAACTTTCACGCCGGAGTTCCAGGTCTTTTCGAAGATGCGGCCGGTCTTTACGTTGCGGAGTTTGGTGCGGACGAAAGCCGGGCCTTTACCGGGCTTAACGTGGAGGAATTCTACAATAAAGAAGTAGTTGCCATCGATGTCGAGGCACATACCGTTTTTGAAGTCAGCTGTAGTTGCCATGTTGGGGTTATGATGTGATAATATTTGTGCTGATGGGTTTGAGGCTGCAAAGTTAGCAAATTTCGGGCGATTATGCAATACCTCGTGCAGTGGCGGGAGCCTCAGAGCCTTCTTCTGCGGGCAACTGACGGCGTATGCGGGCATAGGCGGCCATCATCATGAGGTCGGTGAGTGTCCACGACACCGGGTAAACGGCGAGCAGCTGGGCGAAGCTTGCGCCAGCCGGGAAGAAGCCAACCCATATGAGCCGCAATACGCAGGTGCCGAATATCGTGATAAGCGCCGGAGTCATGGAGTGACCGAGGCCGCGCATCGATGAGCCTGCCATCTCATAGTAACAGGCAATTGCCTGGAAGAGGAGTACTGTGGCCACACGCTCTGCTGCGAAAAACAGCACGTCGGGGTCAGATGTGAAGGCCGACAGGAAGAAGCCGCTTTGCCAGGCGATGAGGATATTGAGAAACAGAGAGGTCGACACGCTGTAGAGCAGGCTTAGGTGGAAGATACGGCGGCAACGGTTGATCTGCCCGGCCCCGTAGTTCTGGCTGGTGAAGGCCACGGCAGTCTGTCCGAAGGCGTTGATGACGAAGTAACAGTAGAGCTCGTAGTTGATGGCTGCGGCCGAGCCGGCAGCGGCGGTCGCACCGAAGCTGTTGATGGCAGAGAGAATGAAGACGTTCGAGATGGAGAATACAGTGCTCTGCAGGCCCGCAGGGATGCCGACCGACGCAATTTTGCGCATCTGCTGCCAGTTGGGTCTAAGGGCAGAAAGGTCGAGCCGGATGTCGCTCTTCTCGCGGGCGAGGAGGGTAGTGACGATGGCTGAATTGACTATGTTGGAAATAACCGTTGCCCATGCCACGCCTTCGACGCCCATGCCGAAACCGATGACAAAGACCAGGTTTAATATTACATTGACCACACCTGCCGCCACGAGACTGTAAAATGGCCGACGGGTGTCGCCCACACTGCGCAGAATGGCTGACCCGAAATTATAGATGATCATGAAGGGCATGCCGAGTGCGAAGATACGCAGGTAGCTCACAGCCTGGTCGAGCACCGTCTCGGGTGTGTCGAGAGCCTCAAGTATGGGGCGCGCTATGGCAAGCGCTACGGCAACCATCAGAACTCCGCTGGCAATTGCAAGCACGGCGGCCGCAGAGACGGCAGCCCGGACGCCGCGCGCGTTGCGTTGACCGATATAGTTGGCAATGACAACATTCACGCCAACCGACAGACCTATGAACATATTGATGAGCAAACCTATCACCGGGCCGTTGCTGCCTACGGCTGCCAGAGCTTCGCTGCCGGCGAAGCGTCCGACCACGGCAACATCAACCGAGTTGAACGATTGTTGGAGAACTCCGCTTGCAATCAGCGGCAGTGCAAACATCATCATCGGGCGCGCCAAGGGGCCCCGGAGCATGTCGATAGAATTTTTTGTACCCATATCTAAATATTAACTGAGATGATGGGCCTATTATTGTGTGGCTCTTTTATCAGGCAAAAAAATAATGATTCGGAGCTCAAACTAAATTTTTTTGATTAACTTTGTCAATCTTCTATATTTGAGTCTCATACTAAACTTATCATATCATGATTACCCCTCCGGATAATAACGAAACGCCCCGCAACATGCGTTGGCTCGCCAATCATTCGCTCATCATTCTGGGCTTGGCTGTATTCTTTAGTTTTCTGAGTCTCGGGGTCGACGGCATGGCTGCCACCCGCAAATTCCGTGAGCTCCTGCCTGAAGCTGATTATAATCTGGTGACTGATGCCACCGGCTACTGTTTCGCCGTGTTCTCGATCACCTTGATCTCCCTCCTGTTTATCGATGTGAAATTCAGGGCAGGCATCACTTATCTGCAATATGGTCTGTCGGGGGCTGCGCTGTCGGTCTTCTACCTGATGTTGCTGGCTTTCGCCGAGCAGATGCCTTTCTGGCTGGCCTATGTCATAGTCGGAGCCATGACCGGAGGTCTTATAGCTCTTTTTATCAAGGGTATCACCAAGCAAGCCAAAGCGGCCCGCCTCGCCGGGTTGATGATTGCCGTCGAGTATATCTATATCCTCGTGCTGCTTTATCTTGGCTCGCTGGCTCTTCTGCTTGGCTCACTCGCGTTGTTCATTATCATTGCGGTTGCCATGTACTTCACCTTGAAAATGAAGCTGATCAACGATGAGATTACATTCAGCTAATCCACAACTCCCGGATGATGACTATCCTTCCTGGCAGCCGCCTTCGGAAGGGCAGTCTACAGGCCGTAAGATGCTGATGATTGGCCTCATGGTGGGGCTGCTGTCAATCGCGGCCATGCTTGTGTGGCTGATGGCCTACGACCGTGAGACAACCCAGGATAGTGTAAGCAGGCAGATCTGCGAATCGTGGGGGCCCGCTGAGACCTTCCACGGCCCGTTCGTCGAGTTGGCTGACGGCTCGCTGCAGCTTCCTGTCCGAAATGCTGTGGATGCCGTCTTCTCTACCCACATGCTTTATCGCGACATCTACCAGACTCTGGTATATACCGGCGATTTTACCTTTGCGTCCGCACTTCCCGACGTGCCAGACAGTCTGCTCGCCGGAGGTAAATTGAGGCTCACAATCAGCCCCAAATCCCGAGTACAGGCCATTTCGGCCAGGATCGGAACCACCGAAGTGCCCGTCGGGCTGTCGCGCGACACCGTGCTGATAAGCTTGCCCGCTGAGTGCCAGCCCGGCGATGAGGTGACATTGACGATGGCGATGAAGTGTGCCGGCCGCATAAGTTTCTCCACGCCGGCTACCGACAGCGTGTCGATCGACGTGCACGGCGATTGTGGCAATCCGTCGTTCGGCGGTACCCCTCCCGATGACAGGGAGATTGGCAAGAAAGAATATTCGGCGCAATGGCGCTTCGGGGCCTACGACCAGCCATTCTCCACAGAGCCCGACGCCAATGAGTTCCGTATTGCACGTGCGACCCCGTCGGTTACCATGCTTGCCGGTATAGACTGTTACCAGAAGGTGACCCGCTCAATCAAATATGCCTTCCTCACCATACTGCTCACATTTATGTGCGTGTTTTTCGCCGAGATTACCGTTCGCCGGCCTATACCCGTGCTCAACTATCTGCTTATCGGTTTTGCGCTGGTGCTGTTCTACTGCCTCTTGTTGTCGTTTGCCGAGTTCATGGCCTTCTGGCTGAGTTACCTCGTGGCAGCCGTCATGACGGTCGGTCTGGTGTCGGTATATATAGGCGCCGTGCTTAAGGATGCGCGCATGGGTCGTGCGGTAGCCTTGCTGCTCACTCTGCTGTATCTCTACTGCTTCATACTTGTCAATGTAAGCAACTATGCGTTGCTCATGGGCTCGCTGCTGCTGTTCTTCGCTCTGGCCGGCATCATGTATGGTACGGTGAAATACGCCGATGCAGCTAAACACTAAAATTACAGAATTTTTTCGTGAATTAGTTGCAGTGTTTACTAAAACTCCTTAAATTTGCACATTAAAACTCGGCGACGGCACGCCGGGCGGTCTCGCACTGCAAATAACAAACAATTCATAAATCAATCAAAATCAATCATCTTATGTGGTTAACATGCTCATCTATAGGACGTAAGTTCGTGATGGCCATCACGGGCGCCTGCTTGGTCCTATTTGTAACATTTCACGTGCTGATGAACTCGGTAGCCCTTCTGTGGCCCGCGGCTTACAATCTAATCTGCGAGTTCCTGGGAGCTAACTGGTATGCGCTCGTGGCCTCTGCCGGCCTCGCGCTACTCTTCATCATCCATATCATCTATGCAGTGTGGCTGACAGTGCAGAACCGTCGTGCCCGTGGCAACGACCGCTATGCCATTGCCGGCGCCGCTCCTGGCGTTGAATGGTCGTCGAAGAACATGCTCGTTCTCGGCATCGTCATCGTAGCCTTCCTTGTTGTGCATATGATCCAGTTCTGGGCTAAGATGCAGCTTCAGGAACTCGTTTCGCACAACCTCTCAGCTTATCCTACTGTAGAAGGCCTTCTCGCCGATCCCCGCTACGGCACACTCTTCCTGCAGATGGCATTCTCGCAGTGGTGGACTCCCGTGGTATATATCATCGGTTTCGTAGCTCTTTGGTTCCACATGAACCACGGCTTCTGGTCGATGTTCCACACTGTAGGTTGGGATAACAATATCTGGATCAGCCGCCTCAAAACCATCTCTTGCTGGTGGACTTCAATTGTTGTGGCTCTCTTCATTGCCCAGGCAATCGTATTCACCGTGCAGGCTCACAACAAATTCTTTGTCACCAACGAAACTCTCCTTGAGCAGTACACCGAAGGTCTTGAAGAACTTGCTCAGCCCGCCGTTGAGGATTTCATGATGAAATATACAGCTGCTCAGCAGCAGGCTATGCGTGGCAACTCTGCCGCTATGCAGGCACTGGTGCAGACCGAAGGCGCTGCTTGCCTTGAGACTCTCGCCCCTATCGCAGACGCTGCTAAAAACCTTCCCAATGTAGAGGAAAACCGCTACCTCGGCACCGCTATGCAGATTGTATCTTTCCTCAACGAGCAGCTTAACGGTGAGGCCGCAAATCAGGCCGCTCCCGCAGCAGAGGCAACTGAAATTGTCGAAGAACCCGAAACCGCTAACAACTAATTCCGCTCAGAGATATGGCACAGAAACTCAACATTGAGGGTATGATCGACTCTACCCCCATTATGCAGGAATTCGCCGACATCGAATCGTCGAAACTTCCGGAGTATACCATCGACTCCAAGATTCCTGAAGGTCCGGTCGCTGAGAAGTGGACCAACTACAAAGCACATCAGAAACTCGTCAACCCCGCCAACAAGCGTCACCTCGACATCATCGTTGTCGGTACAGGTCTTGCAGGCGCTTCAGCAGCCTCGACCCTTGGCGAGATGGGCTTCAACGTATATAACTTCTGCATCCAGGATAGCCCCCGCCGCGCTCACTCTATCGCAGCCCAGGGTGGTATCAATGCAGCCAAGAACTATCAGAACGACGGCGACTCTGTTTATCGTCTGTTCTACGACACCGTTAAAGGTGGTGACTTCCGCTCGCGCGAAGCCAACGTTTACCGTCTGGCCGAAGTGTCGAACAACATCATCGACCAGTGCGTGCAGCAGGGTGTTCCTTTCGCACGTGAATACGGCGGTCTCCTCGCCAACCGTTCGTTCGGTGGTGCTCAGGTAAGCCGTACCTTCTATGCCAAAGGTCAGACCGGCCAGCAGCTCCTTCTCGGTGCTTACAGCTCGCTCAACCGTCAGATCCAGAAGGGCACTGTACGCTCGTTCAACCGTCGCGAAATGCTCGACGTAGTAATCATCGACGGCCGTGCACGCGGTATTATCGTGCGCAACCTCGTCACTGGTGAAATCGAGCGCTACGCTGCACACGCAGTCGTACTCGCAACCGGCGGTTATGGCCGTGCATTCTTCCTCTCGACCAACGCTATGGGTTGCAACGGCTCAGCAGCCGTTCAGGCATTCAAGAAAGGTGCTTACCTCGCCAACCTTGCCTTCACCCAGATCCACCCCACCTGTATCCCCGTTCACGGCGAAGACCAGAGCAAGCTCACCCTTATGAGCGAATCGCTCCGTAACGACGGCCGTATCTGGGTACCCGCCAAGAAAGAAGATGCCGAGGCTATCCGCGCAGGCAAGAAGAAACCGACCGACATCCCCGATGCCGACCGCGACTTCTACCTCGAGCGCCGTTATCCCGCATTCGGTAACCTCTGCCCCCGCGACATCGCATCACGTGCCGCCAAGGAACGTTGCGACGCCGGCTATGGCGTAGGTACCGGCAATGCTGTTTACCTCGACTTCAAATATGCCATCGAGCGTCTTGGCGAAGACGTTGTGCGTGACCGCTACGGCAACCTCTTCGACATGTATCAGATGATCTCTGATGACAACCCCTACGAGACTCCTATGATGATCTTCCCCGCAAGCCACTACACCATGGGTG
>CAJUJB010000010.1 GCA_910586595.1 uncultured Muribaculaceae bacterium | reverse complement strand
TCGTAGGCATGGGCAAAGACCTCTACGACAACAACGCCGAAGCCCGCGAACTCTTTGAGAAAGCCAACGAAATCCTCGGCTTCCGCATCACCGACCTTATGTTTGAAGGTACGGACGAAGACCTGCGCAAGACCGCAGTGACCCAGCCCGCAATTTTCCTCCATTCAGTACTCCTGGCCAAATCGCTCGGGGCCGACTTCAAGCCCGACATGGTTGCCGGCCACTCACTCGGTGAATTCTCGGCACTTGTAGCCGCCGGCGCACTCAGCTTCGAAGACGGCCTCCGTCTTGTTGCAGCCCGCGCCAACGCGATGCAGAAAGCCTGCGAGCTCACAGAGTCGACAATGGCTGCTGTGATCGCCCTTCCCGACGAGAAGGTTGAGGAAATCTGCGCAGGCATCGAAGGCACCGTTGTATGTGCCAACTACAACTGCCCCGGCCAGCTCGTGATCTCCGGTGAAGTTGCCGCCATCGACGCTGCATGCGAGGCCCTCAAGGCTGCCGGTGCTAAGCGCGCCCTCAAGCTCAAGGTAGGCGGTGCATTCCACTCGCCCTGCATGGAGCCCGCACGTGCCGAACTGGCCGAAGCCATCGAGCGCACCGAGGTTCACACACCCGTCTGCCCCGTATTCCAGAATGTCGATGCCCTCCCCCACACCGATCCCGCCGAAATCAAGGCCAACCTCGTGGCTCAGCTCACCGCACCCGTACGTTGGACACAGACCGTACGCAACATGATTGCCGACGGAGCTACTGAATTTGTAGAACTCGGCCCGGGCAAAGTGCTCCAGGGTCTCGTAGCCAAGATCGATCCCAACGTCACCGTATCTGGCATGCAATAATCATATTGCCTCTCATATTATGGCGTGGCAGGAACAATGCTTCCGGCCGCGCCATATTTTTATTTGCATAAATGCGGCAGTAATATTATCTTTGCCATATGAACCGACGTGTAGACTCATATCTGCCGGGGGCGGCCGCCATTGTGGCCGTAATGCTGGGGCTGCTCCTCCTGCCCTGGCTTGGCGAAACTTTATTTTACTCCAAAGGCGAGCCCCGCGAGGCAATCGTGGGTTTGTCTATTATTGAAAGTGGCGATTGGATTCTGCCCGTCAACTACGGTAGCGATATACCGTTCAAGCCGCCATTTTTGGGCTGGCTTATAGCCATCTTCGCATACATATTCAACGGTGGTGAGGTCAACGAGTACATATCGCGTCTTCCATCGGCCCTCGCGGCCATAGCGATGGTGATGGGCGGCTATGTATGGGCACGGCGCGAGCGTGGTGTGCGTTTCGCCGTCATATTCTCGTTTGTGACCATCGGAAGCTTCGAGGTTTTCCGCGCAGCCCTCGCCTGCCGCCTCGACATGGTGCTCACGGCCTGCATGGTCGGAGCCATCTACCTCATGTACTATATACGCGAGCACCGCCCACGAAGCAAACGCTGGCTATATGTGGCCGTATGGGCCTTGCTCACCTGCGCCACACTCACCAAAGGGCCGGTTGGAGCTCTTCTGCCCTGCTTTGTGATAGGCGTCTACCGCCTGCTGCGGGGCGACCGTTTCTGGCCCACGCTTGCAAAAATGCTCGGGTTGTCGGCCCTGGCGCTTGTTCTGCCGGCATGGTGGTTCTACGAAGCCTGGCAGCGTGGGGGTGACCACTTCTACGACCTTATGATGGAAGAGAATATCGGACGTCTGACCGGCAACATGTCGTATGGCAGCCATACCAATCCCATATGGTATAACTTCATAACACTCATCGCAGGTCTCCTGCCTTGGACTATATTCCTGCTCGCCTCGTGCTTCTCGGCGCGCAAATTCAGACGTGAACCATTAAAGCCGGCCGGTCTGCTCAGCCTGTGCGCCGCCGTGCTCGTGGTCGGATTCTACTGCATTCCGGAGAGTAAGCGCTCAGTCTATCTCCTGCCCGCCTACCCCTTCATATGCTATGGCATAACCTCACTCCTGGATAATACCAGGGCAATCAAGCCAGTGAAATTCTTCGCCTGGTTCATGGCCATACTCGCAGTAATCGCCCCCTTGGCTATTGTGGCACTTCAGATTTTCCCACAACCCTGGCTCCAGCTCAGCCCTATACCCTGGTGGGGATACATACTGCTTGTCATCCCATTGGGGGCAGGCGTGGCATGGATTATCAACCGCCACAGCCCCATCGGCCATACCTGCGTAACGGTGTGGGCATTGTATCTGGCATATGTGGCGGTGGGCATGCCCGCTGTGCTCAACCCCAAGAGTGACCTCAAGGCCGTCGAACGCCTCTCTGCCGACCCTGAGGCAGCCATCTACACCCTCGACACATATCGCCTCTACTCACTCAACTTCTACCTTCACGACCGCATCCGCCCGATAAGCTCACTCGAAGAGGCGGCCACATGTCCGGCAGGCACAATGGTACTCATCCATGCCACAGCCGACACCACAGGACTCACCGAGAATTTCACGTACGAGCATCTGCTCGACCGCTCGGCAGACCATAGGCGCCCTATCGGCCTCGCGATAAAAAAAGATACTCCAACCGAAAACATTCAACTTAAAAACATACAGAAATGATCAGTCCTAAGATTCAAGACGCGCTCAACGCGCAGATCAATGCCGAATTCTGGTCGGCTTACCTCTACCTCTCCATGGGTATGCACTTCGAGGCCGAAGGCCGCACAGGCATCGCCAACTGGTTCCGCATCCAATTCAAGGAAGAACAGGCTCACGCCGAAATCTTCATCAACTACCTCCTCTCACGCGGTGGCCGCGTAGAACTCAAAGCCATCGAAGCCGTTCCCACCACATGGGAATCTCCTCTGGCAGCCTTCGAGGCAACCCTCGAGCACGAAGAAAAGGTTACTGCCATGATCAACGCCCTCTACGCACTTGCAGAGCAGGAACACGACTACGCCACCCGTGGCAAACTCGACTGGTTCGTAGCCGAGCAGGTAGAGGAAGAAGAAACTGCACAGAACCTCATCGACCGCCTCAAACTCGTAGGCGACAACGGTCTCGCCCTCTTCATGCTCGACCAGGAACTCGCCACACGCGTATATAACCAGCCCGCACCTCTGGCTGCTGAATAATACCCGTCATTCCTAAAAAACAACGGGCTGCGCCGTAGAGACATCTACCGTGCAGCCCGCTATATTTTCAGACAATAGAATAGCCTTACTCGTAGCCCTTCAGGGCTTCAGAAAGCTCGGTCTTGACCATAGCCCGCAGCTCCGGGGGCTCCATCACCGTCACGCGCGGCCCATGCGAGAGAAGCTCCTCCACAAAGTCCTGAGTTAACCGCAGCCGGAACCGGAATATCGAGAAACTATCGTGCACAAACTCTTCCTGCGAGTGATGGAGGGGTAACGCCCGAAAATACTTGGCCTGGCGCGGATCGACCTTAAGCACCACCTCCTTCACTTCGCCACCATCTGCGACAATGCCGAAGGAATACCTGAAATATTCCTCTGCATCAAATGCAGGGTCGGGCGTAAAAGTCTCCGACTGGATACGCAAGGCCGTCATACGGTCGAGCGCATACGTCTTGATGCGACCGTCGGATACATTACGGCCTGTCACATACCAGCGTTGGCGGAAGATTTTAAGAAAATAAGGCTCTATGGCCACATCGGGGGTAGCCATAGAGCGCGTATAGGGATGATAGTCAAATTTAATTATGCGGTTGCCGCGCAAGGCATCGATAACCGGCGCGAGGAATTCCCTGGCCGAAGGCACATTCTCCAGAAAGATACGCGACGCAATATCGCGGCTGCCAGAGAGAACCTCGTTAGTCACAGCAGAGTTGAGCAACCAGTCGGTTACACTCTCGGAGTGAGCATCGGCACCTCCTTCGATATAATACTCGAAGGTTGAAGGGTCGCATTTTATCTCTATGTCAAACATCTCCTGCGCCGCATCGCGGTAGTTGCAGAAGGTACGGCGAGGCAAGCCTTCACCTGATGAAAACGGAGAGCGGCGCCAGCAGGCATCCAGTTCGCTGCGCGTTATACGGCCATATCGTCGGATTGTATCGACGAGCCAGATATAGCGGTTGAACAGATTACGAGCCATGCGCCACCGGTATATGCATCAGGCTTTGCCCGCCGCGGGAGCTGGCTGACGGCCAATCGAGAGAAGACGAAGACCAATCACAGTCAGGATGGCGTTCATGATCAGCAGCTCGAAGCTCGTCTCATAGCCAAACCACTCCTTGAGCCCGAGCTGGAGTGCCCAAGACAAGCATGGGGCAGCCACACACACGGCAGGTACCCAACGGTCGTGAACAGGCTTCTTCCAGAACATGCCATATACAAACAGACCGAGAATCGGGCCATAGGTATATGATGCCAGAGTATATACAGCCGAGATGGCATCCTGGTCGCTCAGATAATAGAATGCAATGATTACCAGACCCATTCCGGCCGACATAGCCAGATGGACGCCTTTACGCGTACGGGTCAGTTTCTTGTCGTCCTGAGTCTTATGAGCCCCAAGAATATCAACTGTAAACGAGGTGGTGAGCGACGTAAGCGCCGAGCCGGCGGCTGAATAGGCTGCCGAGATAAGACCGAGCACAAACAGGATGCCTACGATGATAGGCACATCGGGGTGCGTGGCAACCATACCGAAAATCTCGTCGCTCTTCTCAGGATGAGCTATGCCCTTGCTGTCCATGAAGATCACCAGAAGTGTACCCAGAAGGAGGAAAAGGGCGATGACAAAGAACTGTGTGATGCCGCCGACGATAAGGTTTTTCTGGCTCTGGCGGGCGTCTTTGCACGCGAGACTACGCTGCATTATATCCTGATCGAGGCCATTGGTGGCTATTGCCATAAACACACCGGCGAGGAACTGCTTCCAGAAATAGGTTCCCTCTTTGGGATTATCGAAGAAGAACATGCGCGAAGTCGAGTGCTCGGAAATAGCCGAGGTGAGCTCGCCGAAGGAATAACCGAGGTTCTGGGCCACGAAGTAAATGCAGAGAACCACCGACATGATAAGGCAGAAGCTCTTCAATGTATCAGTCCATATCACACTCTTCACACCGCCTTGCACCGTATAGAGCCAGATCAGCGCGATGGTGACAATGACGTTGAAGATGAAAGGAATATGAAGCGGAGAGAAGACCAGAAGCTGAAGCACTGCGCATACCACCAGGAACCGCACTGCCGCGCCGAGCATCTTCGAAATGAAGAAAAACCATGCGCCCGCACGATAGGTCGAGCGGCCGAAACGCTCTTCAAGGTACCCATAGATTGAGATAAGGTTACGCTTGTAGAAGAGGGGCAGCAGCACGAAGGCGATGGCGAAATAACCCACGATGAAGCCCAGCACCATCTGAAGGTATGCATAGCCCTTGGCAACCACCATGCCTGGCACGGAAATAAAGGTTACGCCGGAAATTGCGGCACCCATGGTGGCGAAGGCCACCATAAGCCACGGAGCCTTACGGTTGCCGGTGAAAAATGTTGAGTTGTCGCTGCCGCGTGAAGCGAAGTACGACACAGCCATCAGCAGCACGAAATATGCCGCGATGGTAATAATAACAATTACAGGTAAGCTCATATCACTCTGCGTAAAGAAGGTAAGGTTTGCGCTGCTGACGGAATTTCTCTACGTCGCCGGCCCATGTGGCCTTTATCTCGGCGGCACTCTTGCCGTCTTCAATCATCTGACGGATGTCGCCACGGCCGATAAGAAGTTCGAAGAAAGAACGGAAGAATTTATCTCCCATACCCAGGTCGCGGTAAGCGTCGATAAGGTATTCGAGATTGATGCCCTGGGCAATGGCTTCTTCCTCGGTGACGGTGCGGAGATCTACACCATGGCAGAGCTGATCGAGTTGAGGAGGATTCTTGGCGCCGGGCACACTGCGTGGAGTGAACTCGAAGCTACGGTTTTTCATGTCGGGATGACCATATACCTCGAATGGCATGTCGGTACCGCGGCCAAGGCTTACCGGAGTGGCTTCAAAATAACATACTGAGGGATAAAGGTAGATCGACAGCATCGTGCGCAGGTTAGGCGACGGTGCGATAGGCAGACGGTAACGGGTCTGGTGAGTATAGTTCTCGCAAGGAACAACCGTAAGATTCACCTTGGCTCCGTCGCGAAGCCAGCCCTCGCCGTTGACCATCTGGGCAATCTCGCCTAAGGTCATGCCATGCACGACAGGGATAGGAAGACGACCGACCCCTGATTGATAATTCATATCCAGAATAGGGCCATCGATATACATGCCGTTGGGATTAGGGCGGTCAAGCACCACGAAATCCTTGCCATATTTAGCTGCGGCATTCATCAGGTCAACCATTGTGCAGTAATAGGTATAATAACGGAGACCTACGTCCTGGATGTCGCTCACAATTACATCAAAACTATCCATAATCTCTTTCGAAGGCATGCGGTCGTTCTTCGAGCCATATAGCGACGCGATAGGTATGCCCGTCGGCTCGTCGACGCCACTGGCCACATGCTCACCGGCATCAGCGGTGCCGCGGAAGCCATGTTCCGGCGAAAAGAGGGTTACAACTTCAACGCCTGCGTCGAGAAGGAGATCAAGCGTATGACGGTCACCTACCATACCGGTATGGTTAGAGAATAGTGCCACCTTTTTGCCCTTCAGCTGAGGCACATACTGGTCTAAGCGGGCCGCGCCCACCACTACCTGCTCCTGGGCTGACGACACCACGGCCACAGCCAGAAGAGCGAGACTTAAAAGAGTTTTTGCAATTCTGTTCATCATGATAATAATTGTGTCGGTAAAGGTACTACAAAAAAACGAACCGCAATTCTAAAATCAGTATAAAAATATTAACATATATTAAATACGTTAAATTCTGAGGTCATTCAAAAAAATATTTCTAACTTTGCATCGCAATCGAAAGGGGTACTAGCTCATCTGGCTAGAGCGCGACACTGGCAGTGTCGAGGTGAGCGGTTCGAGTCCGCTGTACTCCACACAAAAGAGGCTGCGTCATAAAGTTTAATTATGACGCAGCCTCTTTAATTTTATGCCAACACCGAACACAATAGAAGTATTGCCGGGCGCACTTGTTCACCAAAGAGATAGAGCGGAAGAACACTAATTCATAACGAGGTCAATTATTAAAGCAACCGCTATAAATGCAAGAGCTATTCCGTTGAACCACACACCAAACGTGCGGACTTTTGACGGCTTTTGATTATAGGATATAATCATATTCATCGCTGACAAAACACCGAGAATAGCCATTAAGATTTTGAATGATGTTCCCATTGATGTGTCTATTATTGAATTAGATACCTTGTTTACCTCAAACAAAGAGGTCGTAAATACCCCAACAGATGAATGAGGCAACAAAAATCACGATAATCGTGCGTAATGGCTTCGATTTGATAAATTTGTATTTGTCGCAAAGCATATATAAAAGCTCTGCCACTGCCGCGATTATAAGGTAGACATACCAATGTTTAACCATAATGTGCTGATTTTTAGGGTTTCTTATTAGACGCAAATTTAAGCGAAAAATTACAATGGCCGCCAAGAAAGTTTACTTTAACAAGACCAACGACTTACGCAGCATATAGGCGCGAACACCACCATTATCGTCGCAGGGCTACGCACCGGCAAGACCGACAGCATGGCCGCCTTCCTGTTGTGCAGTATAAAAAACGAAATATAATTGGTCGTCAGTCTTCCTTTATTCTAATTAGCACATCAATAATTAAAAAGAATTTTTGAACAACACAAAATAGATACCCAAGAGTTACCGGCCGGCCGCTCAATTGTCAGAGGCGGCATTATCAAATGTAAATTCAAGTCGGGAGCCCATTTCGTCAAACGGTGAAAGTGAAGAGGTCACACGCCCTACAGGAATAATTCCCATACTCAATTTACCCATTTTGGGGTCGTCGGCCTGACCATAGAAAATTGCGATAGTATTGTTTGTCGGGCAATAGGTTATGTCGCCATTTTTAAAGGTAAGCTGACCCTCTTCAATGTTTTGTGGCCGGGTTGGCATCGCCCCGTAATATTCGCGGTTACCATACCTGCCCAATATCGCCTTCAAGGGAAACATTGCCCGTATCTCATTCGCCAAAGGCGTATCATACCATTCAGCTTCAAAAGTTCTCCCATCAACCGACACTGTTACAGACATGCTTGAGTCAGCACGCTCAATGCCGATAGTTCCAAGCCATTCCTTCACCCGGTCTTCTGCCTCCGGAACCTCAGACGCGAGGATTGCGATACCTTCAAGGGTTGAGGCTCCGACAGCGGCCTCAGCTACGGTCGAATAACTCCGACCGGCGCCGTATCCATCGTGTGTGCAGAACGGTATGACTGTCTTACCGCTCATATCGTAAGACGAAAGGAAGGCCTTGATTGCTTGTGGAGCATCAGTCGCCCATACGGGATAGCCGACAAACACCACTTCATATCCATCCATGGACTCAACCTTACTTTTCAATGGCGGCAGATAATTTGACGCCATTTCCGAGTGGTTGAGCTCGCGCACAACATCGAAATCAATAGGATAAGCAGTCTCCGTTTCTATCAGATGTATATCTCCTCCTACAGCAGACTGGATATACCCGGCGATGATCTGTGTCGTTCCCTGCCGCACACCATTTCGTATCTGTATACTTGCTCCGGTGGAGGCATCGACATCAGCGGGATATGGGGTATTTCCCCACCTGCTGAAATATGCAATAAGGGTTTTGCTGTTTTCAGAAATGGCGGTAGAATCTTCGTCGCCCAAGTCATCGTCTGCACTCCCAGATTGCTCTGGCACCACCGGCTGCGGTTCATTATCTCCATCACCGCAACCGGTGAATATGATAAGGGGGAGAAGGAGTATTATAGCAATCCAGCGCCACCTCATCGTATATTAATTTTACGGGTTATTGTATGCGTACCCTTCTTAGCGTGAGCTATATAGATGCCGGGGCGAAACGCATCAGTGTTAACCGGCGCGCCGGCAGTCTCAGCCACCTTATTTCCTGCGAAGTCATAGAGTACCAAGGTATTGAAATCTCCATTGACACCAATCATTCCGTTTGAGGCAACAATCTCAAAATCGTTGCCGCCAGCTACCGAGGCCAAGGCCGACGTTAGACCGTTGTAATTTATGTCTGTGAGCCATTCCGATATGAGAGAGGCGGCTCCGGATGTCTGGGAAGAACGTATCCACAAGGTTGGTTCAATGAAATTACCCTCAGGTATAAGCCGCTGCGCATCCGCCACAACACCGCTTATGCCGCTGCTCGAACTTGATACGATGACTCCTATATTCTTCCCGGCCATCTGATCGCCATATTTAAACAGGAATGTCTGGAATGGTGCAGCCATCTGACTCCACCAGAGGGGGCATGCAATGATCACCATGTCGTAGTCGTCCATATTGACATCGACATTATCGATAGCCGGATATGACGACGCATCATCCGGATTGTTGCGTATGGCAGCTATCTGGGCACTGCCGATGGCGTAGTTGTTTGCGGCATAGTCAAGCCCCTTTTCCGCAGGTTCGACCTCCAGTACATCGCACTCGATCTGAGAACTTAAGGCATTTACAATTTTCTCAACATTGTTGGTGTAACTATAATATGCCACAAGAGTTTTTGCATTAGCGGCTACTGCACAAAGCAGGCCAACCATAGTAAGTGTAAATTTCTTCATAGATGTATTTTTTAATGTGTTATGCAGCTCAATGTCCTACCTGTTTCTGCTGTTCGGCATTATAGCGGTCTCCAACCACGGGTATGGCGGCCACGCGCCGTTCAAGTTCGCTCCATTCACTGTCAGCAAGTACGAAGGCGAAGGTGTGTAGATTTTCTTCAAGATGCGAGATTTTCGTAGTTCCCGGTATCGGCACAATCCATGGTGCTTTGTGCAGGAGCCAACCTAAGGCAACTTGAGAAGAAGTCATACCGCGTGTGCGACCGAAATCCTGGAGGACATTCACTATACGATAGTTCTGGCGCATTGCGTCGGGCTCGAAACGCGGCAGCGTATGGCGGTTGTCGTTGCTCGTATCGAATACAGTATATTCGTTGATACAACCACCCAAGAACCCCCGGTTGAGCGGGCTGTAAGGCACAAAGCCTATGCCCAATTCCCTGCAGGTATCGAGAACACCATTTTCTTCAACGAGGCGGTGCATGAGATGATATTCACTCTGAATTGCCGTGACAGGAGTTACGGCATGAGCCTTGCGGATTGTCTCGGAACTCACCTCGCACAAGCCCCACCGCTGTACCTTGCCCTCCTTGATCAAATCGCCGATACAACCGGCAACCTCTTCAATAGGTGTATTAGGGTCAAAGCGGTGCTGATAGAACATCGGAATGGAGTCTATACCCAGCCGTCGCAGTGAGCCCTCGCAATAGCGACGGATTGTCTCAGGGCGACTGTCCTGCCGACCGGTGGCTTTGCCATCAATGACCTCATGACCGAATTTTGTAGTTATGTTTACGCGGTTTTTATACGGGGCGAGCGCTTCGCCTGTGAATTCCTCATTGTTAAGAGGCCCGTATATTATCGCCGTGTCAAAAAGAGTGACCCCGTGGTCGACAGCTTCGGCTATTACACGTTGCCGCATTTTTTTATCGGGATATTGACTGCGGTTGTAGGTCATACCCATCACGCCAAATCCAAGTGCCGACACTTCAAAAGCTGCCGGCCCGCTGCCGAGCGTGCGATACTGCATATCTGGATTCTTCACGATATGCTTGCCAGAGATTAACTGCTCGGCTGCCTGGACTTTGTTGAGCGTTGGCTCAATTGCGAATGCAGCTCCCACAGCAGCGGCCACCCTCAGGAAACCGCGGCGGCTTATTCCTTCAGTTTTCATCGGCTCAACTCTATTTTTCTGATTATGCGTGCCGGATTACCGGCAACGACGGTCATCGGAGGTACGTCATGTGTCACTACACTCTGCGCCCCGACAATTGCTCCATAGCCGATTTTCACACCTGGCAGGATAGTTGAGTTTATACCAATCCACACCTTATCCTCAATCACAATCGGGCGACCGTATGTCGCACTGCGATTGTCGGGGTCAGGGTCGTGATTGATGGTTATAAGGTTGCATTTCGGGCCTATAAACACCTCGTTTCCGATCGTGATCCCGCCACGGCCGAAAAACGTGCAGCATTGCTGAATGAAACACCCCTTACCGATAGAGACAGGCTTGCCGTAATCTACGTAAAAAGGTGGAATGACAGTTGTCGTGTCGTCGAGCGGTTTTCCAAGTATGCGCCCCATATACTCGTGGACCTCTTCGGGTGTTTTGTAGCCCGAATTCATCTCAGTTGCAATTTTCATGGTGGCAAATATGTCAGTAATGAGCTGCTCATATCCCGCGTCATTGGGCGACACCATTTCGCCACTCAGATCTTTTTCAAATATATCATCCATAGTCTGCATCAGTTTGATTTTCTGATGCAAAATTACAGACAAAGCCCCGCAGCGGGTTTGCTGCGAGGCTCAAATATGTTTGTTGTTAAGCTCAATCTATCTTTTTTATAATACGTGCGGGATTGCCTGCCACTATTGTGTCTGGCGGCACATCGCGGGTGACAACACTCCCCGCCCCGACCACAGCATTTTCACCGACCGTGACACCCGGTAATATCGTCGCTCCGGCACCAATCCATGCTTTGCGGCAGATGCGTATAGGGCGGCAGGTGATAATATTACGATTGTGGAGGTCATGGTTGTTGGAGATGAGCTGCACATTGGCGGCGATCAATGCCTCATCCTCTATCGTGATTCCACCGGCCGACATCATCAGGCAGCCGTTCATAACTACTACATTTCGACCGATCTTCACCATGTGGGGGCGCACGGCAGTCAAGGGAGTATTTATACGGCTGCCTTCTCCCATATCCGGGAATATCTCATGCACAAGCGCGTCATACTCATCGGTCATCGGCATGGTATGGTTCAGCTTGAATATCAGCTGAGCCTGCCGCTTCGCCAAAGCCAATTCTTCGGCACTCTGGTTTGAACAATCAATCCTTATCTCTTCCATAAAATTATGCGATTACAAGTGCGGTAGGTGCCATGCCATATTTCTCCTTGAATACTTTTGAGAAATGTGAGAGATTTTTGAATCCAACCTTATAACATACGTCGGTAATATTGACACACCCCTGTCTGATCAATTCATAGGCAGCTTCCAGGCGACGATTGATAATCCATTTCAGGGGCGAGAGGTCGCTTACCTTCTTGAAATCGCGCTTGAACGAAGCGAGGCTTCGGCCTGTGTAACTTGCCATTTCTTCCATCGAGAGCTCCTCCATATAATTCTCGTTCATAAATTCAAGCAAATCTATTTTCCAAGGATCAGTAAAGTCAAACAATGAGGCATAAAGATCAGGGTCGGTATTGAGCAATACATAAAGTCCTTCTGTCATTTTCAGCTGTAACAGCGCATCTGCCGGTCTAACTTCCGAGTCAAAGTATGGCAAAATCGACTCAAACAGGCTGCGTATATCCGGTCGATTTGCTGGCAGAAGAGTCAGGCTCTTTTTATTGCGTTTAGCCACTTCCGGTAAGGATTTTCTATCAATGCCTGAGAAAAATTCGCGCAAGAACTTACGGTTGAATTTCAACACCACGGAATGGTAGGGAACCCCGTCCTTCACCCTTTTCTGAAGCAACATCTTGTTGTCGCGGCGCATAAACGCACATTCGCCTGGATGAAGTATCGACTTCTTTCCCTTATCGGTGATTTCCAGCTCGCCCGACACGATATATATCAACGTATGCTCTGCATTGGGATGCGCACACTCCCTGTCGTCAGTGAAATAACTGGCGATAAAAACATTGGAATAATCAAGCACCTTCAACTGTTCCATATTGCATTCTGTTTTAGACTGCAAATATACCAAAAATATATCGCACCGACTTTGTTCTACGGCTCAAACCGCTTTGCCGGGCGGCTCATACCCGAGGCTATGGCTTACATAAAGTCACCCGGGGGCGCCCAATTCAGCAATCCGCAACATCATTTCTGACAATATGCTTGTGCATACCTTATCAACCACATTAAATCATGCCTGAATGAAAATACATCTTGCTTAAGTGAGGATTATTTCCTATCTTTGCGCAAATATCCCACCAAAGCAGACGTATGCCATTCCGCTGTGCGCCGCCTGCCGGATTATGACAGAAACCTTGAATACTATGAACACCAAACGACTCCTTCTTGGCGACGAGGCTCTGGCCTTAGGAGCCATCAACGCAGGACTATCGGGGGCCTATGCCTATCCTGGCACCCCATCCACAGAAATTCTCGAATTTGTGCAGGCTTCGCCTGTGGCCCGGGAAAGAAACATACATTCCCACTGGTCATCAAACGAAAAAACCGCGCTTGAAGAAGCTCTCGGTATGTCGTTCTGCGGCAAACGCACCATGGTATCCATGAAGCACGTAGGTCTCAACGTGGCCGCCGATCCTTTTGTAAATTCTGCAATGACCGGAGCTAACGGAGGCATGCTCGTCATCTCTGCCGACGACCCCTCGATGCACTCCTCGCAAAATGAACAGGATTCCCGTTTCTACGCCGACTTCGCCATCGTGCCGGTGCTCGAGCCGTCTGACCAGCAGGAAGCCTACGACATGGGCGCATACGGATTCGTCCTCTCGGAGAAACTGCGCATACCTGTGATGGTGCGTATGGTGACACGTCTCGCCCACTCCCGTGCAGTAGTCAATTGCCAGAATGAAGCCGACGCACAGAACGAAATATCATATCCCTCCAATCCACGTCAATGGGTGCTTATGCCCGGAAACTCGCGCGTACGTTACCGCCAGTTGCTCGAAGACCGCAAAGAGATGGAACGTCTCTCCGAAGAGTCGCCATTCAACAAGTATACCGACTCTCCCGACCACCGCATAGGCATACTCGCATCCGGAATCGCCGCCAACTATGTGGCCGAGTGCTTCAAAGGGCAGTGCCCGTTCCCGGTGCTCAAAATTTCGCAGTACCCCCTCCCCAAAAAGCTTGTTGCCCGTCTTGCCGACGAGTGTGAGGCAATACTTGTGGCCGAAGAAGGTCAGCCGGTAATTGAGTCGGCCCTCCGCGGCTTGCTCGACCGTGGCCTTAAGGTATACGGTAAACTCGACGGCATACTGCCGCGCACCGGTGAGCTTACACCCGACTCCGTTGCCGAAGGTGTGGCCCGTCTTTTCCCCGAGATGCGCGACAAGCTCGTGCCCATGGCTCCTGAGCCCCATCCCCTCGTAGTGCCCCGTCCACCGGCCTTATGCCAGGGCTGCGGTCACCGCGATGTATACGCCGCCCTCAACGCCGCCCTCGAAGACTTCTCAAATCCAAAAGTATTCGGCGACATCGGCTGCTATACCCTCGGCTTCCTCGCTCCATTCAACGCACTCGACACCACTGTCGACATGGGTGCCTCCATCACCATGGCCAAAGGCGCCGCTGACGCTGGCCAGCATCCCGCCGTGGCTATAATCGGCGACTCTACCTTCACTCACTCGGGCATGACCGGATTACTCGACGCGATAAACGAGAACACCCCCATGACCGTCATAATCTCCGACAACCTTACTACCGGCATGACAGGCGGCCAGGACTCGCAAGGCACCGGCAAACTCGAGGAGATATGCCTCGGTCTCGGCACCGATCCGGCCCACCTGAAAACCATCGACTCCCTCCCGAAGAACTTCGAAGACATGAAGCGTCTCTTTACAGAAGAATTCGCCTACAAAGGCCTGTCGGTGATTATCTCGCGCCGCGAATGTATCCAGACCGCACGCCGCCATGCCAAGAAAAAATAATCCATACACATCCAGCATCACATTATTATGAAAACCGACATAATACTTGCCGGCGTCGGAGGCCAGGGCATTCTATCGATAGCCACAGTGCTCGGCGCGGCCGCACTCTCTGAAAACCTATATCTGAAGCAGGCCGAAGTGCATGGAATGAGCCAGCGCGGAGGCGACGTAATGTCGTGTCTCCGTCTGAGCTCCGAGCCTATAGCAGCCGACCTCATACCTCTGCGCGGAGCCGATCTTATCGTATCGCTCGAGCCTATGGAAGCCCTGCGTTACCTCCAGTGGCTCGCTCCTGAAGGCCGCATCATCACCAACACCGTACCTTTCGTCAACATCCCCTCATACCCTGACCTGGAAGCCATTCTGGGAGATCTCGAAGGGCGTCCGGGCACCGTGGCCTTCGACATGGATGCCATGGCGCGCGAACTCGGATCGCCCCGCTCATCCAACATGATTCTCCTCGGCGCAGCCTCTCCCTTCATCGCCATCGGATGCGACAAGATTGAAGAAGGCATCCGCACCGTCTTCGGAGCCAAGGGCGAAAAAATTGTCGAAAGTAATCTCGCAGCCTTCCGTGCAGGCCGGGCAGCCTCTGTTTAATCCGTTAGATCTACCATTTCATCATCATTATGAAACCAGTATCCCACGAAGTACTCCGACGCGAGATGGACGCCATGGACATCCCGCACATCGGAGCCGCCACCATACGTCAGATTCTCGCCCTGAGCACACGCCTCGAGCCACATCTGGGCGTGCCGGTCGTACATCTTGAGATGGGTAATCCCGGGTTACCGGCATCGCAGATCGGCATTGAGGCGGAGCATCGCGCCCTCCTCGGTGGCATCGCCAACCAGTACCCCAATATCGCCGGCATCCCGCAGCTCAAGGAGAACGGAAGCCGGTTTCTGAAGGCTTTCCTCGACATCGACCTTCCCGGCCGCTGCATTGTGCCTACAGTAGGCTCGATGCAGGCCACCTTCACCATGTTCCTGCTCATGGGCCAGCGCCTGCCCGGCAAAGACACCATCCTGTTCCTTGACCCGGGCTTCCCTGCACAGCATCATCAGGCAAAGCTGCTCGGACTGAAGCAAGAATCGCTCGATGTCTACGACTGCCGCGGCGAAGCTCTCGAAGAGAGGCTCGAGGCCATCCTCTCAAAAGGAAACATTACCGCCATCGTCTACAGCACACCCAATAACCCGGCCTGGATCAACATCACCGACACCGAATACCGTATCCTCGCCCGCATGGCTGAGAAATACGATGTGATAATCATGGAAGACCTCGCCTATCTCGGCATGGACTTCCGCCAGCGCTATGGCGTGCCTTATACCGAGCCTTATATCCCGACCATCGCCCGATATACCGACCGATACATACTCTTCGTATCAGCCTCTAAGATATTCAGCTACGCCGGCCAACGTATAGCTATGGTCTGCATGAGCCCGGCTGTCTACGACCGCCGCTATGATTATCTGGCATCATTCTACGATATGCCGGCCTTCGGCGACGCATACATCTTCGGCGTGCTCTATTGCGCATCGTCGGGCGTATGTCATTCGGCTCAGCATGCATTTGCAGCAATGCTCGGAGCGGCAGCCGACGGCACCCTCGATTTTGTCGACGCGGCACGCGAATACGGCCGTCGCGCGGCCCAGGCCAAAGAACTCTTCACATCCAACGGCTTCCACCTCGTATACAGCGACGACGACGGCAACCCCATCTCCGACGGATTCTTCTTCACCGTAGGCTATCCTGGCATGACCGGCGACCGCCTGCAGGAAGAACTGCTCCGCTACGGAGTGTCTACCATCCCCCTGTCTTCGACCGGCAGCCACCGCGACGGAGTGAGGGTATGTGTGTCGATGCTGTCGTCCGACGATATATTCCACCACCTCAAGACTCGCCTCGAAGCCTTCCACCGCGACTTCCCCACCACACAAACCACCCCTGCTGAGCATGAACTTGAAAACTGTATCGGCTGACGAGGCCGTAAAACTCATCAAGAGCGGCGACCACGTCTACATCCAGGGCAGCACCTCGGTGCCTGAGACACTTGTTGAAGCAATGGCGCGACGCGGTCATGAGCTGCGCGACGTAACTCTCTATTCCGGCTTCTCCGTGGCCAAAGGCGAGGCTCCCTACTGCCGCCCCGAGTTCAAGGATTCGTTTCTGGTCGACACATGCTTTGTGTCGAACAACGTGCGCCGCTGGATAGCCGAAGGCTACGGAGCCACCACCCCTCGCTTCCTGGGCGAGGTTCCGGCTTTATTCCGCGACGGCACATGGCCCGTCGACGTAGTGCTGCTCAACTGCTCCATGCCCGACAAAGACGGGTATGTGAGCTACGGTGTCTCGGCCGACCTGGCAACCTCAGCCACCGAGTGCGCACGCGTGATCATAGCCCAGCTCAATCCACACATGCCATTCAGCTACGGTGACCCGGTCGTGCATATCTCGCGCATTGATGCGGCGGTTCTGGTAGACGATCCTCTCGTCGAGGTTCCCACCCCCGAGCCGGGCCCGGCAGAAACCGCCATCGGCAATGCCATTGCAGAACTGATTCCTGACGGAGCTACGCTCCAGATCGGTGTCGGCGGCATACCCAACGCCGTGATACGCGCTCTGCGCGACCATCGCCATCTCGGCTTGCACACCGAAGCCATGACCGACGGAGTTCTGCCTCTGATCGAGAGTGGAGTCATCGACAACTCGATGAAGAAGGTATATCCAGGCAAGTCGGTGGCTTGCCTCGCATTAGGCTCCCGCAACCTCTACAAACTCATGGATTACAATCAAGACATGATATTTAAAGACGTTGCCTGGACCAATGATCCGTTTATCATCGCACAGAATCCCAAGGTGATGGCCATCAACTCATGCCTCGAGATAGACCTTACAGGCCAGATATGCGCCGACTCGATAGGCACACGCATTTTCTCAGGTGTCGGCGGCCAGCACGACTTTGTCTACGGCGCCTCACGCAGCGAAGGCGGCTTGTCGTTCCTGGCAATGACATCGACCACCACCAAGGGCATGGGCAAGATAAAGCCCACCCTCACGCCCGGCGCCGGTGTAGTCACCACCCGCTTCCAGTCGAACTATGTGGTGACCGAGCATGGTGCCGTCAATCTTCGAGGCAAGAGCCTGCCTGAGCGCGCAAAGCTGCTCATCTCCATCGCCAAGCCCGAAGACCGCGAGGCTCTCGACCGTGCAGCCTTCGAGCGCTTCGGATATTCATATTCACGTCTCCACTGATAATGACCTCATCCATCAAACGACACGCCAGAGTCGACGCAGCCGATGTGCTGCGCGGCTTTGCCGTGCTTGCCATTATCCTCCTCCACTCCATAGAGCACTTCAACTTCTATTCATTCCCCGACCCGGCTACCCAAAGCACATGGCTCAACTTCACCGATAAGGCGATCTGGGATTCGCTCTTCTTCGCCTTCGGCGGCAAAGCCTATGCCATATTCGCATTGCTCTTCGGATTCAGTTTTTTCATCCAGCACGACAACCAGCGCATGCGTGGCCGCGACTTCAGGGCACGGTTCTGCTGGCGCCTCCTCCTGTTGTTCCTCATCGGGCAGCTTAACGCCGCATTCTTCACCGGAGAGGTGCTGGTGCTGTATGCACTAACCGGATTTGTGCTCGTGGCGGTATGCCGTCTCTCCGACCGCTGGATCATTGCTCTGGCAGCCATCTGTATGATTCAGCCGGTATGCATATGGCAAGTTATACGGGCGGCCTCATCGCCCGACTATGTCCTCCCGGCACTTGACACCGGCTCGATGTGGGCGGCAACCTTCGCCGTGCAGAGCGGTGGCAGTTTCTGGGAGACTGTAAAAGTCAACCTCTGGGAAGGGCAGCTGGCCTCTTTAGGCTGGGCTTGGGAGAATGGCCGTGTATTCCAGACCGCCTCATTGTTCATGATCGGTATGCTCATCGGCCGTCGCGGCTGGTTCAAAGCCGAATTTCTGCCCGGCTGGGGGCGCGTACTGGCCATTGCCCTGATATGTTTCTTCCCCCTCAACGGCCTCACCTCCATGATAGGCAACTATGTGGAGAATCCCAATCTTCTCACCCCTCTGAAACTTATTTTCTCCTCGCTCGCCAAATTCTGCTTCATGCTTGTGCTTGTCAGCGGAGTACTCTTCGGATATTACCGTACGCGTCGTATCAGCCGCTGGCTGAGCGCCCTCATCCCCTACGGCCGCATGAGCATGACCAACTACGTGACCCAGGGCATCATCGGCTCGGCCCTCTTCTACCATTGGGGGCTCTTCCTCCACCTCGGCATCACCGCCAGCATATGTGTGGGCATCGCCATCTTCGTAGTGCAGTACATTCTATGCCGCATCTGGGTTAACAACCACTCCCACGGCCCTCTCGAATATCTATGGAAACGGGCCACCTGGATTGAATTTCCTTTCACAAAAAAATGAATACATCCCTACAGTCACTTATTGCAGCTGCCGGCCTTATGCTTGCAGCAGGCGCTTATGCCCTCACACCTGATCAGGAAGCCAGAATCGAAGATCTGCTGAGCCGTATGACACAGGAAGAAAAAATCGGGCAGCTGAACCAGATTTCCGGCGACGGCTACTCGCCACGCATGTCGGAGGCCGCCACCAAAGGCACAGCAGGCTCAGTACTCAACGAAGTAGATCCCACGGTAATCTCGCGCCTGCAGCACGACGCTGTAGAGAAGAGTCGCCTCGGAATTCCGCTGGTTTTCGCCCGCGACGTCATCCACGGTTTCCGCACCATATTTCCCATTCCTCTGGGTCAGGGGGCCACGTGGAATCCAGCCCTGGTTGAAGAAGGCTCGCGCATAGCCGCCAAAGAGGCAACCTCGACAGGTGTACGCTGGACATTCTCTCCCATGGTCGACATTGCCCGCGATGCACGCTGGGGCCGAATTGCAGAAGGTTACGGCGAAGATCCTGTGCTGACCGGCGCTATGGGTGAGGCCGCGGTGCGTGGCTATCAGGGCAACGATTTGTCGTCGCCCGACGCGTTGGCTGCCTGCGTCAAGCACTTCGCCGGTTATGGCGCGGCCGAAAGCGGACGCGATTATAACACGACATGGATTCCCGATGTACTGCTCCACGACGTCTACCTGCCTCCATTCAAGCAGGCGGCCGATGCCGGAGCTGCCACATTCATGTGCTCATTCAATGAGATAAACGGCGTACCCTCGTCGGGCAACTCGTATCTGCTGCGCGACCTGCTGCGCGACAGCTGGGGCTGGAATGGTCTTGTGGTCAGCGACTGGGGCTCGATACGCGAAATGATTCCCCATGGCTTCTGCGAAGACATGGCCGATGCAGCCCGTAAAGCCGCTAACGCAGGTGTCGATGTCGACATGGAGAGCTATGCCTACCTTCCTAATCTGGCCAAACTCGTTGAGGAAGGCAAAGTGTCGCAGGCAACCATCGACGATATGGTGCGCAATATGCTGCGGCTCAAGATGGAGCTGGGCCTCTTCTACAATCCTTACGCGCCCAAGTCCGACGCATCAGCCTTCTATACGCCTGAGGCGCTCGAGGCGGCACAACGCACTGTAGAGGAGAGTACCATATTGCTTAAAAATAACGGCATTCTACCGTTGAAAGGCAGCCAGAAGATATTCGTCACCGGCCCTATGGCCGACGCACCGCACGACCAGTGCGGCACATGGAGTTTCGATGGTGAAAAAAGCCATACCGTCACACCTCTGGCGGCCCTGCGCGAAAAATATGGCGACGATGCGGTCATCTACATGCCCGGTCTGGCTTATAGCCGCGACCTGAGCACCGACGGCTTCGCAGCCGCAGTCAAGGCCGCAGGCGATGCCGACGTCATACTTTATTTCACAGGCGAAGAGGCCGTACTCTCGGGCGAAGCCCACTCACGCGCCGACATCAGCCTTCCCGGAGCCCAGACGGCCTATCTCGAGGCCTTGAAAGCCGCAGGCAAGCCTATCGTGACCGTAGTCATGGCTGGCCGACCGCTCACACTGCCGACAGAGAGCCGACTCAGCGACGCCCTGCTCTGCTCTTTCCATCCCGGCACAATGGGTGGGGCTGCCCTCGCCCGCATAATTGCCGGAGAAGTTTCGCCCGGTGGCAAACTTCCCGTGTCGCTGCCGCGCATGGTAGGTCAGCTCCCGCTCTATTACTCGGCTAAAAATACCGGACGCCCGGCCAACGAAATCACACTTATCGGCGATATTCCTCTTGAGGCCGGCCAGACATCTACCGGCTGCACAAGTTTCTTCCTCGACGCAGGCGTGGCGCCGCTATACCCATTTGGATATGGATTGTCGTACACAACCTTCGAGTATGGAGCTCCCGAGCTAAGCGCAAGCGAGATGGCTGCCGACGGCTCCATCACCGTGACCTGCAAGGTGACCAACACTGGCTCTGTCGCAGCGTCGGATGTTGCCCAGCTTTACGTGCGCGACCTCGTTGGCTCGCTCACACGCCCAGTGAAAGAACTCAAGCACTTCGAGAAATTCACACTTGCCCCCGGCGAGTCACGCAACGTGACCTTCACACTCACAGCCGATGAACTTGCCTTCCACAATGCAAAAGGCGAGCGCATCATCGAGCCGGGTAAATTCCACCTGTGGGTCGACAATTCTTCGCTATGCGAAGCTGCCCCTGTAGAATTCAGTATCCGTTGACGCACATATAGTCCGCTTAAGATAGACCGACGGGCCGAAGAAATTTCTTCGACCCGTCGTTTTTTATATCTCTGTCAACCTTTGATCACTTCCAGAAGTTGACCTGCGGCATCCTTGGTGTTTACCTTGGTTATGATGTGAGTCACGCGGTGGTCGGCATCGGTGATAAATGTGGTGCGGACGGTTCCCATATATTCTCGCCCGGCCATCTTCTTTTTCTGCCATACGCCGAAAGCCTGGTTGACCTCGGTCGACTCATCGCTCAGCAAAGTGAACGGCAACTCATATTTACCGGCAAAGCGCACATGGCTGGCCGGAGAATCCTTGCTTATGCCAATCACCTCATAGCCCAGTGCGCGCAACTCGCCGTAACCGTCGCGGATCGAGCAGGCTTCGGCTGTACACCCTGAGGTATTGTCTTTCGGATAAAAATAGATTATGAGTGGTTTGCCGGCAAAAGCTGCCGCCTCCACCGTATTGCCGTCGGCGTCTTTGCCGAGCACGGCAGGAATAGTGTCTCCTATCTGCATATGTGAAATATAAAAAGGTTTATGTTTATAATCGGGTTAGCGAGGGAGGTAATATTGGCATTGCGCCATGCTGAGTGCACACGAATGCCGATGTCTCCACGGCCTTCTCATGGGCACGGCGCACACTTGCCCCTTGGAGCAGCGAAGCTATGAAGGCTGCCGTAAATGAATCGCCGGCACCGACTGTATCGGCCACGGCGACCGTCGGAGTCGGAAGATACGACATCTCACCGGGAGTGAATACATAGCTGCCGTTGACTCCGCATGTGAGTATGAGGGCCTTAAGATTGTAAGAGGCAAGAATGACACGGCACTTCTCCTCCAGGTCAATTCCAGGCAAGCCGAAAAGACGGCTAACCTCAACCAGCTCCTCATCATTTATCTTGAGTATGTTGCATCTCTTCATCGATTCCTCGATGAGGTCTTTGGTAAAGAATCCCTGACGGAGATTTATGTCAAATACGATAAGCGCATCATTTGATGCCGGAATCGAATCGAGGAAATGGGCGATGGTCTGCCGAGACACGACATTGCGCTGCGCCAGCGAGCCGAAACATACGGCTGCCGTGTTGCGTGCGAGCTCTTCAAGCTCGGGGGTAAAAGGAATATTATCCCAGGCCACATTTTCCTTTATGTCATACGATGGAATGCCTGCGGCATCAACCTCGACCTGCACGGTTCCGGTAGGATATGGCACAACGGCAACCTGATAATTGATCTTCCGGGCATCGAAATTATCGAGCAGTTCACGACCGAGTGAATCATCGCCTACGGCACTGACAGCCACGCTGTCGAGCCCGAACTGACCCACATGATAAGCAAAGTTGGCGGGTGCGCCACCTATTTTCTTTCCGTCCGGCAGCATATCCCAGAGGGCCTCGCCGATACCTACAGTTTTTTTACTCATAGCTAACAAGAATTTATTTGCTAAACGTGCCATTACAGACAAAGGTTTACACCTCGTGGGCCGTCGTGCAAAAATAAACAATCCCGACCGGAATCAATCGATGCGCCCTATAATTTTTTTTAAAAGTACGGAGTTTTTTCGTAATTTTGCGGCAAAATTCCAAACCAATAAAAACAGCACTCTTATGGGCGGCTTTTTCGGGGCAATTTCTAAGAAACCGTGTATCAACGAAGTATTCTACGGCACGGACTATAATTCACATCTTGGCACCAAGCGCGCCGGCCTGGTGACCTTCGACCCCGAGAAGGGGTTCAACCGTACGATCCACTCTATCGAGCGTGATTATTTCCGATCTAAATTCGAAGACGAACTCGACCGCTTTGTCGGCAATCAAGGGCTGGGCGTGATAAGCGACACCGACCCGCAGCCGATTATTGTCAACTCACACCTCGGCCGTTATGCCGTGGTGTCGGTAGCCAAGGTCAACAACACGCGCGAGATTGCGACCGAGTTGCTCGATAAGCGCATGCACTTCAGCGAGCTGTCGGCCAACACCATCAATCAGACCGAACTTATAGCTCTGCTCATCAACATGGGCGAGACCTTCGTCGACGGCATCAATCTCGTATACCGCAAGATCAAAGGGTCGTGCTCTATACTCATACTCACCGAAGACGGCATCATCGCGGCCCGCGACTATCTGGGCCGTACACCTATTGTGATCGGAGAGAAGGAAGACGGATATGCAGCCACCAGCGAGACCTGCGCCTTCCCTAACCTCGGCTACCGCCGCCTCCGCGACCTCGGCCCCGGCGAGATTGTGCGCCTGCGCGCCGACGGCGTCGAGCAAATGCAGCCTCCGGCACGCCGCGAGCAGATTTGCTCGTTCCTGTGGGTCTACTACGGCTTCCCGGCCAGCGACTACAACGGCATCAACGCCGAAGCAATGCGCGAATCAGCCGGCCGCATGATGGGCACCGCCGATCCGACCGAAGCCGACTGCGTATGTGGCATACCTGACTCCGGTGTGGGCTTCGCCCTCGGATATTCAGAAGGCCGCGGCATACCATATCAACGTGCCGTGCTGAAATATACCCCTACCTGGCCACGCAGCTTCACTCCCGGCAACCAAAGTCGACGCAACCTCGTGGCCAAGATGAAACTCATCCCCAACCGGGCCATATTGGACGGCAAAAGCGTCGTATTCTGCGACGACTCCATCGTGCGAGGCACCCAGCTGCGCGACAACGTAAGCACCTTCTTCGAGGGTGGTGCCCGTCAGGTTCATGCCCGCATCTCCTGTCCGCCTCTGGTCTACGGCTGCCCCTTTGTAGGTTTTTCCGCATCTAAGAGCGACCTCGAGCTTATATCACGCCAGATAATCCGCGACTTTGAAGGCGAAGACTTCACCGACTTCGAGCGCTACGCCCGCACCGGCACTCCGGAGTATGAGCGTATGGTGGCCGAAATTGCCCGCCGACTCGGGCTCACCACCCTCAAGTTCAGCACCATTGAAGACCTCGTGGCAAGCATCGGCCTCCCCAAGTGCCGCGTCTGCACACATTGCTTCGACGGTACGGGGCTTGATCCTCACACGGCATATGCCGAAGACCACCAGGCATGATAAGCCAGACTACCATCACTCTGAGACCTTTTCCCAGAGGTATACATCTCATCACAGGCGAGATTCTCAGGCAGCTCCCGGAGCTGCCTGAGGCCGGCCTGCTGAATCTGTTGATAAAGCACACCTCGGCAGCCCTGGCCTTGAATGAGAACGCCGACCCGGACGTGCGTCATGACCTACGCATGATTTTCGACAGGCTTGTGCCTGAAAACGCACCTTTCTACCTGCATACCGACGAAGGGCCCGACGACATGCCCAGCCATGCAAAGGCTGTCATTGTAGGCTCTACACTGACTCTCCCCATCACCTCCGGGCGGCTGAACCTCGGCACCTGGCAGGGAATCTACCTATGTGAATTCCGCGACTATGGAGGCCCACGCACAATTGTGGCTACCATTGTAGGTTAAAAATATCACTTTATACTATGAAACAACTCTTTTTGGGCGCCATGCTGTGCGCAGCATCATTAGCTGTCTCCGCCCAGACAAATTCGCTGAACTTAGCCAATATAGCCCGCTACAGCGAGGCCAACAAGGCCGTAAAGGCACTCCCGGCCGATTCACAGCGGGTGGTGCTTATGGGCAACTCAATCACTGATCACTGGCCGGTGCGCCATCCCGAATTTTTTGAGGAACATTCGTCTATCATAGGCCGAGGCATAAGCGGCCAGACCACAACCCAATTTCTGCTGCGCTTCCGCTCCGACGTACTCGAGCTGAAACCGGCTATCGTGGTCATTAACGGCGCCATAAACGACATAGCCCTCAACACCGGGCCTTACGACGAAGATTTTACCTTCGGCAATATAGTGTCGATGGTCGAGCTTGCTCAAGCTAACGGCATCACAATAGTGCTTGCCTCGTGCCTTCCCGCTGCCGGTTTCTCCTGGCGACCTGATCTACCCGACCCGATGCCGGTAATCCGCAGTCTTAACGCCCGAATCAAAGCCTACGCCGAAGCCAACAGTCTTGATTACCTTGACTATTTCACACCCATGCTCACCCCCGACGGCTCGGGCCTCAATCCGGCTTACGCCACCGATACTCCGGCGGTTCATCCTAACCGCGACGGCTATCTGGTGATGGAGTCGGTACTCATGCCGGTTATCGACCGTCTGCTGACTCAGCCTTCAAAATGAATCAACTCTTAGCCAACCTGATCGCCATCGGTGCGGGCAGTGCCATCGGTGGCATGGCCAGGTATCTGGTAGGGCGGGCAGTGCAGGCGCAGTGGCACGGCTCCTTTCCGCTCGGCACCTTCATAGTAAATGTTGCCGGATGCTTCATTATCGGCCTTATCTACGGCTTGATTGACCGGGGCTTCAACCTCCCAGAGAGTGCCAGACTATTTCTTACCGTGGGGCTCTGCGGAGGCTTCACCACCTTCTCAACTTTTATCAACGAGAATTATCTCCTCATCAGCTCGCAGGGGCAAGCTATGGCATTGCTCTACGCCGTAGCCAGCATAGCTGTAGGTTTCCTCATGCTCTACCTCGCATATTTCATCACACGCAGCCTGTAAAAATATTTCTGCGTGAAGCTGAAAAAGGCGTGTTCCACGAGCGGAACACGCCTTTTTCATTTATATCGTATTGTGGATTATTTCACGAATACTTTGCTTACATTCTTGCCCTGACGACGGATGTAGAGACCGTTTTCGGGTTCTGCAACGCGTACGCCCTGGAGGTTGAAGTATTCAACGGGGGCATTTTCGTCGGCTACAGTCACTGATTCAACGCCTGAATTATCGAAGAAGAAATCAAGGAAGGCGAAGACGGGGTTGTAGTAAATGAGCGCGTCTTCTTCAGGTTTGAGAAGAGGTGCGGCTGCAAATGAGCTGGCCATAAGCATACCGATAGGCTGTCCGCTAAGAGTACCGTTACCAACCTCGAAGTTAACGATAGTGTCTTCCAGGTCACCATCCCAGAGGAGGTAGTCACCATCAGAGAACGACTGCGCAACCTGGTCTTCAGCAACAGCAGTTGTGAGATCTTCGCTCACCTGGATGGTGAAGTTGTGGTTGGTGGCAGAAGAAGGAATGAAGAAGCCACCGAATACGTTAGATACATTTATCTCACGAAGGTCATCAGAATGCTCAGCATAGATGTACCACTGGTTGTACTGGTTGGTAGGAGTATTGGGTTTCAGCGCGAACTGGATAAGAGAGTTCCAACCAGCATTGATATTCATGAAGTAGAATGCCTCATCAACTTCATCCTCTTGGGGATCATCTTTATGACGGACGAATACGAAAACGGCATCAAGGAACTGTACGCCATTGTCGGAAGCAGACCATGAAAGGTAGTGATTGTCAACATCAACATCAAATACGAGATCCATTCCATAACCGGTCTCCAAGGAAACAGCACCAACAGAAATTACAGTGTCGGTTTCAACCCACTGGCCGAGGGCATTTTGCTCTGTGCGGGGGCAGGTTGTTGCAAATGAATTGAGGGTAATCTGTTTTTTTGCTTCATCGAATTTACCAACCATGTAGTTATCGGGGTCGAAGAGGCCGTAAACAATTACAGCGCCGTTTGAGTACTCTTCAATCTGTGCCATGCTCACGCCCCAGCTCTGGGTAGAGTCATTAGGGAAAACACCCAGTGAGTACGACATGTAGTCGCCAGCGAGGCGGCTGTCTTCAACGAGTGTGGGCTCGTCGGCAGCCTGGGCGCGGAATCTTTTCACTGAGTTATGACGAGCCTGGAATGCGTTGTGGTCTGTATTACGCTCTGTGATTACAGCCTTGCTCATATCGACTACAGGTGCGTCGATATTCGCACTGATTGTCTTCTGCATAGGGGCGCCAGCCGAAGCCGAAACCACGAGAAGTGCAGATGCAAGAAGTGTGTAAAGTTTTTTCATGCGAATGCGATTGTGAGTAATTAAACAAATCTAAGAAATTGTATTTCAAGCCATAGCTCCTATTGGAGAAAGGCGGGGCCGAAGGTGCCGCAGGGGTTTTTGAAGCGTGTGGCATGCGGACAGACCTTCAACGAGGACAAAGTTATACACTCTTTTGCAAAGTGCCAAACTTTTTCACTTAAAAATTTCTTTTTGGGTCAAATTTAACGTTTATACTTGGCCCTATAACCGCCAAGGGCGCATTTAACCGTGCGAGGCGCGGCGATAAAGCACTATAGCGATAATGGTGTAGATAAAGTTGGGAATCCACATGGCCACGAATGCCGACGTGAGGCCGGAAATGGCGAAGGTCTGGGTGATGGTCATAAAGAGGATATAGCTGAAGCTCAGCACAAGGCCTATGCCGATGTTGAGCCCCATGCCGCCCTTCTGTTTTTTCACCGACAGGGTCATGCCAATGACGGTGAGGATAAAAGCGGCCGCCGTCATGGCATAGCGGCGCTCACGCTCCACCTCGAATGTCTGTATATTGCCCACTCCACGCATCTTCTGGCGGCGGATATACTCGTCGAGGGCAGGCGAGGTCATTTTCTCATGGTCGAGCGACGAAATGAGGAAGTCGCGTGGCTCGAAGGCTATGCTCGTATCGCGTTGACGGCCTTTCTGGATATACTCGCGGTCGTCGCGGAAGTCGCGCTGCACATAGTCGAATATCTTCCACTGGTAAAGAGTATCCCATTTGATAGTCTGAGCAGTGAGACGCGAAGTGAGATGCTTGTCTTCATCGAACGATTCGAGCCAGAAGCGGTGTCCGGTCTTGCTTATGTTGTCGTAGCGGCTCATATAGGCAATCTGCCCAGGCGCCACCATGAGAATGATATTGGAGCCATAGTCGACGCGCTTATTCTTCACATATGTATTTGTGTAGTCGATACGCTTCACATTGGCCGGAGGAATGATGTAGGCGCTGAGCACAAAGGTTGCGGCCGCAATGATGGCGGCCGACACCATATATGGGCGGAGCAAGCGCTTGAAACTCATGCCCGTGGACAGCATGGCTATAATCTCGCTGTTGCCGGCCAACTTGGAGGTGAAGAATATCACCGCAATGAAGGTGAACAGCGGCGAGAACTGATTGGCGAAATATGGCAGGAAGTTGAGAAAATAGTCGAATATGGTTGCCTTGAGCGGAGCCTTGACGAATGAATCGAGCTTCTCGTTGATGTCGAACATCACCACAATCGCCAGCAGCAATATGATGGCGAAAATATAAGTTCCGAGGAACTTGCGTATGATGTATTTGTCGAGCAGCTTGAACATATGCGGCGTAATATCAGAGTCGACGACCCAGGCGCTGAACCATATCGGTCTTCCACGCATGGAAATCTCCGGCGATTATGTGCTTGCGGGCCTCGCCCACGAGCCAGAGATAGAAGGCGAGATTATGGATGGACGCTATCTGCATGGCCAGCAACTCATTGGCAATAAAGAGATGGCGCACATAGGCCTTGGTATAGACCTGGTCAACAATCGAGGGGCCGTCGGGCCAGAGGGGAGAGAAATCGTTGGCCCACTTGGCATTGCGCATGTTCATGGTACCTTCGGGGGTGAACAGAGTGCCGTTGCGGCCGTTGCGGGTAGGCATCACACAGTCCATCATATCCACTCCGCGGTCGATAGCCTCGAGAATATTGATCGGGGTACCCACACCCATCAGGTAACGGGGGCGGTCGGTAGGCAGAACCTCATTCACCACCTCAATCATATCATACATCACCTCAGCCGGCTCACCCACAGCCAAGCCACCGATCGCATATCCGTCGGCACCGAGGGCAGCTGCGTGCTCGGCAGCCTCACGACGCATGTCGGGGTAAGTGCAGCCCTGCACAATGGGGAAGTACGACTGATAATGACCGTATAGCGGCTCAGTCTCCTTATAGTGTTTCCAGCCACGTTCGAGCCAGCGCTTTGTCAGGTCGAGACTGCGGCGCGTGTAAGCCCGATCCGACGTACCGGGGGCACATTCGTCGAGGGCCATCATTATATCCGATCCGATGGTGCGCTGAATATCCACCACATTCTCGGGAGTAAACAGATGCTTAGAACCATCGATATGGCTGCGGAAGTGGGCACCTTCCTCAGTAAGTTTGCGGTTAGAACTGAGAGAGAAAACCTGGAAGCCGCCGCTGTCGGTGAGGATGGGGCGTTCCCATCCGTTGAAACGGTGGAGACCCCCAGCCCGGTGAATCGTATCCATACCCGGGCGCAGATAGAGATGATAGGTGTTGCCGAGTATTATCTGGGCTTTTATATCATCGCGGAGCTCGTGCATATGGACACCCTTGACGGTACCGACCGTACCGACGGGCATGAAAATAGGAGTCTGGATAGGGCCATGGTCAGTTTCGATAAGACCGGCTCGGGCGCCACAATCGGCGCATGTATGTTGGAGTGTGAACTTCATTGACGGAGTTTTAGCCTGCAAAAATACGAATAAGCGAGGGCAAAAACAAATTTATTTAGTTTTGCAGAGCGACTGACGATTATTTGTTAGCAAATTCATCAAGAGCCTTCAGCACTTGGTGAATCTCCGAATACGACCGATAATCTTCCGGATTTTCCATGCTGAGTTTTCTCAATATTTCTGAATTTTGCATAGCCCTCGACAGGTCGCCTTCCCGACATAGGTACTGATATAGATTGGTACGGCCAAGATAACGTTTTGTTTTATCGTAATCGGGAAGATATCGTCTCAAATCAGGAAGAACGTCCTCATATGTGGCATAGTTCTTCGATGTCAGCCCCGGCAAGAAATGAAGCAAGAACCAAAACTCAGTACATGGATTTGTTTCTATAAATGACACTTTAGGGCCTCGGGCTTTGATATATTTCTTTTTTGCGTTCAGATATACCTGCATTTCCTTCGGAACCCTTAACAAGCGGTCCATATCCAGCAAACAGAATATCTGATCAAAATCTTCTTTTACGAATCGCTCCACAAGTTTCACCAAGTGACCGATGTCGGAGTGTTGAGCCAGCGTTGGAGCCACTTTAAACGGGTATCTTTTGGCAACTCTCAGCGACTCAAAGTAAAACCATTCAGTCTCACCCTCACCGATAATGGCTATGCTAATTCTCTTTTTCATCATTCAACGTCATTAAGGTTAAGGTATGCACTTCCGACAAATGGCAAATCGACCAATTTTCCTTGTCGGTAGGCATTGTAGGGCGATAATCTTTTACTTAATCCGAGGTCGGTCAGACGTTTCAATTCAGTTTCACCATCTTCATTTTTATCAGTAAACCATATCTGATCACGCCGGATAAAATCTTCATTGAGAAGATTGATGTCATGGGTTGTAACCAAGAGTTGTGACTGATTCTCTCCATTGACAAGAAACACTTTCAAAAAATATGACAACAGCTCGTAATGGATACTACTTTCAACCTCATCCATTATCACAAATTTGTTTTGCTCAAGAAGATGTTGCAGCACGATGCTCATACCCATAAACCTAAGTGTGCCAGTCGATTCCATATCTTCTGACAAAGTATGAATGCCATCATTGGTCTTATGCAGAAATCTCACTGGGAGCCCACGGTTCCACTCAATACCGCTGATATTGAAATCTGATGCCTTGAGGAATCTCAATATAAAATCTTTGACTCTACCATCCTTATCTCCTTCCAGAGTACGGTGAATAAACGGAGACAATATCAAATTTGGCTCAATAATGGGTTCGAGGGTTTTATTAAAGAAATCATAAACTTTATTCAATCGACTCGACTCCACATTGCTTATGCTAAAAGCTGCCAGCACTGTACGATTGTTGATTGTATTTCCTTCTATCAAGCGCTGGCTCTTTTTTAGTAATCCGAGTTTTGAACTGAAAGTTATCTCAGACGAATCATTGTCTTTATTGTATTTGCGATTATACAACTCGGTAGGGCGTGCCGACAGATAGACGACAAGTACCTCATTATAAATACGGTCATTGTCAAATTCAATGGACAATACATATTTTTCACCGTCAAGGTAAAAGCACATCGACATTTCCGAGTGTTGGTCAGCTGATTTATCATCCAGAAGAAACGGCACAATACCCAGCGGCTCATTACGATCGGTGGGTTGAAAACAAACAAGCATTCTGAAATAATCAAGTGCATGAAGGATATTGCTCTTACCTGAGGCATTGGCACCATAGATTATGCCTAACTTCAGAAGCCGTATGCCTTTCTTTACTTCCACAGTACTCTCCTCCGAGAGATAATTATCAGAGGAGGCCTCAAAGCTGATGCGTTGTTCAGAACGGATAGATTTAAAATTCTTAATTGAGAATTCAACAATCATAACAGAAGGATTTTAGGCAACAAATATAGCTACAAAATAAGTATTTCGCAAATTATAAACCCCGATTTATGCATAAACATGCAGGAAATGGCAAATATAATTGATGAAATACGATTTTAGGCTGGTTTTAAAGGGCTGTTTAATTCGAGTCAGTGAAGCCATGGAGACAGCCGCGGGAGACGGCTAAATTTTACAGCTCAGCCATAAATGCGGCGGTATGAAGATCGGTGACGCGGGCCCCGAGGCCAGTGAAGTAAGACGACAAGGTCTGTCGGCGCTCATATGTCATGTCGGAGGCGAGTACGACGTAGGTGGGGAGCTCGGTTTGCCATAGTGATGAAGGCTCTCCTCGGTAAGATGCCGAGACAATCAAAACATCGGGCTGCAATGCTTCATCGGGTTCATAATCCCGGGCGGCCACTGCAACCAGCCTATTTTCCGCCACTATGTGCCGTTTAAGTGAATTAATGCTTAGGTTGGCATCTTCCACTCCATAATCAAGCAGTAATCTACCGAACACAGCTCCTGTCGCGGCATCGCGGCGGTTGGAATATATTTCTGCAGCCCCAGGGTTGACCACCGCGATATTTATACCCCGGCTGTCGCCATCAATTACCAACACGCCATGGTCGTGCGTGCCCTCACACCCAGTGCACAGCAGAGAGACACATATAGCCGCCACAGCGAAGTGGCGTCCTCGCTTGATATAAAGAAGGACACACAATGAAATCAGACCCACCGATAGAGCCACAACCGTGAGGGTTCCCGGCATGAAAGAGAAGTCAAGGCCAAAGTCGGCCAACCTGTCGGCCAGCGCCGTTACGGCGCGATGACACAATTCTGCTATTTCAAGCGACACGCCTGAGGGCACCCCCAAAGCATAGAGCACGACACTCAACCCTCCGGCAATCATAAACACCGGGAAGATAAGCACCCCGACAGAATTGGCCACAACCGAAAACAGAGGGAGACTATGGAACCATGTGAGCACTACAGGTGCCGTGGCAAGCATGGCAACCAACGGAACGAGTACAAGGTTAGCCAATGTGCGCAGATTACGCCTGTCATGGCCGAAGGGATTGAGCTTGGGCACAAGCAGCAACAATCCGGCCACAGCGGCAAACGATAATTGAAATCCTGCCGAAAATAGCCAGTATGGATCGACCGCAAGCACCATAAAGAAGGCAAGACAAAGATTATTAACGGGCATCGGTGTCCGCTGGAGTATGCGCGCAAGCGTATAGGCAGTAATCATGACGGATGCCCTCACCACCGATGGCGAAAATCCGACCGCCATAGCATAGAGCCATACCAGCGTCACTCCGGCCAGCAGCCGTCGCCCCGGTCGTCCTCGCCACAACCTCAGCGGAGCCAGAATAAGGGCTAGGATACCCGCCACCAAGCCTACGTGGAAGCCGCTTACACACAGCAGATGGGAGAGGCCGGTTGCACGGAAGGAATCTTTAATGGCGGGAGGGCTGTCGCCCGTGCCGAGAAATGACGCCACCAGAAGAGCCGACGCATCGGGGCTAAGCGGAGAGGCGTATACAGCTTCCGCAATTCGACGCCTGACAGAATCGAATCGGTAGACTATTCCGTCATCGTGCCCTACCACCGTTATGTCGCCCGGAGGAAGGACAACCGACGCAGAAACGCGCCGCGCACGGGCTGCCATGGCGCTCATTCTCATCCATGGGAAGGCGTCATATCGGTTGGCAGGCTGCAAAGCAGCCGTAAACTCAATGCGGTCGCCAGGCACTATGTCGGGAACTATGTCAATAACAACAATTCCCACACGACCAATTCCGTCGACGTCCACAAGTCCGGTCTGGGCTCGCTCACCTACGGTAATTTCCTCTACGGTTCCGGTATACTGGTGGATTGAATAATCGGATACGGGAACCAGCGCGAGGTACAATGTCCATAAATATACGAAGACCGACGCACCGAGGAAAACCTTCAGTGCGCCGGTGTTATGGCGGAATATAATTGGAACTACGATGCAAACCAGCCCAGCCAGAACAAACTCCGGCAACGACCGACCGGCCGCAAGCAGTGTGGCGGCTAAGGCTGCACAAGCCAGAGCCAGCGCCGGACACCGGGCCGCCACACGATCCATCGGTTTACGATACGGTGTTGAGCACTACAGCGAGCGACGAGATGCTGATCACTACCCATAAAGCCACGGCCTGAACCAGAGGCTTGACGCCAACCTGACGGATAGACTTCATCGAGAGTGAAGCGCCAATCAGGAACAGAGTAACCACCATACCGCGCTTGGCAATCCAAACCATTGTTGTCACAAACCACTCGGGAAGCGCCACATAGGTGTTGATCACCATGGCAAGCACGAATATAAAGATAAACCAGGGGATGGATATTTTAGCGGTCTTGTCGCGGAAAATGAACATGGTGACCAGAGCCAGAGGAATAATCCACAAGGCACGTGTAAGCTTGATGAGCGTGGCAAGCTGCAGGGCTTCTTCTCCGTAGATTTCACCCGCACCGACAACCGATGATGTATCATGGATGGCTATGGCGGCCCATGTGCCGAACTGCTGCTGGCTCATGTCGAGCAGATGGCCGAGCGGCGGGAAAATGAAGAGGGCTATCGAATTGAGAATGAAAATAACTCCGAGCGAAACAGCCATCTCATTTTCATCAGCCTTGACAACGGGGCCAACAGCTGCGATGGCACTGCCGCCGCAGATGGCCGTACCCGACGAGATGAGGTAGGATGTCTTGCGGTTGATGTGTAGCCAATAGCCAAGCAATACGCCAAGGCACATCACACCCACCACCGACACTACGGTGAATAGCATACCCTCAGAGCCCGACTTGAGCGACTCCTGAAGATTCATATTGAAGCCGAGGCAGACCACGGCTACCTGGAGAAGGTACTTGGAGGTCTTCTTATTGAATTTCGGGCATGGATTAGGAAAAATAAATGCGAAAATAAGACCGCAGAGCAAGGCTATGGGAGCCGAAATCTGAGGCAGCCCGAAGTTGGCGAAAGGAAAGAGAATCAGCGCAATAAGCGCAATGTAGACGATTCTTGCTGTCTGTTTCATATATTTTATTGATTATTATTCCAGAAATTCAAGGATGCCAGCGCCTGACGATGGAGCATGTCGAGGCCGTTTTTCACAGTAGCTCCGGCAGCTGACGCACGACGCATAAATTCAGTCTCCGCTGGATTATAGACCAGATCGTGGCAGCTATTGGCTGGGCCAAGCAGCTCATACGGGAACGGCGGACAGGTGTCGATTGCGGGCGCTGTTCCCAAAGGCGTGGCATTGACCACCAACGGATGCGATGCAAGCATGGCGGCATCAATATCTCCATAGCCGATGACACCCTCGCCTGACTTTGCCCGCGATACCTTCAGAGAAGGCACGCCGAGTTGCGACAGTGCTTCAACTACAGCCTTCGACGCGCCACCGGTGCCGAGCACAAGTGCGCCGGCTCCGGCAGGAAGGCTCTCGGCCATAGGCCGCACACTCTCCCGGAAACCTTCGACGTCGGTATTGTGACCGATCAGGGCAGTGACGCGCCCGGTGTTGTCGCGCACAATCTTCACCGTGTTCACCGCGCCTACACGCTCGGCCTCAGGCGTAAGCCGGTCGAGATACTGAATTATCTCTTCTTTATATGGCGCCGTGACATTAAAGCCTTTAAGCTTCGGATTAAGAAGTACAAGCCCATACAAAGCCTCTGGCGTAAGGGCCGGGAGCTCAAAATTATCGTAAGACTCAGAGGAACCTCGCTCAGCGAAGAGGCGCGTAAAGAATGCCTTTGATTGAGAATGGCCGAGCGGACGGCCTATCAGGCCGTAGTCGGTGGTGGAGAGTTCGGGATGTGTCATAGAAATATCTATAGCTGTTTCTGAGGAGAACCGGTGTTGTAGCGGCGTAATTTTTCCAGCAGAGCCGTCATGTCGGCTGGGATATCGGCTGTAAAGAACATTTCCTCACCAGTATGCGGATGACGGAAACCGAGCGTACGCGCATGCAGGGCTTGCCTCGGGCACAAGTCGAAGCAGTTATTGACAAAAGCCTGGTAAGCGGCCGACTGCACACCACGGAGTATTTTGTCGCCACCATAGCGGGCATCATTGAAAAGAGGATGTCCAAGCGAGCGCATATGGACACGGATCTGATGGGTGCGGCCAGTCTCGAGCACGCATTTCACCATGGTAAGATGGCCCAGCGGCTCGATAGTCTCGTAATGGGTGACAGCGCGCTTGCCCTCCTCTCCGTCCAGCGGGAAGGTGGTCATCTGAAGCCTGTCTTTTGGATTACGCCCTATATTGGTCGCCACAGTTCCTGCGGGAGGTTCCGGACGGCCCCATACGACTGCCACGTACTCGCGCTTGGTGGTCTTATTGAAGAACTGACGTCCGAGGTCGGTCTTGGCATCAGGAGTCTTGGCCACGACAAGTAGGCCGGAGGTATCTTTATCTATGCGATGAACCAGACCGAGACGCGGATCATTGACATCATAATCGGGGGTATCCCTGAAGTGCCATGCGAGGGCATTGACGAGTGTTCCGTCGTAGTTACCATGGCCAGGATGGACAACCAGACCGGCCGGCTTGTTCACCACAAGCACATAGCGGTCTTCATATACAATATCGAGGGGAATATCCTGAGCGACGATCTCAAATTCATAGCGCGGGCGATCCATAACCACCTGCACCACATCAAGGGGCTTCACGCGGTAGTTACTCTTCACAGCTTTGCCGTTGACGAGTATACACCCGGCTTCGGCTGCTTGCTGCACGCGGTTACGCGACGATTTCTGGAGTCGGGCCACAAGGAATTTATCGACCCTCAGGAGCTCCTGGCCCTTGTCGGCGACAAAGCGGAAGTGCTCGTAGTACTCCGTGCCGCCGATATCGATTACCTTGCCTTCTTCAGGGCTCTCGTCTTCCGGGAGAAAATCTTCTGCCATCGCAATTATCTTTTATTCGTAGGCTTCGAAATTCTCTTCCACAATTGTCTCCTCATCTTCGAGGCTGTCGAGATCATCCGACGCAGGGCCCGTGCCTATCTGGAGTGTGACGGTTGAGGTCACAGGAATTACCGAGCCTACAGAAAGAGGAGTGTCGCCATAGCGAGCACCGACCACGAGGTCGGCAAACTCCGACGGAACCGTCTCCAGTCGGATATCGGTGATGCCTATGCCACGGAGATATGACATGGCCTGACGCGACGATACATTGCCTGTAAGAGGCATGGAGATTGTGACCTGCTTGGGAGAGAATGCCGTGATGGTCACGTATACCTGACGGCCTTCCTTCACCACAGCTCCAGCCTTGGGCCATGACTCAACAACGGTGCCGGGGGCAATGTTGCGGTCGTAGATCGAATCTGAAATCTCAATCGAGAGGCTGTTTGCAGCCAAGGTAGACGAAGCCTCTGAATAACTCTTGTGTTTTATATCGGGTACAATGGCAGTCGCTCCATGGAAGGTCCATGAGTCAAGGAATAGCAATACGGCCCAGAGGAGGAGGAGGCCCGTAATGATGATGAACACAAGATTGCTCAACACCGGATGCTTCTTATATATTTCTTTAATCTTCGACATAGTGGCGACAAGCGACATGTGCCGCTTGATTTTGCAAAATTAAGCAAAAACGACCGAACGACAAGTGGGCCCAGACTCTTTTTTCAGGGCCCAAAACACAAAAAATGCAAACCACTCAAAAAAAATTTGGTTTTTAAGAAAAGAATATATAACTTTGCACTCGCAAACCACAACAAGGTTCCTTGGCCGAGTGGTTAGGCACCGGTCTGCAAAACCGTTTACAGCAGTTCGATTCTGCTAGGAACCTCAAAAAAACGTCTAAGTCACTTCGACTAAGACGTTTTTCTTTTTATATATCCTAAGCCGGAAGACGCACGGCCTTTTTTTTGACGTAACAAAGCCCCGACTTGCAATGAAGTCAAGGCTTTGTTTTATGTTTTCAGTAGGTTATGAAATAAAGGTATGCCATGAAGTTTGACGCAGTCTCGTTGTAGATTGTCGCCAAGGCAGAAGTTTCGGAATTATGTGCCGTAGTGCACGCCTAAAACCGTCGCAGGATCGATATTCAGACGTTCAACTATGATACGGGCCTGTGAGAGGGTTGGCTCTTTTTTGCCGGAAAGATATTCGCTGATACGAGAGGGATTTATGCCGAGGAGCTTCGAGAGTCCAACTTGGGTGAGCCCCATTTCGTACATGCGGAGTTTCAACATATCAACAAGCGATGGTTCGCCTATTGCATAATGCTCGTCCGAGTAGTCGGCCACTAAGTTTGACAGAAGTACCAACTCTATATAGTTCTTATCTGTTTCCGGGGTGTTATCATCCACCAACGGCAGGAGTTCCTCAACGCGCTGTACTGCCCATTCATACTGGACTTCGTTCTCAATTTTAGTCATACTAGTATCTATATTAAATGGTGGAACAATCAATCCTATCGTATTCTTTATGTGTACCTATAAAACGTATGTAGATGAACTTAGGTCTAAATTGAATAACAACAACCAACCTGTAATCGTTGCCCTTTATATTGAAAACATAACGCTGATTTCCAACATAGTCCACAGAATTGAACGTCTCCTTAATATCAGCAAGACAAGTCCAGTCTGCTCGCCGAACTTTTTTTACCCAATCCTGCAATGCCGTTTTGGATTGCGGATGAGCTTTCGCATATTCATTTATCGATTTTTCAGTGAATATTCTCATTTAGTGCAGGTTGCTGATTTACATTGCAAATCTACAAAGAATATTTCAAAATAGCAAATAACACAGAGAAAAGTTATCTTATCCACAAGTTTTTATAGGAGCCCACCATAACAAGAGGCCTCCCGGCTTATTTCATATCTACTTTATAAGCGGTGTCAATAAACTATGGATTGCCTCGGGGGCACACAGCACCGACACTCCCCTACCCTGACGGAAACGCGAGCATACGCCTCCGGCCTCCTGGAGTATAAATGTGGCTGCACATACATCCCACTCGTGGAGGTTCATCTCCCAGTAGGCCTGTAAAAAGCCGGCTGCCACATAGCATATGTCTACCGAGGCCGCACCGAAGCGGCGAACGTCGCGCACCAGCGGCAGCACGCGGGCAAGATTATCGAGGTTATTATCAGGATTGACATTTTTATCGACCGGGAAACCGGTGCAAGCAACCGAACGGGCAAGCGCCGTCTCGGCAGAGACTTTGATCGGTTGACCGTTGAGATAGGCCCCTTCTCCCCGCACCGCATGGAACAGCTCACCGGTTGCAGGCGCGTAGACCACTCCGGCCACTGCCTCACCATCGAGTTCAAGGCCTATACTGATAGCCCAGATGGGGAGACCACTGAAAAAGTTGGTGGTTCCGTCGATGGGGTCTATCACCCACCGGTAGCCGGTTCCGGGCACACCTTCACTTTCGCCCGACTCCTCTGAGAGGATTGCATGGCCCGGAAATCTGGTTGCGATAAAATTTTTAATGTATGCCTCGCACTCAGCATCTGCAATAGTAACTATATCACTGTCGTTGAGTTTATTGTGCCTCTTGAGGTCATGGCCGCTGCGGAAGTGGGTCATGGCCAGACGCCCTGCCTCACGGGCGCACTCGATTATTTGGTCAATCATAATGGCTTTAAGTTTCAATAAATTATATCAGTCGCTCCAACATTCAGTTTTTGGGGCGATCGACGGGATTGTAGAGGAATGATACTCCGGATTTTTTCCAGCCTTACGCTGCGCCTTGTAATCGGCCAGACAACGGATGGAGTAACGTCCGAGTATGAGTATGGCTATTATGTTGCAAAGCGTCATCAGCGCCATGGTAATATCGGCCAATGCCCACACCAGGTCAAGAGCCGCCAGCGAACCGAGGAATACGACTCCACCCACAATGAGGCGGAATGATGTCCGCAATGCCCGGCTCTCGCGGATGAAAGCCAGGTTAGTCTCGCCATAATAATAGTTGGCGATGATGCTGCTGAAGGCAAACATGAGTATGGCCACAGCGATAAACACCGAAGCGCAACTTCCCACCTCATTCTCAAGAGCCGCCTGAGTCAGTTCAATTCCGGTCAGACCGCTGTCGAACACACCGCTGCAAAGAATGATGAATGCCGTGGCTGTGCAGACCAGCAAAGTGTCGGCATACACTCCGAGGGTCTGGATAAGGCCCTGCTTCACCGGATGAGTGACGGCAGCCGTAGCGGCAGCATTAGGCGTAGAGCCTTCGCCAGCCTCATTGCTGAACAGGCCACGCTTCACACCCATTATCATGGCCATACCTACGCCACCGCCCATAGCCTGATCAAGACCGAATGCGTTCTCAAATATAAGCGACAGCACATGGGGGAAATATGTGATGCGCGTAACCACCACATACAGGGCGAGCACAATGTAAAAAATAGCCATTACAGGCACCAGCAACTCGTTGAAGCGCGCAATGCGCTGGATGCCGCCGAAGATGATTACCAGAGTGAATATCGTGCAGACGGCTGCGGTCCAGATCGGATCGATTCCGAATGTTCCGCGCATGGCTATGGCAATAGTGTTTGCCTGGACTGAATTAAAGGCGAGTCCGAAAGTGATGGTAATCAGCACTGCGAAGGTTACGGCATACCATCGGCTGCCTATACCTTTAAGAATATAGTAGGCTGGGCCTCCACGATAGGAATGCTCACCGTGAACTTTAAACAACTGTGCCAGCGTCGACTCCACAAAGGCGTTAGCTGAGCCAACGATAGCCACCACCCACATCCAGAATACGGCACCCGGGCCACCCATGGCGATGGCTATGGCTACTCCGGCTATATTGCCAGTGCCGACACGGCTTGCCAGTGACACCGCGAATGCCTGAAACGAACTTATCGACCGCGAATGCGGCAACCGTTGATCGCGACGTGTGTCGTGGCGCCGACCGGAGGTGGCGAGCAAGCGCAGCATCTCGCCTACATACGTAAACTGCACGCCGCGTGTGCGCACAGTGAAATAAATTCCTGCCCCAAGCAGGACGGCTATGAGGACATAAGTCCAGAGAAAATCGTTGATGGCGTTGATGAGCTCCATCGTGTGCTATAGAATTGTGTAGATAAAAAAATGAGACATAAAAGATGCGGAGTCAGAGAGTCCGTCATCTTTTATGTCTCATATTCTCAATTATAATCTTTAAAGCTGAGTATCGGGGTCAAGATTATCTTTCTCGATGTCGAGGAAGTAACGGTAGGTGCCTACGGTAAGTTCGGCGCAAGCTGCATCGTCGGCGACGATGATTGCCTTCGGGTGCATCTGCAGGGCAGAAATAGTCCACATCTGCGAGATACCTCCCTCAACACCGTGACGGAGTGCGCGGGCCTTGTTGTGACCGTTGACCATAAGCATTACGCTGCGGGCAGCCATGACTGTGCCTACACCTACGGTGAGGGCTGTCTTGGGCACGAGGTCAACATTACCCTCGAAGAAACGGGAGTTGGCGATGATTGTGTCGGTAGTGAGGGTCTTCACACGAGTGCGTGAGGTGAGCGAAGATCCGGGTTCGTTGAACGCGATATGACCGTCGGGGCCTACGCCACCCATGAAGAGGTCGATGCCACCGTACTGCTTGATCTTGTCTTCGAAGCGGGCACATTCAGCAGCGAGATCAGCCGCGTTGCCATTGAGAATATTTACGTTTTCCTTGGGTATGTCGATATGGCTGAAGAAGTTGTTCCACATGAAGCTGTGATAGCTCTCGGGGTGGTCTTCGGGAAGGCCAACATACTCGTCCATGTTGAAAGTGACAACATTCTTGAACGACACTTTACCTTCTTTGTAAAGCTCGATCAGACGACGGTACATGCCCAGAGGCGAGCTGCCGGTGGGGCAACCGAGTACGAAGGGGTGCTCGGGAGTGGGGTTGGCTTCGTTGATACGGGCTGCAACATAGTTGCCTGCCCAACGGGAGAGGCGATCGTAATCAGGTTCAATAATTAGTCTCATTGCAATTTCTTGAGTTTTGGATTAAATTAGAAAAGCCAAGCGGCTGTAATAGTCCAATAGTTGTTTTTGCCCTCGATGGGGGTGCCGGAAGTGATGCCGGCTACGTTGAGCTTCTCAACAGTCTTGGTAATACCGAGACCATACGAAGCGCCGACCTGGAGGTGAGTGAAGAGCTGGAGGCCCACACCGAAGTTCCATGCCACGTCGAATGCCTTGTTCTGGTAAGCAGCGGTAATGTCGCGCTTTGAGGCAAGGAAGGCGAAGCTGGGGCCGGTGAAGATATAGGGCGATACAATCTTACCTACGATCGGCAGGCCGATTTTATATTTGAAATTGAGAGGAATCTCGATATAGTCACGTTTCTTGAAGTTATCGGCTTCCAGAAGTGCGTTGTCGTCGGCATTCGCACCGGTGCCGATTGCATTGCTGTCGCTTACGCGATGAACATACATCACCGAGAGGTCAAACGCGAGATTCACCACCGGAATAGTAAACTCTGCCTGCAGACCACCGGTAAAGCCGGCACGATTGTCGTTGTTGAACACGTCTTTGTTAAGACGCATCGAGTTGACCGCCACACCGACACGAGGGCCGAATCGGAACTGCGCGGCTGCCGGAAGGGCCGAGACGGCAATGGCGGCAATTGCGAGTAAAAGTACTTGAAGTTTTTTCATATCTGTGGGTTTTGTTGAAGTACAGCGTTTTACGGCGGCTCATGGACTCACCGCGGGTGCAAAATTACAATTTTTAGTGGAGAAATCGGTAACGAAACATGATTTTTTTCGTAATTTTGCTCATTATGAACGCAGAAGAACGCCTCAAAATAGAAGAAAAGGTTGTAGAGATGCTCCGCACCGTCTACGACCCGGAAATACCCGTCGATATATATTCTCTCGGTCTTGTCTACCGCATCGACCTCACAGATGCCGGCGACCTGACCGTGGACATGACACTTACCGCCCCCAACTGCCCGATGGCCGACTTCATTCTTGAAGACGTGCGCATGAAGCTCGAGAGTGTTGAAGGAGTCAAATCAGTCACGGTCAACATCGTGTTCGAGCCGGAATGGAACCAGGACATGATGAGCGAGGAAGCCAAACTCGAGCTGGGTCTGCTATGACATCCCAGCCGGAGCGTACGCTCACATATTTTCTGAGCGACGTGCATCTCGGGGCGAGCTATATCGCCGATCCCCGCGCACATGAGATGCGCGTGGTGAAATTTCTACGCTCCATCGGCCCCAACGCAAAGGCCATTTATCTGCTTGGCGACATACTCGACTACTGGTTTGAATACCGTACAGTGGTGCCAAGAGGGCATGTACGGTTCTTTGGCGAACTGGCGCGCCTTGCCGACAGCGGCGTGGAGATCGTATGGTTTATAGGCAACCATGACATATGGCTCTTCGACTACCTGCGCGACGAGATAGGCATACGCATAGTCGACACCGACGCCGGTGGCGTGCCTGTGGAAATAGATGGCGTACATTTCTTCCTTGGCCACGGCGACACCTTCGGACGCCAGCCAAGATCGTATACAATCTTACGCAGTATTTTTCACAACAAGGTATGCCAGAAACTTTACGCCGGGCTGCACCCGCGCTGGACACTACCCTTCGCCCATGGCTGGAGTTCTCATAGCCGCAAGACCAACCTGCCGGAATTCACCCCGAAAGCCCGCACAGCCGTAGAGGTCTTTGCCCGCAAGTTGTCGTCCGACGATCATGATCTGCGCTATATCATCATCGGACATCACCACGTTCCGCTTGACGAGCCTATCAACGACCGATGTCGCCTTATCATACTCGGCAACTGGATTGACCTCTCGACCTACGCCGTATTCGACGGCAACACACTTGAGCTCAGAGAACACATAATAATGAATAATGAACAATGAATAATAATGAGCCGCGCGGCCTTTGACATTGTCAAAGACCGCGCGGCTTATTTTATTTATTCTTGTAAGGCTCAGGCTTTTTTCAGCTTGAAGCCCATGTAAATACCGTCGTATGAATTCAGCAGGGTGGTGAGGGTGTTAAGCGCAGTACTGTTGAGCACGCTCGACACCTTGGTGAGAAGCTGCACCATCTTGGTGGCATCGAAGGTAAGATTGAGCGTAGAGCCCGACTTGGTGGCATTGGCACGAACCTGCCCGAGGCTAACCTTACCAAAGGCGCTGAAGCTGAACACCATACCTTCATCATCTTTCTCAATGGTGCCCTTGAGTGTGAGCAGACCCATCTTAAGAGTGAAATTATGGTCAGCATCGACCACGAGGCTGGTCTTGTCAAAACCAAGGCGTGTATAGTACGGCTCGAGCTTCGACTCAACTGCCGTGGCAGCTGCGGCTCCGCCTACATTCTTGAGGGCGTTCTCGCTGTCGAAGGTCACTGCAGGCGAGGTATAGTTCCAGGTGCCTACGAGGTCGTCGACAGAGAAATTGCTGTTGGCGGTGACGCTGTTGACAAAGCTGCCGATGGCGCCGAGAATACCCGACGAACCATTATCAGATCCTGATGTGCTTTCGGTCTCAGTAGTCTCTTTTCCACCAAAGAGATCCTTGATGTCGAATGCGTAAGAAGATGCGCTAACCACAAGCGCGAGCAAGACAGTTGTAATAAATTTCTTCATATCTTAATTGCGGATATTAGACGCCGAAGCGAACGCTTCGGGGTTTACTTCGATTTCGTGCATATCGTCAGAGTCGTTGTGAGCATCCTTGATCTCGGTATCGACCTGCTGCCAGATCGAATTATTCGACTTGAACTCGGGCACCATATGCTTCATCTCCGCAACGATGTCGTGGCCGGCACCTGCATGTACGGCAGCCTCAAGGCGAGCCACATGCTCCTGTACGTCTTTATAGTCATATGTACGCACGCGTGCGATCATAATCTTCTTGTGGTGGGTGGCAATCGTGCGTTCTTTCTCGTTGAGCAACTCTTCGTAGAGTTTCTCACCGGGGCGGAGGCCTGTCTCGATAATCTCGATGTCCTCACCGGCGCGCAAGCCCGAAAGAGAAATCATGCGCACGGCGAGATCCCAGATTTTCACGGGCTGGCCCATATCGAATATGAATATCTCACCACCATGGCCCATACATCCTGCCTCAAGCACCAGCGAACATGCCTCGGGGATAGTCATGAAGTAACGGATAATATTGCGGTGAGTGATGGTCACAGGGCCACCTTGCTCGATCTGTTTGCGGAAAAGAGGTATTACCGAGCCGTTGGAGCCGAGCACGTTGCCGAAACGGGTGGTGATGAAGCGGGTCGACACGCGGTCAACCTGAGTACGCTGATGGAAGAAGAGACTCTGCACATATATCTCGGCGATTCGCTTAGAGGCGCCCATCACGTTGGTGGGGTTCACGGCCTTGTCGGTAGAAATCATCACAAATTTCTCAACGCCATATTTAACCGAAAGATCGGCCATATTCTTTGTGCCGAACACATTGGTCATGACGGCTTCGGCCGGATTGCGCTCCATCATCGGCACATGCTTGTAAGCGGCCGCGTGGAATACGTAGCGAGGACGGTATTTCTGGAACGCATGCTCCATACGCTCACGGTTGGCCACGTCGCCGATAAACAGATGAATCTTCATATCGGGGAAGGTAGCCTCGAGCTCGAGCTGCATCTCATGCATAGGGGTCTCAGCCTGATCGAGGAGGACGATGTCGCTCGCATCCAGGGCGGCTACCTGACGTACAATCTCACTACCGATCGAACCGGCGGCGCCGGTAATCATCACGGTCTGACCGCGGATGACGCTACGGATAGTGGGGTTCTCGGTGCGGATAGGTTCGCGGCCAAGCAGGTCTTCGATACGGATATTGTGTACGTGTGTCGACAGCGCAGGCATCGACTTGCTGTTCACATCGAACTCCTCGACCTGATTAAGCATGAGGAGCTTGATATGGTTGCGCAGGAATACGTCGGCTGTGCCGCTGCGCATCAGTTCGAGCTGGGTCGAGAGGAAAAGGAGAGTATCGCATTTATAGTACTCGAATATCTCAGGTACAGTGTCGGCATCGAAGGGCACGACCGGAATACCATTGACCGTGCTGTCGATATTGCGGGGTGACAGACTGAGCAAGGCTACCGGGTCAAAGCGGCCTTCAAACTCACTCTTAAGCGCTGAAGCGAGGAAGAAAGAGTTGATGGCAGATCCGAGCACGATGACACGGGTCTTGGTCTGCGAGATGCCTGACAGCAGCAAATAAAGATACTTGATCGACAGACGCATCAGCAGCATGAGCGAGAACGACATCACGCCCACAACAAATATATTCCAGAAGCTGAAATAGAAGAAGCCTCCGATAAAATATGTGCACAGGGAAACAAGGCTCAGGACAGCCGACGCCGACAGGATAAGAAGAACCAGACGATAGGTATCTTCGATCACCGAAAGGCGGATAATGTAACGGCTCGTGCCAAGCACAAGCGCAAGCACAGCATAGGTAATAAATTCAAAGCAAGCCTTTGCAAACGGAGTAAACAGGAAACCCTCTCCATGATTGGTATGTGCTCCAAACGTGAGCGTAAGCGCGCAACTGAACGTGATAAGTATCAGATCAGCCAACAGCACCATCCACTTAGGCGAAGGCTTGGCCACAAAGTTGCGGACAAGAGACGAGTTTGCCAACGCCTTAAGCAATTTCTTTTTCATATACGTTGAACGGGTATGGGACTTAAATTATAATGAATTGAAAAGCGACGGCAAAGGTACAAAAAATTGTGAAATTGAGCAAATTCTTTTCATCCCAATCGTTTTTGGAGGTGATTGACCATCGAAGCCTTCGACTTGCAAGTTAACAATCGTTAACCAGTTGTCCATTCCACGCATTTACCTTATCTTTGTCGACATCACCTTTATCCGAGCACCATGAACACAAGTAAATTACTAACCGTCATTCTCTCTGCCAGCCTTCCGTTGATTGCCGCGGCTGGAAATGGCGACATATCGCTTACTCTGACTGAAGCTGGAACGCTTGCCCGGGAACTCGACCGCGTGGATCAATCGCGCATCACATCTCTCAAAATCGCCGGGCCTCTCAATGCCGATGACCTGATTTTACTCCGCGAGGCAACCGGCCAGCTGGCTTCCGTGCAGACTCTTGACCTTTCAGCCACTACATTGGTTGCCGGAGAAGAATGCTATGCCACACTTTACGGCGGCACGAATGCGTCCAATACTTACATTTATTACAATTACTATATTTCCGATACTCCTCACATCGAAGAAACCGTGGGAGAAAACTCTCTCGGGGCCGCGGTACTCAACATCAATCACTACAGCGCCGATTATGCCGGAGCATTCTGCAAGACGGGGGCCTATCATAAAGTTGTCTTACCACAGCTGCCATCCATCGGCGAGAATATATTCTCCAACAATACCACAATCGAAGAAGTCATCGTGCCGGAAGGCCCGCGGTTTGTCGGAGGTGGCGCCTTCGGGGGAGCCACATCAATGAAGACGCTTGTCATTCCTGCCTCAGTCGACTCCATCGGCATCCAGGCATTTTACTCTTGTCCTGCGACTGTCGGTCTGTCCGCTGCGCCACGGCATATCGACGAAGGGGCCTTCCGGAGATGCGGCATAAACTCTATCGACCTCTCCGCCATCGAGTACCTTGGCGAATATGCGTTCGACAACAGCAAGCTAAGTGGTGTCGTCGATATGAGCAAGCTCACGGCCATTCCTGCCTACGTGGCTCAGAATACTGCAATTACAGAAGTAAAGTTCGCCCCGGGCCTCGTCTCAGTAGGTGAATTTGCCTTCTCAGGCTGCTCGCAGTTAAGCGCAGTCAATCTGCCAGAGACAGTCGCTTATATCGGTCAACGCTCATTCGAAGGCACCCCATGGTTGAAAAACAACAGCCATGCCGACAGTTATGGAGTGGTTTATCTCGGTAAAACAGCCTACTCCTCTACCGGTGATTACAAGGACGTCATTATCAAAGACGGCACACTCGCATTAGCGGGAGAAATCTTCCGGAGCAAGCGCACGCTGACAGATGTCACTATTCCATCGAGTGTGAGCACCATCGGCGCGAGTGCCTTCGAGAGCTGCTCGGCCCTCTCATCCGTGACCTGGAGTGAGGGCTTAGAGACTATCGGGTCAAGAGCCTTCGCCAATTGCAGCTCACTTTGGCTGGACTATATACCGGAGAGCCTCCGCGATATCGGTTCGGAGGCCTTCACATATTGCACAAGCCTTACAGAATTCACTTTCCCGGAAAACCTCGAAGCCGTGGGCGGCGAGGCCTTCCTGCATTGCTCAGGCATTTCATCAGTATTTCTCAACTCCATCAACCTCAAAGGGTCGCTCACATTCGAATCGGCAACCCGAATGGCTGTAGGCCCCAAAGTAAGGCGGATACCTGAGATAATGGCAGCCAAACTGCGCAGAGTCACTTTTGAAGAACGAGACCCAGATCTGCCACTTACTGTCTCGGCTAAGGCATTTGTAATATCCACCGCCCTTGAAGAATGCCAATTACCCGACAACACCATCGAGATCGGAGAATCGGCATTCGCCCGCAATGGTGTGCTCGGCATAGAAAAATTCCCCTCCAAAATACGCATCATCGGCGATTATGCGTTTGACGGCAACACCGGGCGCTTCGGTTTCTCATCTCTCAACCAGCTCGAAAGTGTAGGAACCGACGCGTTCAAGGGGTGCCAGGGCGTGACCGATTTCCCCGTCGGCGAGAATCTCGTCTGGCTCGGCAACGGGGCTCTGGCGGGAACCAAGATAAAATCTATCGCGTTCCACGCAGGGTTTATGGACGGGCATCCGGCCACTCAGCCTTTCCAGAGCGGCTTCATCTCCGATCGCCAAAGTTGCCCGGACCTCAAGACAATCAGTTTCGCCGAAGGAGTGAAGCGCATACCCATAAGCCTCTACGGCACCGGTATCGAGGTATTCAACGTTCCCGACGGGGTAGAGTCTCTTGGCGGCCGCATGCCTGTGGGAATAAAGCAAGTCACCCTACCGCCTTCATGCACCAATTTCGAGGATATAATGACCTTCTACGACCTCGACTTCGATTTACAATGGCGCATAGACACCGAATCCATCAGCGATGCCCCCGAAGGCGAAATATCGGAAAGATGGATGGCGTACGCAACTTCATCCTCGTCGCTCTACGTGCCCGAAGGAGTGATAAAGTTAGGCGACCGGGCATTCAACAGCACCGAACTGCCATTCTTGTCATTGCCGGCATCCCTGGCTGAGATACATCCTCAGGCATTCCTCGACATCAAAACCGACCTGATAGAATTCCGGGGTTCTGTACCACCCGTTCCGAGTGACGAAGGAGGCGCGGTGAGAATGCCCTCATCTGTCAGAATCCGGGTGCCGGAAGGCTCTGCAAATGCCTATCGGTCGCTTTTCGGGCCCGATGCAAACATAGAGCAATTCTCCTCATTGCCCATGGAAACCTACATCGAACAGACAGCCACTTACCACACCCTGCAAGGACGGCAAGTGCAGCCTGACCGGCTTACACCCGGCTTCTATATAAAGCGTGTGGGGCCTGACGCAGAAAAAATCATAATCCGTTAGGCTCTTCCATGTATATCTACAGCAAGCCCGGCTCTATCCTTAAAAAAAGCCAACGGAGCTAAACGCATTAAGATTTTTTTAGTAACTTTGCAGCCTGACTCGAGAGGGCAGTCCAGACTGGGGCTGCGCAACCGCTCAGATAGTTTATTTCCAATCGTTATCCGTAAACTATGAAACCACTACAGGCAAAGCTTTCCAAATATACCGCACCCCAGGAAGCCAAAGCTGCCGGGATCTATCCTTACTTCCGCGCCATATCGTCGGAGCAGGATCCCGAAGTAACCATCAATGGTCGCCGCGTGCTGATGTTCGGATCCAACTGCTACACAGGTCTTGTCAATGACCCCCGCATCAAAGAGGCTGCAATCGAAGCCATCAAGAAATACGGCACCGGATGTGCCGGCTCTCCCTTCCTCAACGGCACACTCGACCTCCACAAGAAACTCGAGGCACGCATCGCCGAATATATCGGCAAGGAAGATGTGATGATCTACTCCACAGGCTTCGGTGTAAACCTCGGCGTTGTGTCGACTCTCACCGGTCGCGAAGACTATATCCTCTGGGATGAGCAAGATCACGCATCCATCATCGAAGGCCGTCGTCTGTCGTTCAGCCAATCGCTCAAATATAAGCACAACGACATGGAGTCGCTCGAAAAACAGCTCCAGAAATGTGCGCCCGACAAAATCAAGCTCATCGTCACCGACGGTGTGTTCTCGATGGAAGGCGATGTGGCAAACCTCCCCGCCATCACCGAGCTTGCAAAGAAATATAATGCAACCGTCATGGTTGACGAAGCTCACTCTATCGGTGTCTTCGGTGAAGGTGGTCGCGGCGTCTGCAACCACTTCGGCGTAAGCGATGACGTGGATCTCATCATGGGTACATTCTCCAAGTCGTTTGCCTCTCTGGGCGGCTTCATCGCCACCGACAAGGAGATTACCAACTTCCTCCGCCACCACTCTCGCTCATATATCTTTACAGCGAGCATCACTCCGGCCTCAACGGCAGCAGCCCTCAAGGCTATCGACCTCATGATCGAAGAACCCGAGCGCCAGGAAAATCTCTGGAAGCTCACCAACCAGGCTCTCGAAGGCTTCCGCAGCCGCGGCTTTGAAATCGGCAACACATCAACTCCGATCATCCCCCTCTATATCCGCGACAACTTCAAGACATTCGCAATCACCAGCGAGCTGCTCGAAGAAGGAATCTTCGTCAACCCCGTTGTATCGCCTGCTGTAGCACCTCAGGATACCCTCATCCGCTTCAGCCTTATGGCCACACACACTCCCGCCCAGGTTGAGGAAGCCCTTGAGAAGATCACCAAGATTTTCCGCAAGCACGGTATCATTGCCTGATTCACTACACAACATAAACTGACATAAACGACACTCCGTAAATTTCACTTATATGAAAAAGAAATTCATCTGCACCGTATGCGGCTATGTTCACGAAGGTGACGAAGCTCCCGAAAAGTGCCCTATCTGCGGCGCACCCCGCAGCAAATTCAATGAACTCGACCCCGAAGCCGAGCTTACATTCGTTACTGAGCACGAAATCGGCGTAGCCAAAGACTGCGACGAGGAAATGATCAAAGACCTTACCGCTCACTTCAACGGCGAGTGCGGTGAAGTTGGCATGTACCTCGCAATGAGCCGTCAGGCCGACCGCGAAGGCTATCCCGAAATCGCAGAGGCCTTCAAGCGCTATGCATTCGAAGAAGCTGAGCACGCTGCAAAATTTGCTGAGCTCCTCGGCGAATGCGTATGGGATACCCGTACAAACCTCGAAAAGCGTATGGCTGCTGAAGCTGGTGCTAACGAAGACAAGATGCGCATCGCACGCCGTGCTAAAGAACTCGGTCTCGACGCCATCCATGACACCGTACACGAAATGGCTAAAGACGAAGCTCGCCACGGCCGCGGCTTCCAGGGCCTCTTCAACCGTTACTTCAAAAAATAATCGAAGCGGCAGAAAATGCACAGAGTGCGCCATCCTCACCGGACGGCGCACTCTTTATATATTATAACACACAATTACAGTCAAATAAATGCAGGAGGGTTGATCAAAGCCCGTCCGACTTGCGGAAATGGGAGATCAGCGCAGCGGTAATCCACAGGGCGGCAGCTGCGAAAAATGCTGATCCAAGCACCGAGAGGAGGAAAAGCTGTACGGGGCCTCCGCCGATGAAACAAGTGCTGAGATAGCCGCCAAGGACGGCTGCGACAACCCCGATTATAAGATCGAAGAGGAAGGTGCGGGGGCCTGTGCAACGTGCAGCCACGAGAGCCGCCACAATGCCGACCACGACCCATACGGCCCATATTATCCAGCCGATGCGCTCGGGAGTTATGGCAATAAGTTCATTCATAATCTAAAACTATTTAGAGGAGATTATATCAGCTCACAGGGCTGTTGACGATATACGGAGCCAGGAAGGCTGCCACATCGGTATTACCGGTCAAATCGGCGAAAGTGAGCCAAAGTATAAGGAGAATAATCAGGAATATCGCGCCGATGGCAACCCATACGCTGGCGCGGTTACGTTTGTCTGTCTTTAAGCTGGGCATTTGAGTATAGTTTAATCAGTTGAAACATTATCCACGCCCCTCGCAGGGGCGTTTACTATCTAACATCCGACGCCCGATTATTGTTTGTCCTGACAATTAAAAAATGCGGTCCGAAGCATCCGCCGATAGCCCAAAAATAGCTAACTTTGCATCATAAAACACATTTGCAACAGCAAGACAATGGAACTTTTTGAAAAACTCACCCGCAAAGCACATGAGCACCGTCAGCGCATAGTGCTTCCCGAAGGTCTTGAACCCCGTACCCTCACCGCAGCCGACCGTATCATCGCAGATGAACTGGCCGACATCATACTCATCGGAAGCCCCGACGACATCCATAACATGGCCGCCGAGCTCAAACTCACACACCTCGACCGCGCCACCATCGTCGACCCTGCCGACGAAAAGGTCATCGACCGCTATGCGCCTCTTTTCTATGAGCTCCGCAAGTCGAAAGGCATCACAATGGAAGAAGCCCGTCTCACCACAGCCAACCCCCTCTATCTCGGTTGCCTTATGGTCAAGGCCGGCGACGCCGACGGCCAGGTGGCCGGAGCCATGAACACCACCGGCAATGTTCTCCGCGCAGCCTTCCAGGTAATCAAGACTGAGCCCGGCATCAGCGTCGTATCCGGTGCATTTGTAATGCTACTGCCGAAGGATTCGAAATTCGGCACCGACGGAATCCTCATCTTCGCAGACTGCGCAGTGGTTCCCGATCCTACCGCCCCCGAGCTCGCCCAGATCGCCGTATCTGCCGCCCGCACCGCCCGCGACATCGCAGGCATCGAGCCTCGCGTCGCCCTCCTCTCCTTCTCGACCAAAGGCTCAGCAAAAAGCCCCAACGTCGACAAGGTCATCGAGGCCACCGAGATTGCTCACAAACTCGCTCCCGACCTCATCCTCGACGGCGAGCTCCAGGCCGACGCAGCAATAGTTCCCTCGGTAGCTTCAAGCAAGGCCCCCAACAGCCCTCTGAGCGGACGCGCCAACGTGCTTGTGTTCCCCAACCTTGAAGTAGGCAACATCGCCTATAAACTCGTACAGCGTCTCGGCGGCGTACAGGCAGTAGGCCCGGTTCTTCAAGGCCTCGCAGCCCCCGTCAACGACCTCTCACGCGGCTGCTTCCCCGAAGACATCTACAAGACAATCATCATAACCTGCAACCAGGCTATCGGCCTTAAAAACATCTGAACCAATGAAAATCCTCGTACTTAATTCCGGCAGCAGCTCGGTAAAATATAAGCTTATTGACCTTGAAGGCGAGCATGCCGACACACTGGCAGAAGGCGGCGTTGAAAAAATCGGCCTTCCTGGCGGATTCCTCAAATTCAAGCGCGCCGACGGCTCGAAAGAAGTAGTGGAGCTCGGTCTTATCGACCATAAGGATGCCATCAAAGCCATCCTCGCCAACCTCACCGACGCCAAGGAAGGCTGCATAAAGAGCTTCGACGAAATTGAAGCCGTTGGTCACCGTCTCGTGCACGGCGGCGAAAAATTCAGCCAGAGTGTGCTCATCGACGATGACGTCAAGGCCAAAGTACGCGAATGCTATGATCTGGCCCCCCTCCACAACCCTGCCAACATGACAGGCGTCGAGGCAATCACGGCTCTGATGCCCAACGTGCCCCAGGTAGGTGTGTTCGACACAGCCTTCCACCAGACTATGCCTGCCAAGGCATACATGTACGCCCTCCCCTACAAATATTACACCGAGGACGGCGTACGCCGCTACGGCTTCCACGGCACCAGCCACCGCTATGTAAGCGAGCGTGTATGCAAATTCCTCGGCGTAGACATCACCAAACAACGCATCATCACTTGCCATATCGGCAACGGCGGCTCTATGGCTGCCATCGTTGGCGGAAAATGTGTAGACACCTCGATGGGCCTCACCCCCGTTGAAGGCCTCATGATGGGCACACGCGTAGGCGACGTTGATCCCGGCGCCCTCATCTACATCATGAACAAGCACCACCTCACCCCCGACCAGCTCCAGACCGTAATCAACAAAGAAAGTGGTGTGCTCGGCATCAGCGGCATCAGCAACGACATGCGCGAGATTGATGCTGCCATCGAAGCCGGAAACGAACGAGCAAAACTCGCTCTTGACATGTATGAGCTCCGTATCACCAAATATATCGGTGCATATGCAGCCGAAATGGGCGGTGCCGACATCATCGTCTTCACCGGCGGTGTTGGCGAAAACCAGGCCAAACTCCGTGCCGACGTTTGCGCCACCCTCGGCTTCATGGGTGTTGAACTCGACAAAGACGTCAACGCGGCCACCCGCGGCACCGAGGCCGTCATCTCTGCCGCCGGCTCACGCGTAAAAGTTTGCGTAATCCCCACCGACGAAGAACTCATGATCGCCCGCGACACCGAGGCTCTCGTGAAGAAATAATCCAGTAACCTACCGCACCGCATCACACGTGCCCGACCATAGTGATGCGGTGCGTCTTTATATTCTATCCTGACCTAAATTCATGAAAAACGCACTTATCTGCGCAATCGCCTTATTAGGCACTGGAATACCGCAGAATGTCAAAGCGCAGTTCCAGACAACCTTCCAGGCCCTCTCACCCGCCGACCGAACTTTATTCTTCAACACCGACAGCACAGGCACCAGCCTCCCGATACTCTGGGGCCTCGACACAGCTTGGCCCAGCGAGGACAACATGCGCCGGGGTGTCTCTTATATCGGAGCCGACAACATAGGCGTGGCAAGGGTTTCTTTCCAGCCATGGGAGATGGTGGCCGACTCTACAGCGCTCACACCGACATTGGAAGCCAATCTTCGCGAACGCCTGCGGCTGGTGAGCCTCATAAAAGGCGAGGGAGGAGTCGACATCGCCCTCAACAACGACGCCCCTGCCGATGTATACGATACCCGTTACTCCAATCCGGCCACCGACACGGTGGCCTGCCGCGCATACGCCAACCTCATCTACGCCACAATGAAATCGTGTGCGGATAAAGGATGGAACGTAGTGTCGGCATCTCCACTCAACGAACCCGATTACGTATACAATAACCAAGGCTCAAAAGATGACTTCCTTGCTATAGCACGCTTGCTCAAGACCGAGTACCCTCACTTCAGCGACGGTGAGATAAGGCTCAGCGGCGGCAACACTCTGAATTGCGACGAGGCAGCCCCCTGGTATGACTATCTCAAAGAGTATCTCGACGAAGGCAACACACACCAGCTTGCAGGAGACTTCGACCACTATGCCGACTTCTTCACCCACGTACGCGAAGATGGCCGCTATGCCACAGCCGACGAGCTCCACAATGTAATGGAGGCTATGGTCGGGGTTGAATACGGCATGCAGACAGGCATCTGGTGGGGTACAGCCGAATATGCCCGCGGTGAATTCTGCCGCGCCAGCTTTGGAGAACGGCTCGCCTACGCCGAAAACCGGCCGGCTTGGACTGCCGCCTCGGTCTACCGTTCGCCCTCCGGTAAAATCCAGGCTTTCTGCGGCACATCAGAGCGGCAGGCTCAGCCATCCTCGTTCCGCTTCGTGTCGACCGGAGAAGAAGTATACTACGACGGACAGGGCCCCAGCCGGGAGTATCTTGTAAACCTCCCCGGAGGATATGGCTATCAGGACGGACAGACCAACGCAGAGTGTGTGGTCGACATCAGCTTCGGAGAAGACGTACGCCCGCTCACCGACGGCCGCTACGCCATCATGAACCAACACAGCCTTAAGGTGCTCACACCCGACGGGGGCACGGCCGACCTCACCCCACTGGTGCAGAAAACTCTTTCAGGCGACGGAAGCCAACTCTGGGATGTAAAGCCCGTTCCTACCACCATAGGAGGCGACTTCAGTTATTATACCATCTCTTTGGCCAGCGCTCCGGAAATGAAACTCGACGTCCTCAACTGGTCGCTTGACGCCGGAGGCGGCATCATCCTCTTCAACGGTGCGACCGGGGCAAACGAACAATGGTATTTAAAATATGACGGCGACGGTTATTTTCACATCCTGAGCCGCCACAGCAATCTCTGCCTCGAGGTATGGGAGGATAGCCAGGCCGACGGCATCGCCGTACGTCAGGCAGAATACTCCGACAGCCCGCGGCAACGCTGGCGTCTGCTGCCCGAAGGAGCTCCATGCGAGACGGTAGCCCCTGACGCGCCCGCAGGTCTTACCGCAACAAGCGGCATTGCGAGCGTACAGCTCGAATGGACACCTTCTGCATCGGAAGATGTGGCTGCTTACACCATTCTCAGAGCCAAGGCATCTGACGGCATATACAACACTATAGCGCGCGATGTTGCAGGGTGTTCATTCCTCGACAACTCCGGTATAGCCGGCGTTGAATACCTATACAAAATAAGCGCGGTAGATAAGTCGCTCAACCGGTCGGCATGCACATCATCTGCATCAGGCAGCTTCACCGGCACCCCCGCGCTCATTGCCCACTACACCTTTGAAAACAGTCATGCCGATATGAGCGGCAATCACCTCGATGCCGACGGCACGGCCAATACCTACGGTACGGGCTGCCTGCAATCAGAAAAATCGCTCCGCCTCAGAGGTAATGGCAATTTCCTCCAGCTCCCCACCTCAATTGCCCGTAACCGTGAGTTGTCGGTAGCTGCATGGGCTCGTCGCGGAGCTGCCAGCCAGACGCAATATATCTTCAATTTCAACAATGGCGAGGCGTGCGGTCTCAGCCTCAGCTTCACCATTGATGGGAAACCGGTTCTTAGCGCTTCAAACAAAGGGGCCATCCTAAATGTCGAGGGCGAGGTTCTTGATAAGGAATGGCATCACCTTGCGGCTACAATCGGAGAGGACGAAATGACGCTGTATGTCGACGGTGTGGCGGTTGGCTCTGCCCTCCTCTCTCCCGAAGTGACATTGTCAGCCATCAAGCCGACCGTAAACTACATTGCCTGCAACGCCAATGCCAGTGATAATTTCTTCGTCGGATACCTTGACGATCTCCGCATCTACAACTATGCGCTCGATGCTATGGCCGTTTCCGACATCGTAGACGAAGCCGCCGGCCTTGAATCTATCCTCACTAACCCGAGCCCGGTTGTTGCCCGCACATACTACGATCTTTCAGGCCGCGAAGTAACGCAGCCAGCCAAGGGTATATACATAGTCAAGCGCACACATGCCGACGGCAGTGTGACAACTATAAAAACCTCTATCTGACGACAGAGACCCTATTAATCAAGGCTCCGCAAGCTGGCTGATCAGCTGCGGAGCCTTGTCTATATGTGTCTTATTTACTTGTCCATCTTATCGGCTAAGCCATGGGCCTTATCGGCCAGAGAATCGAGCAGATCAGCGCCCTTGTCAACAAGATTTGCAGTCACGTCGCGAACCTTGTCGGCGATACCGCTCACCTTTTCCTTAGCCTGATTATAGGTTGAATCCGGATCTTCCTGTTGCTGAGCAATGGCGTCCTGAATGTTGGCGGCAGCCTGGGCGGCCTTATCCTTGGCAGCAGCGGCAATGTCGGCAGCCTTTTCTTTGGCGGCAGCCACAGCCTCCGCAGCCTTGGCCTTGGCATCGGCAACCTCAGCGGCGGCATCAGCCTTCACAGCTTTGGCTTGTTCTTCTACAGCATAGTCGGCAGCTTTGGCTGAAACCTGTGCAGCCTCCTGCGATATTTTAGCGGCAGCTTCGGCCGCCTTCTGATTAGCATTCATAATTGTAGGGTGTTTTGTTAGACTTCTCTTAGCAAAACACCCTACATAAGGCTAATGTTCATTATCAGTTGTTGAGAAGGATACGCAATCCCGTCGGAGTAAGCGAGTCATAGAGCAGATAAGCAGGAATGGGTATCTGTATCTCGCCTTGGGCATAGGAGGCCACTTCATAAGGCTGATAGGCGAACACTACCTCGCTGCCGGCGGTGATATAGAAATTATCCTGAGCGGGGAGGCCGGTTATATCAGTCACGCCGATCGTTTCCTTCATCTGCTTGGCGGCAGTGCGGATGGCATCGGGCAGAGCTGCCAGACCCTCGGCAGTGAAAAGATCTTTCAGAGATATGATCTTGCCTTCAGTAAGGTCATAGTTGATATATCGGGTGCCATACATGCCATGTGCAGCCCGAGGAAGATAATTGGAAAAAGTCACGGCATACGAGAGAATCTTCGGTGTAAGTGTCTCCAGGTCGCCCTCGACTGAAGAAAATCCATCGAAACGGGTAAGGAAATTAGGATATTGGCTTACCACCGAGTCAGGCATCACCGTATCGGCCAAAGTATAGTCAAGATCGGCAGCCTCAGCCTTCAGGGCCTGAGCGATTACATCGGAGTGATTGCTGCCGTATTTACCGAAAGCCGCCTGCAGTATAGAATCCTGAAGCGTCTCTACAGGCTGACCGTAAAGAGCTGTGGGCATAAGCAGATCGGCCTTGCATCCGTAGCTGAGGTCGGCGTCTGTTTCATAAGCCTCTGCAGAACCGACGAGACGATAGGCCTGCTCAGCCTCGACCCGGTTGAACGCAATAGAATTTGACGCATATTTATCGGCACTGTCGCAAGCGGCGAAAGAGGCGGCCAGCGCGGCTATAACGAGGAGAGAGATGCTTGACTTTTTCATTTCTGTAAGTTGATGGTTATAGATAATAAACACCCGGGGGAGCCGTAAGTTAAACACCTCCGCGTTATTGACGCTGCAAAAGTAGTAAAAAACGCGTCATAATACGACGGCGCGGAAAAGAAAATTTTATACCCCGCACCATTCCCTGCTTATCAAGGCCATGCGGCTCTATTACTGCTGAATAGGTCGATTTGCTTAAACTAAGTTACTAATGCTCTGCCGAGATACATGCGAATTATAGATTACTTAGCGGTCTACACTTGTTTTTTAGCTAATTATACCTGATTTATGACTACTTATCTTGCTCTAATCCAATTTTTTTCTGGAGAGAAATAGATTGTCGTTTTTTTTTGTAATTTTGTAAGAATAAACCATATCTCAATCTCAATTTATGACCAACTTCAAATTATCAACCGGCCTGATGGCGGCGGCTTTGCTCGCAAGCTGCTTAACATCCTGCAAATCAGATGAATTAGGGGGGGTAAAACAATAACACGTTTTGACCTCGCCAACAGCCAAGCCCTCACAATGCTCAGCCCAGCGCAGTCACGAGCCACCGATGGTGACTTCAGCACCGCAAAAATGTTCAAACTTGGCGACGATGGTCAACTCTCGGCCGTGGGAGTCTTTGTAAATGAAGACGGAAAGGAATCTCTGTCGAATCTGACGGTATCGCCCGCTTACGTTTATAATCTGACAGAAAACTACATTGCGTTCGTAGCGTGTGATTACTACGATGCCGACGGCGACCCAGTATACGCAACTGACGAGTACTTCAATCTGATTGTCCGCCGAAGCGACGGTCTTGTATTCAGCGCCAAAGGTATCGGACCCTCCAACCATCCCGCAAGTTTCGAGCCGATAGGATCGGGATTTACTGAAGACGGAGCCGGACATCTGCTTGCAAGTTTCTATACGTCCTCTACCGATTTTCCTGGGTATGTAGGCCGTATCACCCTCTCTGACAACAAGGGCACTTGGGAGCAACTCAGCACCGACGGCTCTCCGATAGCATACGGAGATTACCCAAAAGTTTTCGCAATGAAGGGAGGCGTGGTAGCCACTTCAATCTATTTTATACCCTGCTGGAGCGACAATCTCTTGCGAACCGGCGAAACAGCCGGTATCATCTATCCCAATGGAGGCTACGACGCCTTCGGTACCATCAATAACCCGTATAACCGCACCTCATATGTAATACTTGAAGATGCTCTATTGGAGGTGTCACACGAGCCTAAACTTATAACAATCGGAACATCGTACGGTCAAAGCACCGTCGAGCCATTAGAATTAGAGTCTCCAGAGATTTTAGGCGAGGTTTATCTCAGCTCCTGGTATGAGACATCCGATAAAGTGATTATCAAAACGAACGATAGATATGGCTGGTACATAATATTCGACAAGCGTACAAAAAAATTCAGTCGTCTGGATAACGACGGAAATGACAGCAATATCATGCTATGGAAAGAGAATCTGGCCAATGACGGACGCTTCTATGGCCTCGTGAGAGAAAACAGCAAGATATGCAAGGTTGTGTCGTTTGACCCCATCACCTTAACGTTCAATTACAAAGACTTGGGTCTTGCCAACGAAATCGACATCACAACAATCGAAACAGACTATAATCATGCCAAAGCCCAGATGACAGGTACGCGTCGGTCGGACGGCTACAAGGTGGCAGTGTCGGTTGACCTGAAGACCGCACAATATAACATTATATTCAGCGATCCCAACCGCGCAATCGTATCACTTATTCCGCTCAACTGATACAAAAGATCTGCTGGCCCAAGCTCTCTCGAGCCGGCTTCAATTCACACATAAAAGGACGCTTCTGAGTGAGCGTCCTTTTTTGTGTTGTATTAATCAGTTTGTCGAAACTTGATCTTCGAGCCGATGCGGTGGAATTTATAGCGCCGTACCGTTTGGGGGATGATTATAAACTAACGTTTATAGACAGATGCGATGTACTCGTCAAGCTGAGCGGAGTCCATCTTAAGCAGGGCCTTGAATTCTTTTGAGGCCTTTATATTTTTCTTATTCGCCTTATAGAACTCGATTGCCCCTTCATATCCGGCTTTGACGGTGCTCAGATCGGAAGTTTTGAGGCCATGCTCGACGCCATACTTGGTATCGGCCGCTATGTAGGCGGAAAGAAGCCAGGGGGTGGAGTTTTCAACAGACGTGAACGGCTTCACCCAATCACCCAGCAGGAGTGAATAATCTTTGGTCTCTGAAATAGAGGCAATCAAAACGCTACTGAGGGTGGCTGCCTTGGTTGTGTCGGAGACAGGGGTGGAGAGAACTTTCTCACATACCTTCAGAAGATCGGCTTTTGACACGCCGGAAGGCTCGTCAGCCATAGCCGATGGCATGCAGAGAGCCACCACAAAGGCTACGATAAGAAGAAATTTTTTAAACATGGCGTTTTAACGTAGTTTCAGGCGCTGTCCGACCTGCAGTTTGGTAGATGTGCTTATACCGTTCAGCTTGCACAATTTGGCCACGGTGGTGCCGTTGCGCGACGCGATTTTGCTGAGAGAGTCGCCTTTGCGCACGCGGTAGCTTGCGGAAGAGCTCTTCGACGTATTTCCTGAAGAGGCGGTTGCCTTGTAAGGCTTGATGGGATTATCTTTCAGATACTGCTTGGCGTACTCGCTGTTTGCCGCAGGTGAGTAGTTGCGGGCATTCTGATAAGTACGCTTGTCGAACGTAAACGTATCGGTATGTGTGGTCTGATTGGCGAAATCGAAGATGGCGCAGGGATTGATGGCATATCCCATATAGCGGGTCTCGAAGTGAAGATGCGGGCCGGTGGAGCGGCCTGTATTACCACCAAGGGCGATGGGATCGCCGGCTTTGACATATGCGCCCGGCTCAACGAGGAAGCCTGAAAGGTGACCGTATACGGTCTCGAGGTCGTTGGTATGACGAACTACAACATAGTAGCCATATCCGCGACGCTCGAAGTTGGTGATGCGTACACGACCGTCAAATGCGGCGCGGATGGTGTCGCCGATGTTCACCTTGAGATCGACGCCCTTGTGCATACGGCGGAAACGTTTGCGGTAGCCATAGGGCGAAGTGATATAGCCGGGGTGAGGAATGGCGAATTTCGATACGTCGATATCGGCAGTCTGAGGCACAGCTACACCTGCATAGCAATTCACAAGTTTGCTGTCCCAACCCTCGGTATAGATGTCAAATTCCGGCTCCTCTTCCTCATTGAAGAGTTCTTCGAGATACTTTGTCGTATTTTCCACAGAAATACCGGCATTACCCTGGTTGGCGAGCAACTGGTCGTGCTGCGAAGCATGACGGTCGGGGAGCTGATAGTTCTGTGCGGAAGCGCCAAAGGCGAGAAGCAAGGCTGTGGAGAGTGCTAATATAGTAGATTTCATTAATGTCCGGAGATTGGAGTGGGAATGATGAAGAGAGTTAATCACAATGAGGTCATGGCCTGCAAGACTCCGGCAATTTGCTTGAGATCCCGAAGGCCATGGAATAAAGCCGGAGTGCTCCGGCGAGCGACCTGACGCGCTTAAAGCTCGTCGGGGGCGTAGATAGCCGGCATAGTCAGCGGCTCATAGTCGAAAATTTCTTCAGGCTTGAAGAAACGGGCAATCTCAATTGCCGCATTTTCGGGGCTGTCGGAGGCATGCACTATGTTCTCCTGACCGCTCATACCGAAATCACCGCGGATAGTGCCGGGGGCGGCAGCACGGCAATTTGTAGCACCTACCATGGCACGGACAACCGGAACCACGTCTTTACCCTTGAGAACCATCACAATGACCGGTGTAGCCATCATCGACTTAAGGAGAGTGGGGAAGAAAGGACGGTCAACAAGATGCGCATAGTGCTCGCGGAGGATTTCTTCGTTGAGCTGCATCATCTTGATGCCTGATATGATGAGGCCTTTGCGCTGGAAACGTGTGATGACGTCGCCTACAAGGCTACGGGTAATAGTCGAAGGTTTGAGGATTATAAATGTCTGCTCCATGGTTGAGCGTGTTAATGCGTGTTAATGCTATTGGTATTGCCTCAAAATTAACGATTTTCATCGAATTCCGGAAATTTTTCCTTGATAAAAAATCTAAATGTTACTTAAGGGTTTGAACTTTTTGGGATATAAACACCTATCAGCGTGAACGATAAGGCAAAACATGTTTTACAACATAAAAATAGGAAAAGCCGCTCCGAATGTGTTATCGGAGCGGCTTTGCAGTTAAAATTCTTTAACCGCTAATGTGGTGTTACACCTCGGCTTATTTCTTGAAGAGGGGCGAGGGATAAACTCCTTCGCGGTGAAGCTCAGCGAATTTATCAACCACACCGGGGCGGTCGGCGCTGTAGGTCACACCAAACCAGCGCGAGTCGGTATCGAGCACACGAACGGTAGCTTCGCCACCATTGATAAGGGCGTCGATACAGAGGGGAATGAAGAATTCAGCCTTGGGAGTATTGATGTCTCGGTCAAGGAATTTCTTGAATTCGCGGTCGCTGTACTCGAAGAAGTCGGGAGTGAAGCCCCAGAGGTTCATCGACACGGGAGTGGTAGGAGCCAGAGTCTGTTCTTTGCCGTTCTCGTCGGTGAACACGATGCGGTGCTCGGGATCATAGCTGATGGCAGTACGCTCTACAACAGAGGTGAGGAGGCCGTCTTTAGTCTCGCATACACCACGTGCAACAGAGCCGTTCTCGGTCATGGTGTTGCCAACGCGGAAACCTACCATACAATAGTCGCCCTTGCGGTCGCGCGGACGCATGAGATCTTCAGCGATTACCTTGAATGCGTCGCGGCCATAGAAGTCGTCGGCGTTGATTACAGCAAACGGTTCTTTGATGGCGTCCTTACCCATGAGCACGGCATGGTTGGTACCCCAGGGTTTGGTGCGGTCGGCGGGGCAGGTGTATCCTTCGGGAAGAGCGTCGATTGACTGGAATACAACTTCGGTAGGTACAACACCTTCGTATTTGCTGAGTACTTTTTCGCGGAAATCAGCCTCGAAATCCTTGCGGATAACGAAAACAACTTTGCCGAATCCAGCCTGGATTGCATCGTATACAGAGTAGTCCATGATGGTCTCGCCGTTGGGGCCCAGACCGTCGAGCTGCTTGAGGCCACCGTAGCGGCTACCCATACCTGCAGCAAGAATGAATAATGTAGGTTTCATATTTTAATATACAGTGAATTTAAAGTTGATGTGGCGGCAATATTTTTCTCCGGGGCGCAGCTCGGTAGAGGGGAAGCCAGTGTTATGGGGCGCATCGGGGAAGTCTTGGCACTCGATGGCTACACCATCGTAGTCGTCATATACACGACCGGCTTTATTTGCGGGGCAGCCAGCGAGCCAGTTACCGGTGTAGATCTGCACACCAGGCTGGTCGGAGTCTACCGTGAGGCAACGGCCGGTGGCATCGTCGGTGAGCACGGCCACGGTCTGCACTTTGCCGGGGGTATAGTTATCCACAGCCCAGCAGTTGTCGTAACCCTTGCCATAGACAAGAGCCGGGAATTCTACCTTGATCTCGTCACCAAGTGCTTTGGCGGAGGTAAAATCCATGGGCGAACCGGCCACAGGCACGAGCACGCCTTCTGGAATCAGAGTGTTGTCGGTGGGCAGGTACTGCGATGCATTGAGCTGAAGCTTCTCACCAAGCACCGAGCCGGCGTTATGACCGGCAAGATTCCAGTAAGCATGGTTGGTGAGGTTCACAACCGTAGCGGCGTCGGTGGTTGCTTCGAGTGTAAGCTCAAGCTCATTGGCATCGGTCCAGCGGTAAGTTGCACGGGCTGTGAGATTACCGGGATAATTTGCTTCACCGTCGGCGGCCTTGTATTCCATCACCACGGTATTTCCTTCAGCGCTCACAATAGTCCAGATCTGATTATGGAAGCCTTCCGAGCCACCGTGAAGTGCATTGGGGCCATTGTTTATCTCGAGCTGATAAGCTTTGCCATCGACCTTGAGGTCGCCTTTGGCAATGCGGTTGGCATAGCGGCCGGGCACTTTGCCTGCGCAGGGGCCGTCGGCAATATAGTCGGCAGGATTTGCATAACCGAGCACCACGTCGGCAAGTTTGCCGTCGCGGTCAGGCACATTCACCTCCACTATACCTGCGCCGAGGTTGCTGAGCACAACCGAAGCGCCGGAGGCATTGGTGATGGTGACGAGAGTAATCTCACCCTTGGGAGAGGGGTATTTAGCTGTAGTAAGCATGATACAGGCTATTATTTGATGCCGCGTACACGTTTCTCCCAGTTCCACGACGCACGCAGAGTGTCGTCGAGGTCACGCTCGGCCTTCCAGCCAAGTTCCTTGTTGGCAAGTGCGGTGTCGGCCCATACGGCAGGAACGTCACCGGCACGGCGGCCTACAATCTTATAGGGGAGGTCAACGCCGGTAGCCTTCATGAAGCGTGTGATGAGCTCGAGCACAGAGACGGGAGTGCCGGTGCCGACGTTGAAGATCTCATATTTCTCTTTCATCTTGTGATCAACCATGCGGTCTACAGCGGCCACGTGAGCCTTGGCAAGGTCGAGAACGTCGATGTAGTCGCGGAGGCATGTTCCGTCGGGGGTGTCGTAATCGTTGCCGAAAACAGAGAGGCATTCGCGCACACCTGCAGCAGTCTGGGTAACGAAAGGAATGAGGTTGTTGGGTACACCGCGGGGAAGCTCACCGATAAGCGCGCTGGGATGAGCACCGATGGGGTTGAAATAGCGGAGGGCTATGCCAAAGAAGCCTTCATAAGCGCGGCAGCAGTCGCGGAGAATATCTTCAGCGATCTGCTTGGTGTTGCCGTAAGGCGATGTAGCCGGCTGGCGGGGAGTCTCCTCAGTAACGGGAAGAACCTCAGCGTCGCCATATACAGTGGCCGAAGAAGAGAAAAGTACGTTGGGGCGCTTGAACTCCTTCATGAGCTGAAGAATGTTCATATACGACACCAGATTGTTCTGGTAATACTTCAGAGGCTCGGTCATCGACTCGCCTACAGCCTTGTAAGCTGCGAAGTGGATCACAGTGCTGAACTCGTGACGCTCGAAGACTCCACGGAGAGCCTCAAGGTCGCATGTGTCAACTTCTTCGAAAGCCACCTTACGGCCTATGATTTTCTCGAGGCCTTCTACAGCCGAGGGCTCCGAGTTGGAGAAGTTATCAATTACAACAACGTCGTAGCCAGCTTCTACGAGGGCTACGGCGGTATGGGTGCCGATATAACCGGCACCGCCGGAAACTAATACTGTGTCTTTGTATTGACTCACGTTCAGTTAGGAGTTAAAGTTATGGATTAGCGTTTGATGGGGGTGTGGCCTTGCACACGGGCCGGAAGGCCAAATTAAAGGCAGGGCGAAGGTCTACTTCGCCCTGCTTATGATTTATTTCGCGTCGGCGATCTTGCGGGCGCCGTCGGAGATGATTACCTCGTATACTTTGGGCTCGTGGCCGTATTTTTCATTGAAGCGTTTCTTGGCAGTCTCAACGAAGTCGGCGAGGAGGTCGTTCTTGACGAGGTTGATGGTGCAGCCACCGAAACCACCGCCCATGATACGCGAGCCGGTCACACCGCATTCGCGGGCCACGTCGTTGAGGAAGTCGAGTTCTTCGCAGCTTACCTCATAGTCTTTCGACAGACCGTCGTGGGTTTCATACATGCAGCGGCCTACGGTTTCGTAATCGCCATCGGTAAGAGCCTGGCAGACTGCGAGCACGCGGTCTTTCTCCTCGATAACGAATTTAGCGCGGAAGTAGTCTTCGGCTGTGATGTCGGTCTTGACAGCGTCAAGCATTTCCTTAGTTGCGTCGCGGAGGGTCTCGATGCCGAGGCGCTTAGCTACGCGCTCGCAGGATGCACGGCGCTTGTTGTAGGGAGAATCGGCGAGTTCGTGTTTAACGCGAGAGTCGATGAGCACGAGCTTGTGGTCGCTGGGATTGAAGGGGAAGTATTCAAATTCCATCGAGCGGCAGTCGAGACGCATCAGATGATCCTGCTTGCCGAATACGCTGGCAAACTGGTCCATGATGCCGCAGTTCACGCCGCAGTAGTTATGCTCGGTAGACTGACCGATGCGGGCGAGCTCGAATTTATCGATCGAGTTGTCGTTGAACATGTCGTTGAGCGCGAATGCGAAGCAAGACTCGAGGGCTGCCGAAGAGCTGAGGCCTGCACCCAGAGGCACGTTGCCTGCGAATACAGCGTCGAAGCCTTCAACTTTGCCACCACGCTTGAGGATCTCCCGGCAAACGCCGAAGATGTAACGGGCCCACGACTGCTCGGGAGCATCGGCTTCATTGAGGCCGAACTCAGCATAGTCGTCGATATCTATAGAGTAGACACGCACCTTCTCGGTTCCGTTGGCACGGATCTCAGCCATGATAACCTTGTCGATTGCACCGGGGAAAACGAAGCCGCCGTTGTAGTCGGTGTGTTCGCCGATGAGGTTGATGCGTCCGGCTGATGCATATACTGTGCCATGACCGCCGAAGCGGTTCTCGAAGGTGGAGTCGATTTTGTTCTGAAGTTCCATATCAGTGTTTTGTTAGTATTAGATGTTAGACCGCTGCAAAATTACACTTTTTGAGTCAATTCTGCAAGTGACCTCCTGAGTAAAAATTGATAATTTTACGCCATATTCTCGTCGAAATCCCCCGAAAAAATATACAAATGCAGAAAAACCGCGCGACCCTCGGCATGAGAAGTCGCGCGGCACGGAGTATAATGGTAAGGAGTCTTATTGAACGGCAACTGTAGCCTCGGCGGATTTAAGTCCGCGTGAAGTGGCTTTGATTTTCAGCGTGCCGGGGGCAGCGGCGCTGCGGGCAATCGCGGTAGCCGCTCCGCTGAAGAGCTTCATCTCCGGCTTCTGGAAAGGCATAAGGCAGGTTGCGTCGCCATTGGCGGTTGCCTCGAAAGAGCCAGCACCGCTTACCTCGAATTTGACAAGGTTGTCGGCATCGGGAACAGGATTGCCGTCGCGGTCAACCACAGTTACGGTGAAGTAAACGAGCTCGTCGCCATCAGCGGCGATAGAATTGCGGTTAGCCTCCAGCTTGAGGGCTGCGGGCTTTCCGGCGGTGCGCACCACACGCTCTTCGGCAACTTTGCCATCATTGTCGTAAGCGACAACCCGTAGCTCGCCGGGCTGATATACGACATCATTCCAGCGCAGACGGTAACGGTCGATCACATTCGATTTGTCTTTGGTCCGGCGGCCTTGGCTTACGCCGTTGACAAACAGCTCAGCCTCCGGATAAGATGTGTAGACGTATACCGGGGTCACCTCACCCTCGCGGCCCTTCCAGTTCCAGTGAGGAAGGACATGAAGTGTAGGAGATTTCTCGTTCCACTTCGAGCGGTAGAGGTAGAAACGGTCTTTCGGAAGAGAGGCAAGATCGATTATACCGAAGTATGAGCTATGGCTTGGCCAGGCATCAGTGTCGTAGGGCGACGGTTCGCCAAGATAATCAAAGCCGGTCCATACAAACTGGCCGATGACCCATTCACGGTCGTCATCCATCTCAAAATCAAGGTCGGGTGTATTCGACCAATAGCACGACTCATTGTCGTAGCTGTTGCTCTGGTTGTCGTCGTGCATAGCCACATGATGCTCGCCGAACTCAACCGGGAAATAATATTTTCCGCGGCTCGACACGGTGGAGGCAGTCTCCGAACCGAGAATCAACTTCTGGGGAAGAATGTCGTAAGCACGGTCGTAGTGCTGGGGCTTATAGTTGAAGCCGGGTATATCGAGGGCTGCAGCGAAGCCATTGTCAAGCACGGCACCAATCTGATCCATGCCGCAGGTCACCGGGCGCGTAGGATCGAGGCTATGCACAAGATCCTGGAGCATAGTCAACTCCTCTACCCCATCGGGGCCCCATTGAGATGGAACCTCGTTGCCGATCGACCACATGACCACCGAAGGACTGTTGCGGAAATGCTCGACCATGTTGGTAATATCGCGTGTGGCCCACTCCGAGAATACGCTGCCGTAACCATTGGGCGATTTGGGGCGGAAACTCCAGTCGTCGAACGGTTCTACCATAAGCATCACACCCATCTCATCGCAAAGCTCGACAAGTTCAGGGGCAGGCATGTTATGCGAAGTGCGGATGGCATTCACGCCCATATCCTTGAGCAAATCAAGCTGATGGCGGAGTGCCGAGCGGTTTACAGCCGCCCCGAGGGGGCCGAGATCGTGGTGGTTGCACACACCGCGGAACTTGGTTGGCTTCCCGTTGAGGAAGAATCCCTTCGATGGAATATATTCAATCGAGCGGATGCCGAAGCGGGTGTCATAGCTGTCGACGACCTTACCGTCGACGCTCAAGGTGGTGCGGGCAGTATACAGAGCCGGGCTATCGAGAGTCCACAGAGAAGGCTTATCTACAATAAAATTCTGAGCGAAGGTCTGTCCGTGGGCCACATAGGTCGATTTATCGGTAGCCACAGTCTTGCCTTCCGGATTGATAATGGCTGTCTCTACAGTCACCTTCTCGCCTTTGGCTGCTCCGGCAATTTTCATGCGGAGATTGACAGAGGCCTCGCCCTCACGCACCACGGGAGTGGTGACATAGGTTCCCCATACGGGAATATGGACACGGTCGGCATTGACCACGTGTACGTTGCGGTATAGACCGGCTCCGGGATACCATCGCGATGCACGCTCATAGTTCTCGAGCTCGACCACAAGGTCGTTGGAGCCGGGGCGCAGGGCCTTACCGGGATTTACTGTAAATGAATTATAGCCATAAGGCCAGAAGCCAACCTCTTCGCCGTTGACATACACACGGGCATTGCTCATGGCGCCATCGAATACGAGAGTTACAGCACGGCCGGCAGTGTCGGGCACCTCAAAAGTGGTGCGGTAAACACCCTTGCCGATAAAGGGAAGGCCACCGGTGCGGCCCGTCTTTACCGTCTCTTCTTTCTCGCCATTCTGCTCTACAGCGACGGTCTGAAGATCGTTGGCACGGTCAAAGGGGCCATATATCGCCCAGTCGTGAGGCACACGCACATTCTGCCACGCGGATGCATCGGCCAAGTGACCTTTCGAGAACTGCCATCCGTCGTTGAGAGTTGTCTCTGTGCGGGCTCCCCACATGGCCATGGCTCCGAAAAGAGCCATGGCTGTGAGTGAAAAAAGTCTATCAGTCATTTATAAATGGATTTAAGGCGGAGGTAGGTGCTCCGTATTCGTCAAAACAACCCTTGAGGTAACCGCGGTCGATCGGAGCCTCAGGTTCCCACCAGAAGATACCCTGCAGGCCAGCGGCTTTACCCTTGGTCATCATGGCGCTCATCATTGCTTCAGCGGCTTCGGGGCTATCGTAGGCCAGACCGATCTCGCAGAGCATCACAGGCTTGCCATAAGTAGCCTGGAGAGTTGCGACATTGGCCACACATGCATCGACAGTCTGCTGCCATGAATCGGGCTCAGGATAGAGCGACATGCCGATCATGTCATACTTGCCACCCTCTGCCTTGAGCTTGCCGAACACACGGTCGTACAGGCCAAGCTGGTCGCCGCAGTCAACGTGCACAATCACACTTGCATCGGGGAAGATGGCCTTGACGGCATCGTAGCCTGCATTGAGAAGCTCGGTGAAGTTGGTGCCGTTATCAATCTCACCCAAGGGCCACATCATGCCCGTACGGGTTTCGTTGCCGATCTGTACCCACTCCGGCTCGATGCCATAGCGGTCGAGAAGCGTGAGCATGGCGCTTACATGGTCGGCCATCGCCTCTTTTACTTCAGCGAGGCTCATTTCGGCCCATTTGGCAGGGATATATTGCTTGCCGGGATCGGCCCATGTATCGCTGAAATGGAAATCGATCATCAGACGGAGACCGAGCTCATTGGCACGGCGAGCCTTGAGGAGGACATCATCGATATCGCACCAGCCTTCGACCTCGGGGTCAAGTTCAGGATTGACCCACACACGGAGACGGATTGAATTTACTCCGCAGTCGTCGCGCAGGAGGGTCATGAGCTCTTTTGCAGTTCCGGCCTGATTCTGGAAGGTATAGCCGGCAACCTCAAGCTGGGTTACCCAGCTCACATCGGCACCCTTGGCAAAAGTGCCGCGCTCGATCTCCACGGGTTCTTTATTGACGGGAGGATTGGTTACGGGGCTGTCCTGAGTACAGGCACCTAAGGCCAGGGTTGCACCGAGGAGAGCCGGAAATATAATTTTTTTGAGTGATTTCATTGTATGAGGTCGGGGTTTCGGTTTAAGGCCCGGGCAAAGAGAGATGCGATAATACGGATATGCCCGGAGCCTTAAACTTCCACCTTATTTATATTAACTAAAAAACTCGTCGGATTAGTATATTGACTCGATTATTTCTTCGAGTATGAATAGGTACCCTTGGCCATATCCACGGTAAGGATAAGTGTGGTGCCGTCTTCAAATTCTTCATCGCCATGGAAGCCATCGTGCTCATAGCAGATCTCGCCGGGGTTACCGTTGCCACCGAACTTGGCCACCCAGTCGTCGACTACGATCTGAACGCCATACTGAGCATTCTCGGTCTTCACAAACTCGCAGGTGAACACGCAAGGATCATCGGTCGGGGTGAGCGGTGTGAGATCCCATACGTTGTTGGCTCCGGCGTAAGAGAGGGTGTTGATCGGAAGTACCTTGTATTTGAGGTTGGCAATGGAGATGTCGAATACATAGATGCCGGCAGGAGTAATCGAGGGCACGTTTTCAGGGCCCTGGAAGACGAGCGAGCCTCCCATGGGGTCGGCACCCGGATCTACTTTATATACGTCATCCCAATTGTCGTACTCTACCGCAACCTGATAACCCCAGGCCGACTCGGTATAGTGGATACCTGCATATGACTGGCTATCCTCGCTATAGAGACGGAGCGACTGCTCGAAAGTCCATGGATCTACGATACCGGGCAGATAGATCATTTCGGGGATAACCTCGACAGGGGCAGCGGCGCCTTCACCTGCCTTGAGGGTCCATGCGCGTGGATCGCTCAGATCGAGGGTGAGGGTTGTTTCGCCTGCGGCGGGAACCTCGACTGCGATGGCAGATGCGGTCTGGCCGAAGGTCACGGCATCAGATGTACCTCCGAAGCCAACAGGGGTTGCGATGGCCAGAGTATTGTCTGTACCTGTAGCCATGTTGTACTGGAGACCGTTGCCGGCGAGAGATACGTTGATTGTACCTGCCGAGGCTGCATTGAATGTATAAGTCCAGGTATTCGACACGCGGTTGAATGTCATGGAGCCTGTAAGATCGCCAGAGATATTGAGCTCCTGAACGAGAAGGGCGGTCCATTCTTTAGTCTGGGTATTGGCTACGGTGTAGTAACAGCCGGCATACTCGGGATACCAGAAGTTCCATATATCAAGACCGGTAGCGCTGCTGCCCATGAGGAAGGCGGTGCCGATGACTCCGTCGTTACCCCACATGGTGTTATTACCTTCGAGAAGCCACCAGTTCTCCCAGCCGCTGGCGCCGATAAAGCCGGTGTAGATACCGTCGGCTGCGGGCGACCACAGTATGCGGCCTGTGTCTTCCTGAGTGGAGTTGAGATAGAACGCGATTGTCATATCTACAGAGTAGGGAGTCACATGAAGCGCAAGCACATCGCTGTAGACGGGCGGAATATTATTGCTGAGGTAGCTCTTTACACGCACGAAGACATCTGAGCGTACACCGCCTTCAAGGCCGAGACGTGACACAAGATTGTTGAGGTCGCGGCAGGTATACTGGCGCGAGAATACGCCACCGTCGAGGGTTTCCTCAACGACATTGCCGAAGTCTTCGGTATCGGAAAGCTGGATTACATTGGTAACGGCATTCGACGGAGCGGCCACCAGAGGATCGCTCAGGGTGATGTCGCCGTTGCCGGTCCAGTAGACCGACAGAACCAGGGCGTCGAGATGCGCCTTGTCGAGCACGATTTCAGATGCGCTGGTCTCTATGCCGGCACTTTCTGCGCCGGTGGCATAGATGATGTCGCCGTCCTTCTCGCAGCTTGTAAACGCTGCGCAGAGAGCCGTGGCCAGCACGAATGATGATATATATTTTTTCATTATTCAGATTCAGGATAGTGTTAGTAATGCTCGTTCTTGAGGTTGGGGTTGGCCGAAAGCTCGGTCGAAGGAATGGGATAGACATTGTAGCGTGTGTCTACGGCACGACCGTCGAGGACGCCGCCTTTCCACTGCCAGTTGTAATTACCTCCGGCGAAGCGGTTGAAGCGCACGAGGTCGGAGCGGCGGTGAAGCTCAAAGTAGAATTCACGGCCAAGCTCGTCGATCATGAACTGGAGATCGAACTGGGCATCGGTGATTTTGCCGGAATCATCGCCGTAGGCACGCTCGCGCACTTCGTTCACAAGTGCAAGTGCATCCGTACGACTCATGCCTGTGCCTCCGCGGAGAACGGCCTCAGCTGCGATGAGATATACCTCGGCAAGACGGAAAACCGGCATGTCGGTGTTGACACCAATATCGGTGGTGCAGGCCTGCTCGCCGGCATCGGTGAGATTGGTCCACTTGCTCGACCAGTAACCCTGGTCGGCAGATTCGATAGCTCCGGTGAAGTACTGCGACTGGTCGGCGGTCTCGAACATGAATCGGCGGTCGCCGTCGCCGAAGAGCGATGTAATCTCGCCCTGCACATTGAAGTTGCCCCATGCGGTGCCGATGCCATATGCGGCAGCGTAGTCGCCGCTGGTCGAGCATGAGCCAGCGATGATGTATGTTGCCGAGCCCCAGGTTGCCGAGTTGGCGTTGTCGGTTGCGAAGGCAAAGATGACTTCGTTGGTGCGCTTGTCGTTGTCGGCGTTGAAAAGCTTGGCGTAGTCGCTCTCGAGCGAATAACCGAGCGCCATTACCTTGTTGCAGTAGCTGATTGCATCGGTGGCATGGCTTGTGCCGGTGTAAACCTCACCGTTAAGGGCCACGCGGGCAGCCAGAGCATATGCAGCACCTTTGCCTGCGCGTGCATAGTTAGGATTGGCGGGAAGAATCTCTGCAATCTCATCAAGCTCACGGATGATGTAGTCGTAGAGCTGGGTCGAGTTATAGGCCTCGGGGATGAAACCGGTCATGGGAGTATCCTGGTCTACATACGGGCCCTGGCCGAAGAGGTCGAGCACCCATGAGTAGGAGTATGCGCGCATGAAGCGGGCTTCGGCGGCATATGTGCGGATTTCCGAGCGTGTGGCCTCGTCGAAGCCAGCGATGGCATCCTCGCCGCAATAGCGGAGGAATTCGTTGGCGAGCGAGATTACATAGTAGAGACGGTAGTAGGCATCGGAGATCCAGGGGTCGGTGGCGCCCCAGTTCATATAGGCGATGTCGGTGAGGTTATCGCCCGAAAGGTATTTGTAGGCACCTTCATCGGTGGGAAGTTCCTGAAGGTTGAAGAGGACGCGCATCAGATCCTGGCCGCGCTCGCTGTCCATGTCGGCCGAACCGCCGCCACGCTCTGCGCCTATGAGGCTGTATGAGCCATAGATTTTAGCAAGCACCGAACTGTAACCGTCGAGGCTGCTGTATACATTGGCCGAAGTGGTGCCGATAACCGGAGTCTGGTCGAGGTCGCCGGTGCACGAGCTCACCGCAAGGGTGAGGAAGGCCGCTATGAATAAATATATCTTTTTCATTATTGAGAGTCAGTATTAGAAGTTGAGGCCGACGGTGAGAGAATAAGTGCGGGGGCGAGGATACATCGAGCTTTCGATGCCCCAGTCGCTTTCGGGGTCTACGCCCTTGTATTTGGTCACGGTGAACACATTCTGCACCATTGCCGAGATATGAAGGTCGAGCGACTTGTAGATGCGGCCGAAGTTATAGCTGAGCTGGAGGTTGTCCATCTTGAGGAAAGAGGCATTCTCGACATAGTGGTCGGATGCGTACTGGCGACGCTGGAAGTTGGTGTCGAGGAAGCTGGTCGAGAGGTTGTTGATCTGACCGGAGTTCCATGACACGCATTCCCATGCGCCCATATTGGCGGCATTGCCGTTGTAGACGTAGTTGCCAACCTGTGCACGGAGGGCGGTGCTGAGAGTCCACTTTTTCCAGCGGAGCGAGGTGTTGAAGCCGAAGATCCAGTCGGGCGACGCATGGTGGTAGTAGTACTGGTCATCTTCAGTGATGCGGCCGTCGCCGTTAAGGTCGGCGTAAAGGCCTTCTACGGGCAGCCCGGTCTCCTGGTCATAGATCTGCTTGTAGACCTTGAATGTATTGGGCGCATAACCTGTCTTGTATACCATCACGGGGGTAGCCTCCATATAGCCTACCGAAGTGTCGGCGGCGTCGGTGCCGGGAACAAGGCTGAGGTTGGTAATCTTGTTTTCCTGCCAGGTGGCATTGAAGGTGGCGGTCCAGGCCCAGTCTTTGGTGTCGATAATATTTGCGTTGAGCGAAATTTCAACACCCTTGCTGCTTACGTTGCCCACGTTGGAGAGCATGGTCT
>CAJUJB010000009.1 GCA_910586595.1 uncultured Muribaculaceae bacterium | reverse complement strand
TGTGAATTATTTGCTACAAAATTAACCTTTTCTTTCAGAATGCAAATATAATAGGAGGACGTCAATCTTTAGTAGCCCCCCACGCCGGAGCCTGCGGAGGCGTGGGGGGATAAAGCGGTTGGCTGGCTCCATTGTTCATTATTCGTTATTTCTCAGGGAATTCCGGATTGTCTTGGAGCTCACCTTCAGCTCGGCTGATATTGAGCGGTAGCTCTGCCCCTCGGCCACACGGCGGCGTATTTCCTCGCGGGTCTCCTCGCGGGCTATGTCGTCGGCGTCGGGTTCGTCGAGCAGGTCACGCTCGTTAGCGAATCCCTGGTGCTCGATCTGTAGGTCGGCTCCCCGCTTCACCATCTCGCCCGTGATCACGTTTGTCTCGCCATAGAGCATCTCCGAACTGCGTACCTTGATCTGCTTGATATATCGTCCGGCGGGGCGGTTGGTCTTCGAGAGGCCGATGGCAAACATCGAGTCCATGAAGTTGGCGATGCGCTTGCTGCCGGCGAGCGAGTTCTGATTCAGGGGCGACGCCACATTTCGCTTCGGGGTATGGGCGAGGACGAGAATCGAAAGGTTGCGGCGACGTTTGAGGTCGATGAGCATCTGCATGAGCTCTCCGGCGGCGTCGCCACACTCGGCGCGGTTGCATATCCATGATATGTTGTCGATTATCACCACCGATGCCTTGTAGTGGTCGACCTTTATCTGTATCTGGGCTATGATTGACTTCAGGTCGGCGAGGGCTCCGGCGGTCTTGGCAAACTCCACGCGGTAGAATTGCTCAGGGAAGTGGGCCATGACACCCGTCGCCGGGTCGGTATACCTCATCTGCAACTGCTTGTCGCTCATCTCGAAGTCGAAGTATAGCACAGGGCGGTGCTCGGCTATGGCACGGCCAATCTGCATGGCGTAGATGCTCTTGCCTACGTTGGTGTCGGCGAAGAGGCAGGCCACCTCTCCTTCGTACCATAGCTCCATCCATAGCTTTACGGGATTTGGGCGGGCGGCGGCCTCCCTTATCCATTGTGCGGCAGGCTTGGCCACAAACATGGCCCCTGCGTCGGTGCTGCTGTCGGCGAAGGCTTCCAGCTCTGCCAGGGGGCAGGCCCCTGCGGCGGTTTCTTGTTGATTCATCATAATTGTAGTCGGTTAAAGTTTACGATGCAAAGTTACTGTCGCCGTCAGGGGGTCTATCCTCACTTTTGCAGATTTGGTAATATCGTACAGACTTTTTTTTAGTTTCACGGAATTTCGCTAATTTTGCAACTCACAAACTACGCAGAATTTACAATGGCCCAGAAACCTTCAACTCCTAAAGGCACGCGTGATTTCTCTCCGGTAGAGATGTCGCGCCGCAATTATATATTCGATACTATCCGCGAGGTGTTCCGCCTCTTCGGTTTCCGCCAGATCGAGACTCCTGCAATGGAGAATCTCTCGACTCTGATGGGTAAATATGGCGAGGAGGGCGATAAGCTCCTCTTCAAGATTCTCAACTCGGGCGATTACCTCAAGGGCGTCGACCGCCAGCTCATCGACGACAACGACACCGTGCGCCTGGCTGCCCGCCTATGCGACCGTGGCCTCCGCTACGACCTCACCGTGCCCTTCGCTCGATTTGTGGTGCAGCACCGCGACGAGCTACAGCTACCCTTCAAGCGCTTCCAGATTCAGCCCGTATGGCGTGCCGACCGCCCGCAGAAGGGCCGTTACCGCGAGTTCTACCAGTGCGACGCCGACGTCGTAGGCTCTAATTCGCTTCTGAACGAGATTGAACTCCTCCAGATGGAAGACCTCGTATTCTCGCGCCTGGGCATACGTGTGGCCATCAAGCTCAACAACCGCAAGATACTCGCAGGCATAGCCGAGCTCATCGGTGAGCCCGACAAACTCATCGACATCACCGTGGCCATCGACAAAATCGACAAGATAGGCCTCGACAAGGTTAATGAGGAGCTCGCCGCACGAGGTCTGAGCCCCGAAGCCATCGCAGCCCTCCGCCCCATACTCGAGATCGACGGCACCGGTGCCGAGCGCCTCGACAAGCTGGCAACCCTGCTCGCACCCAGCGAGGTGGGTACGAAAGGCGTTGAAGAACTCCGCACCGTGGTCGACGGAACTCTCGCCCTGGGCCTCAACGCAGAGCTCGACATCGACGTGTCGCTCGCCCGCGGCCTCAACTACTATACAGGCACCATCATCGAGGTCAAGGCCCTCGACGCCGAGATCGGAAGCATCTCCGGCGGTGGACGTTACGACAACCTCACCGGCGTATTCGGCCTCGACGGAATCTCGGGTGTGGGCATCTCTTTCGGTGCCGACCGTATCTACGACGTTCTCCTGGCCCTCAACCTCTTCCCCGATGAGACAGCTCATGCCACACGCGTCCTCTTCGCCAACTTCGGCACTGCCGAGGCCGCCGAGTCGCTCAAGCTCGTCAAGACCCTCCGCGAGGCAGGCATTTCAGCCGAGGTATACCCCGATGCCGCCAAGATGAAGAAACAGATCGGATATGCCAACGCCATGGGCGTGCCCTTCTTCGCCATCATCGGCGAGAGCGAGCTGGCCGACGGCACCGTCACCGTCAAGAACATGGCCGATGGCTCGCAGCAGACCATCCCCGCTGCCGACCTCGCCGCCGTGCTCGCTTAAAAAGCTGACTATAATACACAAAGATCCCCGGGCAGGTGCTGCTCAGCACCGATGCCCGGGGATTGTTGTATCGATTATACCGTCTGTGACTTAGCGCACCACAATCTTGCTTGCGGCAGCTCCCTGGCGGCGGATATAGATGCCGGGAGTCAGAGCCGACGCCTCGACGCGCATGCCCTGCAGATTGTAGTATTCAACCGGAGCGTCGTCGCTTACGGCTGTGGCGGCGCTTACGCCCGTCTGTGAGGCTGCTTTGATGGCCCACTGCGAGTTGAGGGCATCATTGGCCTTGTCGCAGTAGAGCGCAGAGCCGGGCTCGGTGGAGTCGCAGCCCAGATAACCCTTGATCGACATATTGTAGATGGCCTTGCCGCCCAGCGGACTGATCGACACCTGCCAGCGGGCACGGGTGTTCGATGCGTCGTCGGCCCAGTCGGTATTCCAGCGGCTCCCGCTCTGATTGCTCAGATAAAGGCCGTCGTAGCAGTTCACTATGGCATATGAGCCGTCTTCCTGAGGTATGAACCAGAATTTGTCGGCGTTTCCGGCCGATGCCTCGTCGATTACAGGCGCCAGACCGCTTGTGCGGCGCAGGCTCAGGCCCGACGAGTGGGTGATGGTGTAGCAGTAGTCGGAGGCGGGGAGCACCGTCTTGCCGGCTTCGAAGGCCTCGATGGCGGCATGCACATCCTCGGTGGCTTTGGCGAAGTCAGCGCTTACGCCGAAGGCCTTGTCAAGCGCGGCTGCGAGTGCGTCATAGGCCTCACGCGAGTAGTCGAAGGGGTCGGTGCCGCACCATGCCTCGTCGATAGAGCCGTGGAGGAGGTCGAGCTCGTCGAGGGCATCCGAGAAGATGTCTTCGTCAGTGATCTGCGGAGTGGCGTTGAAGTCGGCCAGATGCCAGTAGCTCAGGTTGCGGCCCGCGCCAGTCTTGTCGCTGTAGATGGCAGCTCCGTCGGTGGTGTCGTCGGTGCCGAGATACTTGCCTCCGTCGGCGCACTTGATCACGTACTGACGGCCCTGGGGCTCGACGGTGAAGATGGCCGTGGCAGCTGTGCGGTCGGCCTCAACGCTCCATGAGGTGTTGTAGTTGCCTTCCTTGATGAGATAAGCACCGTTGCCGTCGACTATATTGTAGCCCTCGGCTTCGGCACCTGCAGGGGCCTCGACGAAGCTTATACGCTGGCTCTCAAGCTGGCCGAAGTCGCTCACGGTGGCGCGGGCGGTGGTGCCGCTCATGCCGAAGGTAAGGGCACGGCCCGATACGGAGTGCATCACAGCGAAGGGCTTGCCTGCCTCGAAGGGGAGGGAGATCACGCCCGAGTTCTCGCCCGGCTCATAAGCCTGCTCCTTGATGGCCTCGGCCACCTCGGCATAGTAGGCTGCCGAGTACATGTCGGCTTCCTCGTAGGTGGGGTGTGCCTTGGAGTCGAAGTAGGGGCAGAAGGCCTGGGCATCGTTCTCGCCCAAGGCTCCCAGACGCACCTCAGCGCCGTCGGTGCGGAGGTTGGAGGCCACGGTAAGGCAGCTTCCGGTCGCCTCGTTTATGATGTTGTAGTAGCCGTCGGGCAGCAGCACGAAGCGCCACATCGCCTCAGTTCCGTCGCCTGATTCCTGCATCTTCAGCTTGCCAGACTTGGCGGCCAGATAGAGGCCCGTAGAGGCATCGGCGAGCTTCCACAGATAGGGGTCGCCATCGACCTGCTCGAAGGTGAAGCTTACGTTCACGCGGTCGTTGTCGTCTTTGATGCAGAAGCCCACACGCTGGCCCAGACGCGACACCAGACGGTCGGAGCGGCGCTCGAGCAGTGAGTATTGATTGCCGTCGACAATGGCAGCCGCGCGCTTGTAGCGGTACATAGTCGCCATCACCTCGTCAAGATCCCATGTGGCGTAGTTGCGCACGGTGGGGTAGCCCGAGCGTACGCTCAGAGGCAGCCATACATAGGTCGAGCCGCCGACGTTCGACGAATTCCAGCGGTCGCCGTAGAAGATGAAGCACTTCGGGTCATAGCCCAGCGAGCCCACCGAGAAGACATAGGCGCCCTGCGAGCGGTATGAGCGGGAGGCGTCGCTGTCGGTACAGAAGTTGAGGCCTTCGGTCCATGTACCGAGCGGGTCGGAGATGGCCGTTGCCGAGTGGCCCGGAGCCGGATCCCAGCCGTTGCACTCCGAGAAGGTGGCGAAGTACATGTCGCCTACCTTGCACACGGTGGTGGCTTCGAGGCGGGCACCCTTCATGATGGTAGTCTCGTCGGGCGAGGGGGTGAGGAAGTCGTCGGAGAGGCGCACCACGTTGATGTTGGTGTTCATGTCGGTCGAGCAGAAGTGGTAGGCCTTACCGTCGGTGTCGAGGAAGAGAGTCATGTCGCGCGAGTCATGGCCGTTGGGGCGCATGGTGCTGATAAACTCGTAGGGGCCGGTGATTTTGTCGGCCTGGAGTATGGCCACACGGGCCTGCCCGTAGTCTGAGCCGTTCTCCCAGTGGGCCCACATCACCCACTTGCCCGTTGATGCGTTGTAGATCACCTTCGGGCGCTCCAGGAGTCGGCCTTCCGATATATCCTGTAGATTCTCGTCGTCGCGTTCGCCGCCGTGGGTAGCGGCAAATCCGAGGTTCTCCCAGTTGTAGAGGTCTGAGCTTCGGTATACGCTGATGCCGTCGGAGTGGCCACCGGTGCGGCTCTCACCGAACCAATAGAAGGCGCCTTCGTAGGGCACCACGCATCCTCCGTGGCAGTTGATGTGCACGCCCTCGGTGTCGGGCCATGTTGTGCCGATGGGGAACGACTCTATACCGGCTGCCATCGCCGTGGCTGAGGCACAGAGCATACCGGCTGCAAGTAATGATAATTTCATGGTTAATGAATCTGGTTTTTAGGCAAAGAGTTGTGATTATTGTGCAAAATTAGCGAAAACCGGCCCACCGGAGTGGGGGTAATTCTCCAATTAAAGGCGTTTTTTCGTAATTCCCTCCGGCTATATACATAAAAAAGCCGGCGGAGAGATGTCCGTCGGCTTGTGGTGTTGATTGAGCCCCTTGTCAGGCCTTCTTCTTGAGGAAGGTAGGGTCGGTATGGAATACGAAGGAGTCGCGTTTCACAATCGCCAGTATGAGCACGATCACCATGATGGAGCCGTTGAGCACATACGAGAAGTTGGTGTCTGCCGTAGCGTTGAAGAGCTTGGCCATGGCGTCGACCACGAAGGGCACGATGGCGATGCCGATGTAGTTGCCCGTAAGAAGATATGAGAAGTAACGGGTCGAAGCCGCCGTGTTAGGCGCGATGTAGGTCGTCTTGTCGTAGATCACCGGCTGGATGATGCCGTAGCCGAAGCCCACTACCAGCACACAGATGCAGTAGGTGATGTCGTGGTGGAAGATTGCCGTGGCGAAGAGCCCGATTACAACCATCAGTATGGCTGCCTGCATGGTGCGCGCACCGAAGAAATTGCGGATGGCCGGCAGCGTGAAGCCTGCACCCGAGGCTGCCAGGTAGAACATCGCCGTGGCCACACCTACCTGACCCGAGTTGAGGTGGTAGTGCTGCATGGTGAAAGGCAGGAAGTACGATACGATGGTGGTGGAGTAGGTCACCACTATATAGAGGGCTATGATGCCGGCAAGCAGAACCACAGATTTACTGCCGAAGAAGTGGAAGTTGAAGTTGGTCGGGTGCTTGGGCTGTATAGGTTTGCCATTGCTGTCGACCGGATGCGGCAGTGTGCGCACATCAGGCTCCTTGCGGGGCTCCAGTGGGGGAGGGGTAGCCACAATCTTGTTCTTGTCGATGTAGCTGCTGGTCATGAACGGAATAAGGCACAGAGGGATGATAGGCAGCATGTAGACGATAAACGACAGGTGCCACGAGATCTCGGCCATCCAGCCCACGAAGAGCGTGCCGATAATAACCGTCACATTCGACAGACCCGACTTGAGGCCGAGCGTCTTGGCCCTGGCAGCGCCCACAAAGTACTGCGAGATAAGACTCGCCGCAAGAGGAATCACAAGGCCGCAGCCTATGCCAAGCAGGCAGCCCAGCAAAATCAGCTGAACCATCGTGTCGGCGAAGAAATAGAGCACTCCCGTAAGTGTGTACAGCGACAGACCTATGCCGAGAATGAAAATCTGGTTACGCGGATTGCAGATCTTGCCCGCCAATAGTATAAAAGGTATCACCACAAAGTTGGGCAACACCTCCAGCAGCTGGATCTGTAGGTCGGAGACGTGCGGAAAGACCTCATGGAGCTTTCCCTCGATGGGTGAGATGGCCAGACCCGGAAGATTGACCACGAGCGATATCGAGAGTATCGCAAGCATTGTCATTAACGGGAGTTTTCCGGCTCCCGAACTTACGTATTTCATCGGATAAAATAAATGAAGTTGAAAAGAGGGTGATTTATCTGTTGTTTTCGGCCTCTCCGGCAGGCCGGGCCATGGCCACGGGTATCTGGGAAGCTGGAAAATGTGTCTTATTATTTCCTAACGTATGGACTCCGGCAAGTGTTCAGAAAAAAATATTTAACCGTAGCCGAACACATCACATAGCATCTGGGTTATTATTTTGTCTGCTTCATGATTTTTTTAAGAGATATAGTTTTTTTAATATTATTCCTTCATTAGAATCCTGAGCAAAATATTCTAAACGTAAAACAACCCTCTACGTAACTTTAATAATTCATTTAATACACATTCCACCTGACTTAACGGTTATGAAATCTAAATTTTACTTCTTTCTGCCCCTCATGGCAGTGGCATTCCCAATGGCCGCCCAGCAGTCAGAGGACACTGATGATGAAGGAATAATCGCCGAAGGCTCTGTCCTCGAGCTCGTACGCACAACTCCTAAGGTCAAGGCCATCATCAAGCGTGCCCGCTCTGCCGAGCCTTCCACAGTGCCAACACCGTCATTCGCCATAAAGACCAAAGACGACCGCTTCGTGATGTCGATCGGAGGCGAGATCAACCCCATACTCGGCTATGACATAGGCAACAACCTCTACGACCAGGACGGCGCCGGAATCAGCTTCGTCACCGGCGATATACCTGTGCCCGCAACCCCGCACCACCGCGGAGACTTCTACATCAACCCCATCAACGCTTACGTCGACTTCTTGGTAGTCGGATTCGCCGGCACAGCAAACGAAATCACCGGTTACGTCAAATTCGGCACCAACGGCGTCACTCCGTCACTCGCCCTGAGCCGTGCCTACATCACCTGGCGCGGATTCACAATGGGTGAGGCCCTCACCCTGGCCCAGGACCCATACGCATCGCAGCCTCCTACAATCGACCCCGAAGGCCCGTGTGGCGACATCTCTACCGTAGCTTACCAGATCTCCTATAAGTCGAAAAGCTACAACGGATTCCGCTTCGCCCTCGGCATGGAGATGCCATCGTTCTACTCTTCCAACGGTTACTACCGCGGCAAAGACTACGCCGAGTACTTCGACAAGCTCGTCGACGCCAGTGTAGACGCATATGTGCCCGATTTCCCTATGTGGATTGAATATCAGGCATCCCCCAGCAACCGCATCCGTGCCACTGCCATACTCCGCGACTTCGCTTACCGTGACCTCGTGCACGACACTCGCCGCAACCTCCTCGGATGGGGTGCATCCCTCTCAGGCAACTTCAGCTTCTGGAAGCCCCTCACATTCAACTTCCTCGCAGCGTATGGCCAGGGCATAGGCAACTACCTCCAGGACATCGCAGGCCGACCCCTCAGCTTCACCCCCGTAGCCGATAAGCCCGGTTACATGCAGGCCAACAAAATGATGGGCCTCGTATTCGGCGCATCGTACAACGCAACCTCCAAGCTCCAGTTCAACGCCGTAGGCTCTATGAGCCGCATATGGGGCGTTGGCGACTATGCAACCCTAACCGACAATGCCAACTACCGCTATGCCGTCTATGTGGCCGCAAACTGCTTCTACAACATCACATCATACCTCCAGTGGGGCATCGAGTACCTCTACGGACGGCATGAGACCTGGAACATCGGAGGCGCCAACGACTCGCGTATCCAGACCCAGATCGCATTCACTTTCTGATGGATTGTAAAGATAATTAAAAAAATAACTGTCGCAAAGCACTTTTTTCAACCTTTATGCTTGCGAATCGTTCTTTTTATATCAAATGAGCCGAGAGCCAGCTGCCACTCTGCGACTTCCTCCGGCTCATTTTATTTTTGGCATCCTGAACTATGATTCTTAATCTATGACACGTGATTTATTAACTCTGATTGTCTCACCCACAAACAACTGATTTTATGAGAGGCATAAAAACCGGCTACGGCACGTCAGTACTGCCGTACTGGGCTCTATTCAACCTGTACGTGATTTATATCATCACGTCTATCCCCGGGCTCGCCATCACACCTATCATGGGTACGCTGCAGCATATATTCCCGGGCACAACCCAACTTGAGACCCAGTTCCTCGAACTCGGCCCTAATATTGCGGCAATCCCATTTGTCTTCATCGGCGGTGCTATCGGCACACGCTTCAACAACATGAAGGTGCTCAACTGGACTTGCCTGTTCTACGGTATAGGAGGCGCAGCCTTCTTCATCGCGCCAAATATGATCACCCTGATCATACTTTCCTTCGCCATTGGCATTGCCGCCGGTGTCATTTCCCCGCTGGCAAGTGCATTTGTTTCCGACCTCTTCAACGGCAAAGCCCGTACACGTCAGTATGGCTTCACTTCCGCAGTGCTTAACCTCGTGCTGATGGTATCCGTCATCGCTACAGGCTACCTCGCCAAAATCAACTGGCGTCTCCCGTTCCTTATCTACCTCCTGCCTTTCATTCCGTTGTTCTTCGCCGCCAAGTTCAAAAAATACATCAAGGAACCTGCCGACATCCGCAAGAGCGATGCAGCTCACAACAAGACCAAAGTGCACTACAAATTCTCTAAGGAAGTCAACGTGCCTACTCTCGTGCGATATTGCATCTATTACTTCATAATCACCTTCGTCATCGCCGCAATCAGCCTATATATCCCGTTCCTCTTCAAGAACAGCAGCACTGCAGGCGATCTTACCTCAATCCTCTTCCTCGGTATAATGGCTTCGGGCTTTACCCTCAACTGGTGCTTGAGCTGGCTTAAGAAGAATGTGGCTGTACTCGTTCTATTCGCCATATTCGTCGGCTTCCTCCTCATGGTAGTCAGCAACGTGGCTGTAGTGGTCGGAATCGGCATTTTCATCGCCTCCTACTTCTATGGCGTAGCCCAACCTTACTACTACGACCGCCTGTCGGTAATCTCCTCCCGACTCGCCCTTACTCTCACCATGGCCATCTTCGCAATCATGGACTCGGCCGGTAACGTACTCGCTCCGTTCGTAATCGACGGTCTTGCCGACCTCTTCAAAGACCCCACCAGCACTCACCCGCTGATGGCATTCAAGATCTGTCTCGCAATTATCTTCTTCTCGACCATCGTGGTGCTTATCCGCCAGATTATCGTCCGCAAACGCGGTGAGAAGCCCGTTAACACTTCGGAGTACGACTTCTCGCACCCCATCGCCGAAAACGGCCAGTCTCTTCCATCTGCCGACGCAGCAGCACACACTCAGCCTGCAGCAGCTCCTGCCGCTCAGACCGTGAAAGTCCCGGCGTCTGACTCCAAATCCTCTTCCTCAACTACTACTAACTCTAAATAAGCCACATGGAAAGTAAATTCAAAAATACTCCCGTCGAGGAATTTGTCCTCGACCAGTATACCCGAGGCTTCGCTCAATGCGTCGACAACAACTGGAATTATGCCATCTACGCACAGAACCCCGACATCGACATCTACCAGCAGGAATACAACGCTGGTTACGTCCAGGGTAAGGTGCAGGGCAACAAGGCCATAACTTGCGCCCGTAACAACACATACTCCAACACGATACTCGACCAGACCGCCGCAACCCCTGGAAACTCGAACATCATTCCCGACGGACTCACTGAGGTATTCCGCCGTCACCTTGTCGACAACTACAACTACCTCTACGACTGGGTAGGCAAGCGCCAGGACGACGAAAAAGCCCGTAACATAACCCGACTCATGTTCCGACAGCTCGGAATCTACGACGGTGCGGTCGACAACAAACCCCGCACTGGTGTCAAGCTTGAAGACCTCAACCTCGGGTCGATGACTGCCGAGAATGCAACACTTCACCTCTACGACCAGCCGCTTACATTCCTCGACGTTTACTTCATCAACGCCCAGATGGATATTCTCGACGCCGCTGCCGCCGACATGAAGCCCCTCCTCGCAGAGGTGGCCAAAGGTGACAAGAACGCTTTGTACGAAGGCCCCGTGCAGCCATCTGGCGTAGGCCTGTTCCACCGCTCGGCTCTCCGCAACGGATTCCCCGACGACTACCATCCTTCGCACTGCTCGGGCTTCGTGCGCAAGCTCGACAACGGCGAGATACTCTGGACACACACCTCATGGTGCTGCGTCTACTCGCAGACATGCGCCGTTACATATGTCATCGGCGACGACTTCCTCACACAGAACTGTTACTGTCAAGGCCAGTTCGGATCAAATACCGACTTCGGCTTCAACGGAAACGGCATCGGCTTCAACGAGACAACAGAGACATACAACAAGACCGTGCCTAAGACACTCGGTGTATGGATCACATGGCGTGCCGCTGCCGCTGAGCACTTCGCAAAGTCTATCGAGGAATTCTACGACTACTGCATGATCGACAACACCGGCACATACCTCAACGCATACATGGTGGTCGACGCATACAAAGGCGAGATTGGCCTGGTCGACATGAGTTACCTCCGTATGGCCCTCTTCAAATCCGACGGCACAACTCTTACCGTAAAAGAATCTACCGACTATGTGCCCAACCCCGTGCTCGACTACGACCACCACATGATCACCCCGACGCACATCCTCGGTTGCAACATCCCTATCTACCGCCGTATCTGGCACGACTGCGCCACTATCGACGGTGCGCCTAAACGCCGTTACCAGCTCTATCGAAACATCGGCAACGTCTACACTATGGAAGACGCCAAGAGGCTCGTAACCTACAACTCCGACAAAGAGCCTATCTCAATTGCCGGTCGTTGGGATCTCGGCTACGGCACCTCTGAAATGATCGCTCACCGCCCGCACTCCGCAATCGACGCCAAAGCATTCGGCACCGACGAAATTAAGGAAGTGCTCGCCAACCTTTCACGCAAACCGTCAAAAGACGGCACAAAGACCTCATTCTGGATGAAATACGGCACACCGTATATCTCGGGTACGCCATTCATCTGGAGCCGCTCGCTCTGGGCTCAGTTCAAGCAGCCCGAGGAAGTCGACTTCGTGCCCGACGTGCTCGACGGACGATGGAACCGCGTGAAAATGTTTATGGAATAAGCATGCCTCAGCAGGCTGTTTTCCTAAATTCCTTAATTTCAGATTTAAAACAATATGGCAACTAAACAAAATACACTCAAGAACGTGCCCGCAACCGAGTTTGTACTCAACGAGTATACACGAGGTTTCGCCCAGTGCGTCGACAATAACTGGAACTACGCCATCTTCGCTCAGGACCCGAACGCCGACATATTCCTCCAGGAATACCGTGCCGGATATGTGCAAGGCAAAGTCCAGGGTAATTTCGCCATCAAGGCCGCACGTAACAACTCGTGGAACAACTTCACAATCGCCGCCACCCCACAAGACGACATCAACATTACCATCACCCCTGAGATGCTCCAGGCTGCTCAGCAAGGCCTTATCGACAACTACAATTGGCTCTACGACTATATGGGCCAGCATCAGACCGACGAGAAGGCTAAGTCTATACTGCGTCTCATGTACCGTCAGCTCGGTATATTCGAGGGTGCCGTCGACCGTGAGGCCCGCGAAAGCGTATCATTCGCCGATCTGTCGCTCAAGGCTATCGGCGATGACCAGAGCGTGCTCCACACCGGCAAAGATGAGCTTACATTCCTCGACGTCTACTTCATCAACGCCCAGGACGACCTTTTCTACGCCATCGGCGACAAGATCGGCATGGTGCTCGGTGTGCCGCCCGAAAATCCTCAGAAGAAAGGCCTCACACGTGAGTCGACCAACGACCACTGCACCGCTTACGTGAAATACATGCCCGACGGTGAGATTTACTGGACACACAACTCATGGATGTGTTACTACAATAACTCATGTGCCGTAAGCTACGTCATCGGCGACGACTTCGTCACTCAGAATGCCACCTGCCAGGGCCAGTTCGGATCTAACACCGACTTCGGCTTCAACAAGCACGGCATCGGCTTCAACGAAACCACCCACGTCAACTTCTTCAACAAGCCAAAGACTCTCGGCATTTGGATCGTCTGGCGTTCGGCTGCCGCTGAGCACTTCGCAAGCTCAATCGAGGAATTCTACGAGTATCTCGCCATGGACAACACCGCCACATACCTCAACGGCTACATGGTGGTCGACGCATACCGCAACCGCATCGGCCTGGTCGAGATGAGCTACAACCGTTTTGTCCTCTTCACTTCCGATGGCAAGGAACTCAAGGCTGTCGACTCTACCGGCCATGTGGTCGACCCCGACGTTGACTATGACGCCCACCTTATCTCTGCAACCCATATCTTCGGCATCAACCAGCCTATCGATTGGCAGGTCAACTACGAGCTCGCCTCAATGAACGAGCGCCCTATGCGACGCAACCAGCTCTATAACCGTCTATGCACCGTGGTCGACATGGAGACCTGCAAAGACCTCATCACCTACACCGAAGACCGTGAGCCTCTTTCGATCTATGGCCGCTGGGATCCGGGATACGGCACTACGGAGTTCATCCACGTCCGTCCTGACGGATCTGCCGATGCCAAGGCTTTCGGCACCAAGGAGATGCGTGAGGTACTCGACAAACTATCGTACAAACCGTCGCTTACAGGTACGGCAACATCATTCTGGATGAAATACGGCACACCTTACGTGATGGGCGAGCCATTCATCTGGTCGAAATCTCTATTTGCCCGCTTCAAGGGCCCGGAGAGCGAGGATAATGTGCCCGACGTAGTCGATGGCCGCTGGAACCTCGTGAAACTCTTCATGGAATAATACAACCCGATAATACATGCGCCGCATGTGCCTTCTCCGTTACTCCGGAGGGCGTGCATGCGGCGCATGTGCATATTTGGCCGTATGGCCTCTTTACCTTATTTTTGCATCATAATTCAGATATATGACTATATGAGAATCGTAATACAACGTGTGTTGCAGGCATCTGTAAGCATAGCCGGTGCCCTGCATAGCTCCATAGGGCCAGGTATGATGGTGCTCGTCGGGGTTGAGACCGGTGATACGGAAGACGATGTCCGTCGCCTGGCCGCCAAGACTGTGGCCCTGAGAATCTTCAACGATGAAGCCGGCGTGATGAACCGCTCTGTGGCTGACGTCGGAGGCGATGTGCTCGCCGTGAGCCAGTTCACGCTGCTTGCTTCAACTGCCAAAGGCAATCGGCCCAGCTATGTCCGTGCGGCAGGGCATGACCTTGCTGTACCTATGTACGAGCTTTACTGCCGCCTTGTAGGCGAGGCTTTGGGCCGGGAGGTCAGGAAGGGTGTGTTCGGAGCCGACATGCAGGTTGCCCTCGTCAACGACGGCCCCGTCACCATCTTCATCGATTCGAGAGTAAAGTGAGGCTGTTGAGGCTCTGAGCACGGTTGGCGATGGTGCCGTCAGCCTCTTGCTGCATGGGCGCATAGATTTCGAGGCTCGATTTGAGCATCGCTCCATTGTGCCAGGCCGCAACTTCCTCGGCATTGAGCCCCGATCGCCAGAAGGCCACCTCCGATACGTTCAGAGGGTTCTTCGAGCCAGCATCGCCAATCCGTATCTCGCCCGGAGCTATCCGCTCGTCGACCGTACCGGCGAGGCGGTCGTCAACGTAGAGATAGGTCTTGCCAAGGGCGTGATAATGGCTGAGTGTCACATCATGCCATTCGTCATCGCTGAGCACAGCCACGCCGCTTGCCGCAGTGCCGGCAGGAGAGCTATAGCTTACCGAGCCATCACCCGAAACTGATACATAGCCTTCGCCGTCGGCCAGAGATATGGTAAAGAGCCGTCCGCCCTCATTGGTTTTTACTCTTGCCGAGAGGGTAAACGGATGCACTGTCTCCTCGCCCTTGAACGCAAGGCATTGGCCATCCTCGAGCGTCAGGCTATGACCGGTTTCCCGGGTCGGAAGAGCCTTTCCGTCTTCGATTGCATCGAAAAGAGAAGGAACAAAGGCGTAGAGGAACTCCATATGCCCGTCAAGATTGGGGTGGGCAACGTCTTCAATATAGTTCTCAGCCCATTTACCCGTGCCGTCGTCGATTGCTCCGAGCACATTTACCGATGGCAGATCCCATTGGTGTATGAGCAGGTTCATCTGCTTGACGCAGGCATAGTCCGATGCATCGTAGTCGCCGCGTGTGTAGTTATTGACTATCACCGGAATTTTGCCGTCGGCCCTTACCTTTGCAATCAGAGTGAGCATATTGTCGCGGAACTGATTGAAGATCTCCTCCGGATTCTCAGCTCCATGTATCCCTTCATTGCCAAGCGATAGCCCGAAGACAACATAGCGGCCGAAGTCGCGGAGCAGATCGTCATATCGGTTGAGCAGGTGCCGGGTGGTGTTTCCACCTATAGATACTCCCGATGTATAGAACGGATGCCTCGCAGCGCCTTCATGGCTGCGTTTGCGCAGAAGGTTGCCGTAGTTGTAGGCATAGCCCTTGAAGCCCGGAGCTCCCTGGCCATTGGCAACCGACGAGCCGAAGACGCTGATGCGCCATGGGTCGACCGGTGCGTCGAAGCGGAAGGTAGAGGAGTTGAGGTCGACCGTCACTGTATATGTGCCGTTGTTAACCCGTATATTCTCGCCCTTCTTTCCGCCCGGTTCGTATACCAGAGAGTCAGTCCTGGGTTTCCGGCGCAGTGTCAGCGAATCATTTCCGTTGATGGTGAAGTAGACGTACCGCCCTATGTATTGCCCTTCCTTGGGCACATCGAGCGATACTTCTCCGCGCCATAGTCCATTGCCACAGTAGGGGAGGGTGGTGCCATCGGCCACTACAGACCCCTTTATCTCAACAGAGCTTACCTGAGGCAAACCGGTGCCCTGCGCCGTGGCATTGAGCGACAGCGACAGGAGACCGGTCAGAATAAGTGTGTGTGCAAGTCTCATGTGCAATAATTGACAGGCGTCAGTTATTGGTGGAGAACTTGTAGATGCATGTGCTGGTGTAAGTCTCACCCGGACGTACAACTACCGAAGGCCACTCGGCTTTGTTGGGTGAGTCGGGGAAATGCTGGGTCTCAAGGCAGATGGCCGAACGCTTGGGATAGGCTATGCCTTTCTTGCCCTTTACGGTGCCGTCAAGGAAGTTGCCTGCATAGAACTGGATGCCCGGCTCGTTGGTGTATACGTCCATCACGATGCCCGACTCGGGGTCGCTCAGAGTAGCTGCGCTGGCTGTCAGGTCGCCAGGGTTGTCGAGCACCATGTTGTGGTCGTAGCCCAGACCGTTGGCAATCTGGCAGTAGCTTGAGTTGATGCTGTCGCCTACAACACGGCCTTCACGGAAGTCGAAGGGGGTGCCTTCAACGTCGCGGAGTTCGCCCGAGGTCATGAAGGTGCTGTCGATGGGGGTGAAGCGTGACGCACGGAACGACAGAGTCTCGCCGAGGATGTCATGCGAGGGGTCGCCCGAGAGGTTGAAGTAGCTGTGGTTGGTGAGATTGAGGATGGTTGGCTTGTCGGTTGTGGCCTTGTAGTCGATGCGCAGGGCATTGTCAGAGCTTAAGGTATAGGTAACCTCAACATCGACATTTCCGGGGAATCCGGCCTCGCCATCGGGCGACGCAAGTGTCAGCACAAGTGTGCTGTCGCTGGTCTGGTTGGCATTCCATACCGAGTTGTGGAAGCCCTTGGGGCCGCCGTGCAGGCAGTGGCCGTAGTTGTTCTGCGGAAGCTGATATTCTACATCGTCGAGTGTGAACCGACCCTGGTTGATGCGGTTTCCGTAGCGGCCAATCAGAGCGCCGAAGTTGCCGTCGATGTTCACGTAGTCGGCGATGGAGTCATGACCGAGCACCACATCGCGGAATTGGCCGTCAGCACCTGGCACCATCAGCGACACGATACGGCCGCCGAAGTTGGTGATGCAAGCTTCCATGCCGTCGGCATTGGTCAGCGTGTAGAGGGCGGTGGGCTGTCCGTCGACTGTGCTCACGAAGTTTTCGGGATCAAGACCTGATTTGGTCAGTTCAGGAGTTTTTCCTCCCTGATTGCAAGCCGCAAGCATGGCTGCGGCCGCACCAATTACAAAATACTTTTTCATTAAGTAAGATGGATTGAAATGTGATTAAAAAGTGAATTGTAAGGCATTGTTCTTAAAATAGGGAAACTTCATGCCGCATCCTGAGGGCAGGTTCGGCATGAAGTAGAGGGTTAGGGATGGCGTCGGGTGTCAATTCTTGCTGAAGAATGTATCGACGCGGTCGGGGGAGAGCATCTGCCATAGTGAGGCAACTGTCCAGCCCGGAGCAAAGATGTCGTTATAGAATCCTTTGCCGTTGCGGCCGTAATCCCAGGTTGTGTGTTGCACCACTTCGGGATAATAGCCTGTCTTACCTATATCGAAGGTGCCTGGCTGAGTCGGCATGAGCTGAAGCATTGAGGTGGTGATCACAGAGGCGAAGTCGGTGAAGCGCTGTTCGCCATAGTACTGGCCGAGCTTCTCAAGTATGGTGGCGAATTCGAAGATGAATACGTCGATGTGGTTGTTCTCCACGCTGACGTTGCCCCAGCCTCTCGACTTGAAGTCTACGTCGCCGAGCATCTGGCCTTGCGAGAAGGGCACATCCCAGAGGTAATACCACGAGAGGCAGAAGTAAGCGGCCTGACGGCACATATCCATGTAGTGTTCACGCTCAGCACCCTTGGTGACGAAGGTGAGGTAGTACATCGCCGTGGAGGCATAGAGGGCAGCCTCTTTGTCCTCGCAGTTGGCGTCGAGGGTTGAAGAGAAGTAATCGGCCTTGTCGATAATCTCTTTTTCGAGGTATGCGGCACTCTGCTTGGCTGCTGTGAGGTAACGCTTGTCTTTGAAGTATTTGTAGGCCATGGCCAGAGGAAGTGTGGCTGAGGGGGTGCTGCCTGCCGATGCATCGATGCAATTGTGGTTGCCGTCGAATTTACGGGGGAAACTTCCATCGGCATTCTGGAGTGCCAGCATCTTGTCGAGGATGGTCTTCATCCGGCTTTCCCATTCGGGATGACGGGTGCCTCGGCGACGTTCGTAATCAAGCCAGTTGAGAATTGCGAATACACCTTCCGATTGGCGGCGTATGCTCAGGAAGTCGTCGGCGGTGCCGCGCTCAAGGTTTGCAGCTTCGATAAGGTAACCTTCCGGAGTAAAGCCATGCTCCAGTACGCTGGCAAGCACGTTCTCACCCTTTTCAACAAGGTCGGCGCGGTTATTCTCGCGTCCGTATTCTATGGCGTTGAAGGCATTGAGCAGAACTCGGCCCACAAAGCCCACCTGATAACCTCCGGTGCTCTTGCAGTCGTCGGTGCGGAGGCCTTCACCGGAGAAGTACTTCAGATCGTATGTGTCGACGTAGCTCTGGGCGAAGTACTCGGCCAGATATGCCTTGGCACGATCGGAACTCAGCACACCTTCTACCGGTGCCGGCTTAAGCGCGTCGTAAGAGTAGTTCCAGGTGTCGGTCACGAAGGCTGTATAGTCTTTGTCGTTGCCTTCACGGATCTCCCATTGCAGGTCGATGCTCTTGCCAGCCTCGAGCTTTTCGAAAGCCCTTACCTGCTCGATGAGGGTAAGCTTGCGGATATAGCGCTTGGGTGATTCAGCATAGGGGTAACCGAATGTAAGTGCCGACTTGCCTTCTTTGTTAGCGAAGCCGGTGTAGCCTACGGTTGTATGGCCGGGAAGGATGATGTCGCCGGTCAGATTCTGCACCGTGCAGTCGGCTCTGTCGGCGTCATTCTGGCGCAGAACGGTCATGTATGAGCCGTCTTTCATGCTGTAAATACCGGCAAGAGGAGTGCTCAAACGGTCTTCTCGCACCTGCCAGCTGTCGGAAATGCGGAAGGAGGGGGCGTTCTCGGGTGAGCGTTCATTCCGGTGGTACCAGAACCCCGGCATGTAGAACTCGCAGTCGTCGTGGCGCAGCGAGGCCGAGGTGTAGTTGAGTCCGAGGTTGAAGTAGATATTTTTTTCGGCCGATACGGTGATTTTCACGGTGGTGAGGCCGTTGGCTGCCGTAGTGGCTGTACCGTTGACGGTGATGCCGTCGCCATTCTTCAGGCTTACGGTGCCGTCGGGGCTGACGGTGAGAGGGAGCTCCACGGCATGGGAGCCAGGTGCCTTGAGATATATTTCGCCCGAAAGTGTTCCTGAGGCTGCTGCAGACATTACACTCGCAAGAGCCAGAGAGGATATGAATATACGGGATTTCATTTCAGTGTATAGGGTTATTGTATTTTTGAGGGAAGGTTGATGTCGACCGGCTGATTGCGGTCAAGTGTCACGAGTCGGCCGTCGGGCGTCACATCCAGCTCTGCGACCTGAATCGACGAGCGGCGCATCTCATAGGGGATGTTGCCGTTGGCATCGTGGGTGTCGCGGGTGTGGAACCGTCTTCCGGGATGCGTGAAATAGAAAATGTAAGCACGGTCACCGCATACTACAACATCACCGTGTGAGCCGCTGGGCGCATCATCAGGCCGGGTCGATGGCGTATCGAGGATTAGGTCGGTCTGTCGCACCCAATTGTCGAGGTCATCGGAGGAGTATACTCCCATTCCGGCCCATTCGTCGACTATAAACCAGTAACGGTCTTTGAAGCGGAACGCCTTGGCGCCTTCATGCGGCTTGTCGCTTACGGCAGCTTTGTCGGTTCCATGCCATGAGTGGAGGTCGGGGCTGTCGGCATACAGAGATTTACTATCCCATTTGTACCACATGCGCCATTCTCCGTCGGGCTTGCGTATGAGGGTCGCGTCAATCACATCCTCTTTAGGGAGTTCGCAAGGCCCCTCGAATGTCCAGTTCCATAAATCCGGACTCGTATAGTGCATCATGGTGGCTTTGCCGCCCCAGTGATTGCGTACACCTCGGATATACGATACAAACAGATGGTATTTACCATCGTGCCATACTACGTCGGGTGCCCAGAAGGTGTTGTGGCCCGGCTCGAAATCGAGGTCAAGCTTGCCTCGGTAGACCCAGGTGACTCCTCCGTCATCGCTGGAGGCTATGGCTATGGGATTGCCGTAACAGTAGGCTACATCCGCACTCTCCGTGTTGGCCCGGCGCTGGGTATAGAGCATCCACCATTCTCCGGCCTCGCGGTTAAACACCAGGCAAGGGTCGGCGGCTCCATCGGTCACAGGATCGCGGTAGAGAGGCGCGGGTGCCTCTCCCGCGGCCATCCCTGAGGCGGCTGCGAGAGTGAGCACCGTTGCTGCGATAACACGTCTGATCTTCATTTAGATACAGCCAGTGTTTTAGGTGTAAGACATCCGGTGAGGGCTTTGTTGGCGGCACGCACACGGTCTTCGTCGACCTTGATCACCTTGCGGTCGTATGTCATGAGGCCATTGACTTCTACCTCAACGTCTGTGGTCTGGGTGTATACAGCTGCCGTGAATCCGGCTTCTGCGAGACGGAGAAGTTCGTCGGCATACTTCACATATTCATCGGTTACCTCTTTGGGCGATTTGAACTGGACATAACCCCAGTTGCGGTCGGGTGTCCAGATGTGGTCTTCGATCACGAGACCGATGCCGCCGTATTCGCCGAGGGCGTTGGCGCGCTCCGCATCATAGAGATACATTGCCGGGCCGGGGTAATTGTGGAGGTCGAGAATGTCGCCGCAGGTATAGAAGTTGCCACCGCTTGCGGGGTTGACCAGACGGGAGGGGTCATACTGCTTTGTCCACTCGGTTATTTCGGGAGTCTTGAACTGGCCCCAAGCTTCATTGAAGGGCACCCATGTGGCGATGCAGGGGTAATTGTAGAGGCAGTCGATTATCTCTTTCCATTCTTTGCGGTAGGTTGCCTCACTCTCGGCGCTGCGCTGTTTCTCTATACCGTCGAAGTAACGGTGGTTCTGCCATTCGGGATTGGTGTCGCCGCTGGGCATGTCCTGCCATACAATTATACCGTTGCGGTCGCAGTAGGTATACCATGTGGCGGGTTCTACCTTGATATGTTTGCGGATCATGTTGAAGCCCCAGTCTTTGGTCTTGTCGATGTCGTACACCATAGCCTCATAGCAGGGGGCGGTGTAGAGGCCGTCGGGCCACCATCCTTGGTCAAGCGGGCCGAACTGGAAGAGATCCTCGTTGTTGAGCTGCATGCGCACAATGCCACGGCCGTCGCGCTTGGTAGAGAATTTACGCATGGCTGCGTAGCTCTTGACCTTGTCGGCAGCTTTGCCGTCGGCTCCGTAGAGGGTTACATCGAGGTCGTACAGTTTGGGGCTGTCGGGCGACCACAGCGCAATTCCTTCGGGCATGTTGATCACAACCGGTTCGCCGTTGATACTTTTGCCTGTGGCGATTACCTTACCTCCGTCGAGCACATTTACCTGAGCGAGCTGGCCCGGTGTCTGGCACGACGACTGAACGTCTACAGTAAGAGTGTTGGCGTCAATATCGGGGAGGGTGCGCAGACCGGCGATGTGAGTCTTGGCAACGGGCTCGAGCCATACGGTCTGCCATATGCCGGTGACAGGGGTGTACCAGATTCCTTCCGGACGGTTGACCTGCTTGCCGCGGGGCTGTGTGCCGCGGTCGGTAGGATCCCATACGCGCACTGTGAGCTCGTTGGAGCCTTTGGCTGCTAACGCGGGGGTGATGTTGATGCCGAAGGGGGTGAAGCCTCCGGTGTGCGACCCTACTTTAACGCCGTTGACCCATACGTCGGCCTTCCAGTCTACAGCACCGAAATTAAGCATTACATCTTTGCCCTTCCAGGCGGTGGGCACGGTGAATGTGCGCGTATACCACAGTGCTTTGTCATCGCCTACATTGCGGCCGACGCCCGATAGGCTCGACTCGATGGCAAAGGGTACGAGGATTTCTCCCTCGAAATTCTCAGGACGGGCTGCAGCCACGTCGGTCACAGCATACTCCCAAAGGCCGTTGAGGTTTTGCCAGTCGGGGCGTTCCATGATAGGACGGGGATATTCCTGCCATACATTCTGCGGGTCGATTTTTTCAGCCCATTCAGTCTTTATACGGTCTCCTGCGGGGCTCCATGCAAGCATGGCCGGAGCGGTGGCCAGGAGGAGTGTTGTCAAGGTTGCTTTAATAGTCATTACAGTGATGATTGGTATTGTTTTCTAAGGGATTTATTTCTCTACGATCTTGCCCTGCATAAGCATTACATCGCTCTCTACGCGGGTATCTCCTTTGTATTGGGCCTTGGTGAAGAGAAGCCATACGGTGTCGTTGTCGTAGAGGAAGAATGAATTGTAGTAGGCGCCGCATTCCGAGGGGAGTACTGTGCCCGAGAGAGGAAGGCGCGAGTATTTGAAATTATGGCCTGTGTTGTCGGCCATGATTACCTGCGGGCGGTTGGTCTGCCATACGCTTCCGGTCTGGTTGGTATGAGCCATGATGAGGAATTCTCCGGTAGGCAGCTGGATCATATGGGGAGCTCCGGCACCGCTGTTGAGCGATGTGAGCCAGCGTTCGCTGTCTTCGCGTCCATCCCAGTCAGATGTATCCCATTCACCGTCGAGGCTGCGGTGCTGGAGCGACGGGGGAATGCCACCGTTTACACTCTCCTCAATGAAGAGGACGCCCTTGTTGCCCTGCATTACTACCGATACGGGCATACCGTCGCGTGCTCCGGGCTTGTAGCTTGCGCGCTTGTAAGTTGTCCAGGTCTCGCCGTTGTCGGTTGAGCGGGTGCTGAGAATCTCCTGGAAGAGATTGTTTCGCTGGGTATCCCACCAGTAGGCTTCCGATGATACGAGCAGCTCGATGTCGCCGTTGGGCAGTTGCACAACCTGAGGTTCCCATGTGCGGCCACGGCCTACAACAATCGGGTCGCCCCATGTTTCGCCACCGTCTTTCGAGAGGCAGGCGAGCACTTTGCTGTTGTTATTATCTTCAGGGTTGCCGTTGGCGATTACGGTGAGAATAACCCATCCGTTGGCCAGGCGAGTCATTTCGGGGTTGCAGATGCGGTGGTAGTTGCAGCCGTGGAAGGCATTGCGTATGTTGTAGATCTCCACTGGATCTGTCCATGTCTTGCCGTTGTCGTAGCTCTTGCGGAGATAGGAGTTCTGCCAGTGGTCAGATGTTCCGCCGTGGTAGGTGAGAAGGAGTTTATTCTCGTCGATGCGGCACATGCGAGGGTATTCAACCTGAAGTGTTTCGGGTGTGAGGCAAATGAGGTTACTGTTATCCCATTCAACGACATGGCTTACCGGTTTGACTGTGTTGTCGACTTCAAACCCTGAGTAATCCGACCAGGTGGTGACGGGTTTCTCTATTTCTACGACATCGCCGTCAATCTTTGCCTTGGCCACGGCGATATAAGTGGTGCCGGGGGTAAGACCGGTGATGAGCGTGCTGCGGTATTTGTTATTGCCGAGGTTCTCCACGTCGTATTTGCGGAGCGAGTTACGGTCGGCTCCAAACCATATTTCGGGTGAGGCATTTCCGCCGGGGAAGGCGGGAATAGAGAAGGGAATCTGTACGGATGTCTTCTCGATGACCCAATCTTCGGTGTCGAATTTTAGACCGCCGATGGTGTTGGCGAGCTTGCCTGCACCGAATACGGTCGAGCCATCTTCAGTTACGAAGTACGGGCGCACTGAATACTGGGTGTCAGGAGTAAGACCGGTGCACATCATCACGAATTTGCCGTCGGTAGCCGAAGGAAGGTCGTTTCCGACTTTATTGCGGGGCAGGATGGTGTAGGTACGGCCAACTCCCTGCATGGCGGCCGTAAAGCCGTATTCCACAACTTTTGCGCCGTCGAAATCGGGCAGGTCTACTTCAAGCTCGGCGTAATCGGGCCCGCAGGATAGTACACTTGAGTTGATGTTGACGGTTTTTACTTCGCGTTCCTCTATGATAGGAGGGCAGGCCGGATCGCCTGTGATGACAGCCCGGTAGAGGGCAGGGCCGCTGGCCAGGACGGTATATACCGGGGTGTCTGCGCCTGGTATATCTGTCCATGTATTACCATTGTCGGTCGAGGATTGCCACTGGATCTGACCGTAGTTTCCGGCTCCCCAGCCGAGATCAAATGTTATGTTCTGGTTGGCACGCGCGAAGCTCACACTGCGGCCGGCAGATGCACCGAATGCTGTGAGCATGGCTAATGCCAGTATGAATTGAGACTTCATGATCGGGTGGTATATGTTGGAGAGGAATTTATTTCTTGATTAATTTTGACATCGTTGTATTGCCTTCGGCATCGGTGAGAACGATGATATATTGTCCGCCTGAAAGATGGCTCAGGTCGGCCTGGCGTATGATGGCGCCGTCATAGTTGATGATGGCCTCAACACGCCCTGACATGCTCACAGCTGAGAGTTGTACGGCGTCAAAACCCGCGATTTCAACCGGGCCGTGAGTGGGATTGGGAGAGATGCTGATGTTCTGATGGGTTATAGCTGTGTTTACAGATGAGACGCCTACCGCGAACTGGATGGTATTGACGCACTCGCATGTGTCTTCGATGTCGAGCAGATAGAGACCTTCGTTATTCACGGTCAGCACTTTTGATGTGCCGAGGGTGGTGCCGGCTGTATCGTACCATCGGTAACTGTAGTTGCCGCTGCCGCCTTTTACGACAAGATCGCCGCCTATGGTCAGACTTGTGGTGCCGTCGGGGAAAGGTAATGATACGCTGTGGGTCGAGACCTCGAAGAGGGGATTCTGCACAACGTCGATTTTGACCACCGACTGGGCGGCACATCCGCAGGCTGCGGCGGCTGTCAATAAAGCTGCGGTAATATATTTTTTCATAGTAGGTGGGGATTTTAATGGTGACGGACCGAAAGCCTCGGTGATTTTCGCAAAGGTAGGAAAAAACTTTGGCTTTGCGGTCCGTCAGGGTAGAGAGGAATTAAAGAATTACCTTCGATACAGTGCTGGTGCCGTCTGCGCGGAGGTCTTTCTTGATCACGATGCCAGTTGCAGGAGCTTCTGCAAGCTTACGGCCAGTGAGGTCGAAGTATTCGCTGTTGACAACTGCTGCGGTGCTGACTACAGAGGTTACACCTGAGCCGCCGTTGCCTACGGTGAAGTTACCGCCTTTGGCGAAGGTCGAGCCTTCGAGTGATGCATTCACTGTCTGTACGCCCCATTCGTATGCGCCGTCAGGCATGCCTACGAGGGTGAGTTTCTTGGCCATGAATGCGCGGCCCTGGGCGAGGGTGGTGCGGACACCGTCTTTGTCACCGCCAACGAATGCGGGAACGCCGTGGAAGAATTTGCCGGTGCTGAGGTCTTTGATGTAGTATTCGTAGGTTACGTTAGCCTGAGAGGTTGCTGCGGCAGACCATTCGAGAGTCACGTCATAGCCGTCTACGGTTGCCGAAAGGGCGGTAGGTGCGTCGGGGCGGGCTGCTTTGGCGTTGGGGTTCTTGGTGAAGACGATCATACGGCCGGTTACGATGTCGGTCTCGTCGTCGAAGAACATGCCATCCCAGCTCTGGCCGAGGAAGCCATAGTTACGTGCGCCTGATACACCGTCTTCTGTGAAGAATACTGCGCATTCCGACGAACCGGGGATGTGCTCGAAAGAGGTGAAGTTGCCGTTGGTGTTGGGGAAGAACCATCCACCCTGGGTGTCACCGCTGCCGTCGAGGCATCCGGTGGTCCAGCCCGGAACGAAGAGGTCATAAAGGCCGTTGCCGGTGTAGTCGATTGCGCGGATAGGCTTGCTGTCGTTGAGCGGACGGATGTCTTTGTTGTTGAATACCTGGCTGGAGGTTACGTCGGTGTAGCTTACACCATCGTTGGTGATGCGGCCCTGGAGGAGCTGCCAGTTGTATTCCCATACGCCGTCGGCTTTGGCATCGTTGGGTGATTCACCGCCTACGAAAATATCGGGCACACCGTCGTTGTTGAAGTCGCATACTTCGATGCCACCGTGGCCGTAGTGGTGAGCGGGGCTGTCGGCGAGGCCGAGGTCATAGAGGATTGTCTCGTCAGTTTCAGCGCCGAGGTTGAGGGCGGCTACGAAAGTACGGCCCATGGCTGTGCCGTTCTTGACGGGTTTGTCGGCTTCGTCGGCGTTGTCGACATTACCCTGTGCGAGGAAGTCGGCATAGCCGTCGTTGTTGAGGTCGGTTGCTGTAAGCAGCGAGAGGGCGAGCTCATAGCCGTTGTTGCCGTAGATAAGAAGTTCGGTGTTGGTGGCTACGAATTTGTTGTCACCCTGGTTGAGAAGAACCATGTTGAAGTTGTGGCGGGTGCCTTCTGCATCGTTTTTCCAGCCGATGCATACGAGGTCGGGGCGGCCGTCGCTGTTGAAATCGGCTACGTCCACACATTTGGGGTCGAAGGGATCGATTGCATCGCCGTTTTCGTCGACTACTTCGATAGTCTGGCGCTCGAAGGTGCCGTTACCCTTGTTGATGAACAGACCGAATACTGCGGTCGACTGGCCCATGCTGGCTTCGCCGGCGCAATAGAAGTCGGTGAGGCCGTCGCCATTCCAGTCGGTTACTGCGAAGTAGGGCTTGTTGCCGAAGTAGTAGGGGAATTCTGAGATGTCGTAGCTTGAGGTGGCTGCGTTCCACACCATCTGGAAGGTGTTGAAGTTGATCTGGGTTTCGTTGCCTTCGGCATCTTCCACTATGCGGCCGCTGGTGGCTTCGCGCACTTCGCCGGAGTAGATCATGTCGAGGATGCCATCGCCATTGATGTCGATTTCAACGAGGCCGGGATAGATTACCGACTGAGCCAGATTCTGGCGGTCGACAGTAATGGCTGCGTTTGCTCCGAGAACACACGCTGCGCACATTGCGAGAGATAAAGTTTTTTTCATGCTGTAATGTTGAAAAAATGAGTAATGGTATTAGGGTTTCCCTGTTTTTTGAGATGTGCCGTGCGCTGTCGGGCTACTGTTATAGCCCGACATACGGCACTTTTGTTGCTGTAGGTTAGTTAATTATTCGAAGCGGGGAGCGGTCCAGCCGGAGGCGGGCACGGCTACTTCTGTGAACCAGCCTTCCTCATCCATGCTGAAGGGTGATACGAAGAGTGGCTGGCGTGCGAAACCGCTGGGCATTAGCTCGCGGCCGATGGCGGTGGCGTTGTAGGCGAGGTAGTAATATCCGTTCTCGCTCTCGAAGAGGTGCATGGGGTTGCACGGATTCTCATATTCGGTGCCACCTTCGACGAGGAGTTCTCCATTGGACGCTCCGTCGGTGAGTTCTGTACCGTTCTTGTCATAGAAGGGGCCGGTTACACTTTCGCCTTTGCCATAGCGGATCTGGGTGTTGTGGCCGCTGGTGACGGTGCCGAAGAGGTAGAATTCGGTCTTGCTCAGACGGTAGATGCACACGTTGGTGAACTCGGGGCCGGCTACCTTGACGGCTGCGCCTCGGAGTGAAGGTGCCTTGCCGCGGGTGATGTTGAGCTGCTGGATGTAAGATCCGGCTTCGGTGGTATAGCCGAGATAGAAGGTTGTTGAGGCTATGACCGAGAAGTGGGGCTGGCGCAGTGTGGTCACGCCCAGATCTTCTGCCGTGAGCAGACAGCCAAGATCGGTGTACGGGCCAAGGCCTGAGGGTGTTGAGGCTGCACCGATGGCATTGTCGGCGTCGCAGCTGTAGAACATATAGTAGGAGTTGAGCGTGCGGGCGAAGTCGGCGCTGAGGTTTGTGATGCGGCCTGAAATCCAGGTGGGTTTCGAGCCGGGATTCATGATTGCCTCGCCTGTTTCGGCATCGGTTTCACCGGTAGGAGTTGGGTAGGAGAAGGCTTCCTGGCTCGAGCTCCAGTTCATGAGGTTGGATGAGAGGAGCGAAGGGCAGGCGAAGTCTACGCCGGCAGCCCACTGTGTCTCCTGAGAGATGGCATTGAATGTCGAGCCACCCTTGAGCACCGTACCTCCGGCGAGAGAGGGTTCCCACACGGGGTTGCGGTATGATACATTCTCAGGATTCTCGCTGCCTTCCCAAAGGAATGAGCCTTCACCATCGCCGTCAGTATCGGCGCAGCCTGCGGCTGTAGCCATTGCAAGTGCGCAGGCTCCGAGGCTTATATATTTGAAAAAGTTTTTCATCACTTTAGTCGGTTTTTGAATTAGTAAGCAGGATGCTGGGTAAGACCGGGGAAGAGAGAAATCTCATGCTGGGGAATCACGTAGAGGTGAGTCTGGCCAACTTTGTAGGTCTGGAAGTCGACGTCGCGCTCGGCGAGTTTGTTGACGCCTTCCTGGGTGTGGATGTCGCCCCAGCGGTCGAGGTCGTTCCAGCGGGTACATTCGCCGCAGAGCTCTACGAGGCGGTCGTGACGGAGCTGGTCTTTAAGAGTCTCGTAATCGTTGAGCGAAGCTGCGTTGAGGTCGCGCATGTTGACGCGGCGGCGAACTTTGTTCATATATTCAACTGCGGTGGTGCGGTCGGTGCCGAGTTCGTTGAGCACCTCTGCGTACATGAGGTATACGTCGGCGAGGCGGAGGAGGCGGAAGTTGGTGCCTGATGCATAATCTTCAGGAACATTGTCGGTGTCGACGCTGGTATACTTACGCCAATAGCAGTCTTTGAGGAAGTGTTCGGTCTCGTTCCACTGGGCGTAGGTCTTGCCATAGTAGTTGGTGTTGTCGGTAGGGTCGTTCCAAGTGAGGGTGTAGCGCTTGCGCATGTCCATATTGCCGTCTTTGTCGCGTTCTTTGTCGAACTCGTCGAGGAGCCATCCGCGGGCCGAGCCGTCATCCCAGGCACCTTCGCCAGAAGAGATGTAGAGGCCGAGGAATTTGGGGCGCTGCATACCTACTTCTTTACCATCTACAAGACCGTTCTTGAAGTTGATTTCCACGAGAGATTCCTTGTTATTCTCGTTACTTTCGGTGAAGTTGTCGAGCCAGTTGGGAACGAGTTCGTAGCGGTTCATCTTGAAGATGTCTTCGATGTTCTTCTTTGCGGCAGTCCAGTATTCGGTTGCCTCAGAGTTGCGGTTCTCCCAGGGGCGCTTGCAGATACCTGCGAGCTGCATGTTACAGCGGGCCATCATGCCGATCGCACCGCCTTTGGTGGGGCGTCCGGCCTCAGAAGAAGGCCAGCTTTCGGGAAGAACCTCAGAGGCGGCGGTGAAGTCGTCGAGAGCCTGTTTCCAGAGTCCTTCCTGATCAAGGAGCTCGCCGTCGTATATCGACGAGATCTGGCGGGGATAGGTGCCGTAGGTGCCGGCCATATACCAGAAGCCGATTGCGCGGAGGAAGTATGCCTGACCGAGGATGCCGTCGGCTGTCTCCTTATCCATCACGTCGTAGCCATGGTCGTTCACGTTGTCTACAACCTGATTGACATAATAGATCATCTGTGAGGTCTCCTGCCAGGGGAGGTTGACTGATTCGTTGCCTTCGTAGGCGAAGCCGGTCATACGGAAGTTGGCTACGGCCTGGAACTCGGCGTTGGGCGAGTTGCTCCATCCTTCGTCTGAGCGGAGAATCATCAGGATATGGAACCAGCGGCTGAATACGCCCGGACGACGTAAGGTGGCATAGCCGGCGTAGAGACCTTCCTGAAATTGTTCCTCGGTCTGCCAGAAGGTGTCGCTCGACTCAAGGTTGGGGTCGGAGAGCGTCAGCCAGTCATCGCTGCAGGAGGCAAGCGGAAGCATGAGCATCATGGCTGCGAGCGCCGATATGATTGTTTTTTTCATGTGTCTGATTTTTGAGAGTCAAAAACTTGGTATATTGTTAACTCAAGGTTTAGAAACTGATCTGCAGGCCTGCGCTGAACTGGCGGGCGTTGGGGAAGTGGCCGCCGTCGATGCCCTGCGAGAATACACCGCCGATGATGTCGGGGTCATATCCTTTGTATTTGGTGATTGTCCAGAGGTTCTGGGCGCTTACGTAGAGGCGGAGGCGCTCAACGAAGAATTTGCGGGTGATATCCTGCGGGAGGGTATAGCCGAGCTGGATGTTCTTCAGGCGGAGGAATGAGCCGTCTTCAACGAAGCGGTCGGAAGCCTGATTGTTGTCGGTGGCGTCGGCATACATGCGGGGATACTCATTCGAGGGGTTATCCCAGGTCCAGGGGCGGGCTTCTACAGGGATGTTATCCACAGTGTACTGGAGAAGTGCAACCCATACGTTGTTGTAGATCTTGTTGCCGTAGCGCGAGGTCCAGAACATGTTGAAGTCAAATCCTTTGTATTCGGCGGTGAAGTTGAGGCCGGCCTCAAATTTGGGGAGGGGGCTGCCTACCCAGTCGCGGTCGTTGTTGTCAATCACACCGTCCTGGTTGAGGTCGAGGTAAATCACGTCGCCGGGCTGTGCGTTGGGCTGAAGTATTTTCACTGTGCCATCTTCGAGGGTGGTGGTGTGGGCGTAAACGTCGTCCATGCTCTGGAAGATGCCACCGAAGCGGCGGGTGTAGAAGTCGGCGATGGAGCGGCCTTCTTCGGTGCGGCAGATGCCGTCTTCATAGAATGTCTCGCCAAGGCGGATCACCTTATTGCGTACGGTTGAGATGTTGGCTGAGATTGTATAGCTGAAGTCGCCTACGCGGTCGCGCCAGCCAAGCATGATTTCAACACCGCGGTTACGCATTTTGCCATAGTTGGTCCAGAGGTAGTCTGTACCGGTTGCCCAGGCGGTCTTGATGTTGTAGAGAAGATTTGAAGACTCAGCGTTGTACCAGTCGAACGAACCGAAGAGGCGGCTGTTGAAGAGCTCGAAGTCGACGCCGACGTTGGTTGTGGTCTTGGTTTCCCAGCCGAGGTCGGGGTTTACGCGGCTTGTCTGGGTTGCTCCGGGGTGGAGTGTCTCGTTGCCGCTGGGGCCGAAGATTGCGTTGAAGCCTTCGTAGGGGCCTGTGTGGTTGATTGAAGAAAGGTATGAGTAGTTGCCGAGTGCCTGCATGTCGCCGATCTTACCCCAGCTGCCACGGATTTTGAGGTGGTTGAGCCAGTCGCGGGTGTCAGCCATGAATTCTTCTTCGCTGAGACGCCAGCCGATTGACATCGAGGGGAAGTTACCGCGGCGTTTGTTTGCACCGAATTTCGAGCAACCGTCTGAACGGAAGTTTACCTGTGCGTAATAACGGTTGTCGTAGTTGTAGTCGACACGGCCGAGGTAGGAGGTCATGCGGCGTTCCTGCTGTGAGCCATACATGTTGTTCTGGGTACCTACGAGGTCGATCTGGCAGAGCCCGTCAACCTTCTGGTTGTAACCTTCGGCCATCAGGTAATGCCAGTTGACATCTTCCATGGTGTAGCCGACGAGGGCGGTGATGTTGTTCTTGCCTATGGTCTGCGAGTATGTGATGGTGTTCTCGATGATGAGGCTGGAGCGTGAATCGCGGATGTCGGTGAGCTTGTTCTCGTAACGCTGCTCGCCGCTGGCCATACGGAGGGTGTAGGCTTTGTCGAATTGTTTCAGACGGCCCCACCAAGCGTCAAGACCTACGTTGAAGCGGTAAGTGAAGTATTTGAAGAGTTTCAGCTCAGCGAAAACGTTACCGATGATGCGGTCGTTGACGGTCTGGTTGTCGTAGCGTTCCTGAAGGCCTACAGGGTTAGAGATGTAGGTGGGGAAGTTTGCGCTGCCGTAGCCGAAGCCGCCTTTGCCCGAAGGTTCGTCGGGATCGTATACGGGGATTACAGAGGGGGTAGTAAGGGCATCCCAGAAGGGCGATGCGATGTAGTCGTCGCTATGGGTGTGCTGATAGGTGAAGTTCTCGCCTACAGTGAGGGCGCGGTAAGTCGCGTCGTTGTTGAAGCGGACGGTATAGCGCTCATATTTGGGGCCTTTTACGATACCTGTCTGGTTCATGTAGCCGAAGCCGAGGGCTGTGTGGACATTCTCGCTGCCCTGGGTGTACATGGCGTTGTAGTCCTGGGTGATGCCGTTCTGATAGGTGGCTTTCTGCCAGTCTGTGTCAGGAAGAGTGGTTCCAGCTTCGATGCCGGCTGCGGGCCAGGGGCTGCCTGCATTGAGGTAAGCCTGCTCGTTGTAGTACATGAAGTCGCGGGCACCCATCATTTTGATGGTCTTGGGCATCTGGGCGACGGTTACGTTGGCGGTTACATCGAGGGTGGGTTTACCGGCCTTACCTTTCTTGGTGGTGATGAGGATTACACCGTTGGCACCTCGCGCACCGTAGATGGCGGCAGCCGAAGCATCCTTGAGCACCTGCATGTTCTCGATTTCATTCGGGTTGAGGTGATTGACGTCGTTGACAATCATACCGTCGATAACGTAGAGCGGGCCTACACTTGAGAAGGAGCCTACACCGCGCACGCGGATGGCTGCCATGGCGCCGGGCTGCGAAGATGTGGCTACCGACACACCGCCTACCTGGCCCTGGAGCATTGAAGCGATGTCGGTGGAGGGCTGCTTGCGAGCCTGATCCATGTCGACCACTGCGACCGAACCGGTAAGATCGGCTTTCTTCTGTGTACCGTAGCCGATGACTACAATCTGATTGAGCTGCTCGACATTCTCGCTGAGCACGATGTCGATTTTGCTGCGGCCATTGATTTTTTCTTCACGGTCGGCGTATCCTACATACGAGAATGTGAGGGTGCCGTCGGCTGGTGCCGAGATTTTGTACTCACCGTTGATGTCTGTCACTACGGCTGAATTCGCGCCGTTCAGTTTGACGGATGCTCCGATCAGTGGTTCGCCGGAGTCGTCGGTTACCGAACCTGTGATGGTAAGTGTGCTTTGGGCAGATGCACCAAGCACAAATACACTCAACAGGAAGGCTACCATCGTCGTTCTTAAATAATGATAGATTTTCACAACTGATAGATTTGTTATGGTATTGAATTGTTAGTGTTAGTTAAGGTCTGCTCGAAGACTGGTATCTGATTAAGGATTTTCAATCTGCTTTGCGGTGGCAAAATTACGCCGCAAGCATGGGGTGGAGTAGAAAATTTGTTCCGTTTTCTTTAAAAATTTTGTTTCATGCTTTATAACACATTGCAGGCAATGGTTTGACTGTCAAATCATTGCCTGCAATTGGAAAAATATTCTCACAATTTGGGTTTGGAGTGCGGCAATTTTTGGCTGCCTGCGGCTCTATTTCTTGTCTTTTCCGGCGATGTACTCTTTGGGCGACATTCCGAATTGCTTCTGGAAACACTTGGTGAAGTATCCTGGCGAGGAGAATCCAACCATATAGCAGACCTCGCTCACGCTGATGTGTCCTTCCTGGAAAAGCTGGGCCGCCCGCTTGAGTCGCTGGATCTTGATATAGTCGTTGGGGTTGAGGTCAAGCATGCCTTTTATCTTGCGATAGAAGGTGGTGCGGCTCATGCCGAGGGCAGAGATGACATCCTCCATAGAGAAGCCGGGGTTGTCGAAGTTCGACTGGATAATCTCGTTGATCCTGCGCAGGAATTCCTCATCGACTTTTGTGAGGCCCTTGGCGGGAACTTTGGTCAGAGGCATACTCTCGAGGCGCCTGCGCATGCGCTCGCGGTTACGCAGCAGTGAGCCTACTGTGACAAGCAGGTACTCGATGGCGAATGGCTTTTCGATATAGGCATCGGCGCCGGCCTCAAGACCTGAGAGTTTGTCTTCCATCCGGGTTTTGGCTGTGAGCAATATCACCGGAATATGGCTGTAGTTTATGTCGCCCTTGATACGCGAGAGGAGTTCATAGCCGTCCATTTCGGGCATCATCACGTCGCTCACCACTATATCTATATATTGGTCGCCGAGCACGGTGAGGGCCTCAAGGCCATTTGTTGCGGTAAATACGCGGTAGTTGTTGGCTATGAATTTCTTCTCAATGAATGACAGCATCTCAGGGTTGTCTTCCACAAGCAGCACGCTTACGGCATCGGCGCTTTGCTTCACCATATAGTCGAGGTCTGTCTCAACCGGGGTTTCTTCGGCCGGGGCATCCGGTTCGCCTATGGGCAGGGCGAGAATGAATACGTTCTCGTGGTCGCTGTCGTCCATACCGAGCGAGCCGCCGTGCATCTGTGCGAGGCTGCGGGCATAAGCCAGCCCGATGCCTGCGCCGGACTCGTTACTCTCGAGGCGCGAGAATAGAGAGAAGATTTCCTCACGCTTGTCGGGCGCAACAATCTCTCCGTCGTTGGCAAACCGAAGAGTGAAGGCGTTGTCATCTGCCGTAAGGTTGACGTCGATATAAGTCTTGCCGTATTTTATGGCATTGGTGAAGAGGTTGCTTATTATTTTTGTGAGTGCCTCGCTGTCGACTGACGCTAACACAGGGCCGTCGGGCAGCTCCATACGCAGAGTCTTGCCGCTCGACTCAATGGTTGGCAGGAATCGGGGTACGAGATGCTCGAGGAGGGCCTTGATGTCGCATTCGCGCTTGGTGATCTGGAATTTGCCACTCTCCATCTTGCGGAAGTCGAGCAGCTGGTTGGCCAGCAGAAGAAGGCGGTCGACATTTAGATTGATCACATCAAGATTCTCCTTGGCTTCCGGGTCGCGGGTCACTGCCTGACTGCGGAACACACAGTCGAGAGGGGCTTTGATCAAGGTGAGGGGAGTGCGGATCTCGTGGGCAACGTTGGTGAAGAATTTTATTTTGGATTCGAACGACTCGCGTTCCTTTTCGCGGGTATAGTGCTCGAGGTATCTTTGGTTGCTGAGGCGTGAATACCGGCGGTAATAGAAGAATGTGAAGAAGATTACCGCACATATAAGAATAATATACACCATGATGGCCCACCGCGACAGATAGAATGGAGTGGCAATGGTGACTTCCATGTCGAGCATCGGCCCGATGTTGTCTTCGTTGTTGCCGCATACGGCAACCTGAAGGCGGTATGTGCCGAAGTCGAGGTTGGAGTAGGTGAGCAGGGCATCGTCGACGGTGGTGTATTTCCAGTCGTCGTCGAAGCCTACCAGTTTATATTTTATGCGTTGTGCTCCGGGGGTATTGTAGTTCAGTGTGGCTATTCTGAAGGCTATGGAGTTCTGGGCCGGCTCAAGCTTCAGCGCATCGGCCAGTGAGATGCTCGCTTTGAGCGGCGAGCCAGGCTCGGCAGGTTTTACGAGTTTTCCGTGGAGATAAAGTTCGGAGATAAGCGGCTTTGCCGGGGTAGCCGGAACTACGGCATATCTCAGAGGGTCAAACGACACGAGACCGTCTATGCTGCCGAAGTATATTCGTCCTTCCGGGGTGCGCAGCGATGAGTTATAATTGAATTGATTTGTAGGCAACCCATCGGCGGTGGTGAAGTTGCGGTGCGCACCGGTCTCGGAGTCGATACAATAGATGCCGTGATTGGATGTGAGCCAGTATCGGCCGGCGTCATCGTCAGCCATGCGGTACACTACACCGGGTATGCGGTCAATGCCGAGGAAGGTACGGTCAAAGTTGTCGGTCTCAGGGTTGTAGACGCAGGGGCCATTTTGGGTCATGACCCATACGTTGTGGGCGTGGTCTTCCTGTACGCTGTATACTTTGTCGCTCGGTAGTGAGTTGCGGTCAGAGGCGTCGGCGCGGTAGATATGCCACCCGTCATGACCTACCTTCTTTACATATAATCCGTTGCTGTATGTGGCTGCCCATAGATTGCCCTGGCTGTCTTCGGCCAGACCATATACGAAAACATCGCGCAACTCAGGAATCATGGTGAATGAGTCGGTGCCGCGGTCGTAGATCTGCAGGCCGGAGAGGGTGCCGAGATAAATGTCGCCGTGTAGTGTGCGCAGTATGGTGAAAATGTAGTCGTTGCGTAGCCCGTGCGACGGCACGCCCGGTTTGTTTGCACGGAACCGGCGTATATTGCCCGTGTCGAGGTTCTTGATTCGCAGGCCTTCAGCGAAGGTGCCTACCCATAGATTTCTGCCGTCGATGCACAGGCCATGCACATTTTTTTCATCGATGCCGGCAACCTTGCTGAATTTCCCTGTTGTGGGGTCGAAGGCGCTTAGACCACGGTCTTCAGAGCCGACATATATTATACCGTTGTTGTCGCGGCATAGCTCGCGTATGCGTTGTGCCTGCAAGCTGGTAGACTTGTTGTTCTGGAAATATTTGTCGAATTGAAGTTTGCGGTGGCTCAGATAATCTGCCCCTCCGAAGTAACTTCCTATCCATATGCCACCTTCACGGTCGGCGAATACGCAGTATACGGCGTCATCCGACAAAGAGAATTTATCGAAATAATTGTGGGTCAGATGATTTGTGAGGGCGCCTTTGGCTATATCATATATGTATACGCCACTCTCCGTCGCGATCCACAGGTCGGTCGGCCCGGCAGGGAGAAGATCGCGCATGATAGGTATGGTGCCATTCTCGTCTTTGACGAATACAGGGGTGGCCACGCCCGTGCGGATGTCGATGGAGTGCAGGCCACGGTTGTCGGTGGCGATATAGAGTTTATCGCCTTTCTGGCGCATGGAATTTACCACAGCGTTACCGAAGTAATGTGAGCCATCTTCGGCGTAGACTGGATGTATGGTGGCAAATTCGTCGTCGGTGTAGTAGACTCCGCTGCCGAATGTGCCGAACCATATACGGCCGTCGGGGCCGATATTGACCACGCTGACATGGGCGATGTGCAGATCGCGTACGCGGGCCATGCGGAGGAAGGTATTGTCGGCCGGATTATAGGAGAAGACGCCGTCGTTCTCCGCAGAGATAATTATGCGGCCGTCGGAAGCCTCGCAGAAATCGCTCACTGCCGTGTTGATGGTTTCTCCCTCAGGTGTCGAGAGTTTGAACCACTCCATAGTCTCGGTCGCCGGATCGTAGACGGCTGGGCCATGATGTGCTCCAACCCATATCTTACCAGAAGAGTCTTCAAATATAGTCGATATGAAGCTGCAGTTGTCGGCGTCGTCGCTTACGTTTATGCGTCGGAAGGTACGTCCGTCGAAGCGGTTGAGGCCGTCTTTGGTGGCAAACCACATGAATCCCTGGCGATCTTGCAGGATGCGGTGGACGGTGTTCTGCGATAGACCGTTTTTTATGTCATAGTGCTGGAAGTAGAAGTGGCGTGCTGAAGCGCCGGCTGTGGCTATGAGGAATACTATTGCCAGCAGAATGGGCCTTATTTTCATAAGTGAGGATATGTGCTTGGATGAGTGAGGGCGCGGTCTTGCCGATCGCGCCCGTAAACACTGTGAAAAGATGATCAGTAAGCTATTTTCTGCGCATCGGTAGTGGGGCCTGATACGGTCAGGACACCTTCAGGAGAGATTTCCATGCGGTCGATGAGCACCACCCGTTCGCCGGGATTGTCGGTCATGCGGCCATGGTATACTGTGTACATCGATCCGTCGGGCATTGTGAGGGCCATGTTGTGACCGGTGCCTATCACCCGGCCACCTTCGCTCTGGTTTTCTTTGAGAATGGGGTTAGTGTCAGATTTTACGAAGGGGCCAAGAGGCGACTTGGAGGTCGCATAGCCTACGGCGTAGTTGCCGCCGAAGAATGCATTGGCGCTGTACATGATATAGTATGTGTCGCCATGACGGAAAATATATGATCCTTCAGTCCAGCGGCGGTTGGCTTCGTGGGCTGTCACTGAGCGGCTTTCCCATTCGGCCTGTACGTCGTCGAGAGTGGTCGGTGGTGCGAGAAGCTTTACAGGTTCGCTTGCAAGGCCTGAGAAGTCGGGCAGCAATTCGGCTCCGTAAATCCAACTTTCCTCAATCTCGTTGTACAAGCTGTCCTGACGTGCTTTGTCTGCAATCTCACTTTCGACGGGGTGTTTGTAGCAGCAGCGTGAGAAGTAGATATAGTTCTTTCCTGATTGGTCGTCAAAGAGCACATTTGCGTCAATCACCGGGAAGTCAATCTCAAATATCGGACGGTTGTACAGATCGGTGAAGGGGCCTGAAGGACTGTCTGCGACGGCGACACCTATCTTGAAGTTCTCTTCTTCTTCGGTAGGGTTATTGCGTGAGTTGGCGCTGAAGAACATGTAATACCGGCCATCGCGTTCGTATACCTCCGGCGCCCAGAAACAATCTTGATTCCATTGGCCTTCTTTGCCGCCTTCATAGACTTGGCCGATGGAGGTCCAGTCGGTAAGATTCTCCGACACGAAAGCTTCGAAGCCATTGGCGAGAGAGGTGCCGTACATATAATATTTTCCATCTGCGGCGTGAAGCATGAATGGGTCACCGAGGGCCATGGGCAGAGGGTTGGTCACGGTTGCGACACGGGTGTCGGGTGTGCATGCCAGCAGCGATGCTAAAAATAACGATAATGCGATGAGTGTTGAGTGATGTTTCATGGGTGATTGATTTCGTAATGCAAAATTATGAAAAATAAGGGCTTGAGCATTTGAAAATTCGTATCAAAAAGTGAAAAATCTGTTTCTTTACCATTATTCGGCACAATCTTGGCATAGCATACGGCAGATAAGGGCGATCTTTGCATCGTAAAAACTAAGACACTTCTTATAATAGAAAGTCATCCATATACCAGAGAGTTGCGCGGCCACCGCGTCCTCCCCCAAGCCGAAATTCAGCCGAAGATATTTGGATTAATTGAATATATACATGCAAGATTTAGGTTAATAGATAGTTTTTAGGTAAGATGGAAAAAAAATCCGCTCGCGAGGGCGGATTTTTTGCGTTTAGGTTAAAGATGAACCTTTTCAGCTGGCGGGGTGTTAAAAATCTATATTATTTTCATCACAGCCATGTCTGATTCATCAGTATTAACATCGCCGGCCGCCCCGCATGGGGCTCCCCATAAATTCGCCAGAGACCTCAGACGCATGATGAATTTTATCGTGCTGGTCCTCTCGGTGATGCTCATTGTATGGATTTCGATTGATACCTTCAAGAAAATCGATTTCCTGAACAACCATGCATACATGACATTCCAATTCTGGGTATGCGTGTTCTTTATCATCGACTTTTTCGTCGAGTTGTTTTTCTCCGACGATAAATGGAGGTTTTTCCGGCACAGGCTGGTATTCCTCCTTCTCTCGATTCCATATCTCAACATCGTCAATCAGATGGACATCCATCTGAGCCATGACGCGCTTTACTTCGTCCGGTTCATTCCTCTTGCGCGTGGTGCGTTGGCCATGTCGATTGTGATAGGTTATCTGTCGAGCAATGCCGTCACGAGCCTCTTCATGTCGTATATCTGCATCATGATCATGATCACCTACTTCTGCTCGCTCATATTCTTCCAGCGGGAGGCCGGTGTGAATCCGGATGTGACCGGCTATTGGACTGCTCTGTGGTGGACGGCGATGAACCTCACAACCGTAGGATGCTCCATCAGTCCGGTGACGCTGGCCGGAAAGGTTGTGGCTGTGATTCTGCCTATATGCGGCATGATCATGTTTCCGCTGTTTACGGTGTACCTCACCAATTATGTTACCGGTATGATGAAAGACAACACCCATAAGCATGATAAGTCAGAACAATGAGCCCTGTCAGGGCGTTTCTTATATAGTATAACCCTATAAAACTAAATTTATGCATTTAACGCCAAAAGAGGAAGACAAATTAAAGCTCCTCACACTGGGTATGATCGCCGAGCGCCGACTTCAGAAGGGTCTTAAGCTCAATTACCCCGAATCGGTGGCCTATATCACTTCATGCGCGCTTGAAGGTGCCCGTGAAGGTAAAACTGTAGAGGAAGTCATGCACGACGCCGCCAACGTCCTCAAAAAGGAGGATGTGATGGAAGGTGTTGCCGACATGATCAATCTATTGCAGGTTGAGGCCGTGTTTACCGACGGCTCACGTCTTGTGAGCATCCATCACCCCATCAAGTAACCGCATGTATAATTAAAAACCTTGATTCATAATGGGCACAAACAATACATCCGGTACAGGAACTCCCCAGCAGGAAACCTATACCACCCCTCAGGGAATTTTCCCTGGAAAGCCAGCCATCGCATATCCTAATACACCGGGATTCACTCCTGCAACTCCGGTGCCGGTCGGCGGTGTGATTCTCGCCCAGGACGACATTGTATATAATGCCGACCGACGCACCATTACCCTTAAAGTACGCAATACCGGCGACCGTCCTATCCAGATTGGCTCGCACTTCCACTTCTTTGAGGTGAACCGCTATATGGAATTCGACCGTCAGGCCGCCTTCGGTTACCATCTTAATATCCCCGCTACGACTGCCGTACGTTTCGAACCGGGTGAAGAGAAAGAAGTTGAGCTTGTGACCTATGCAGGCAAGCAGCGTGTGATCGGCTTCAACGACCTCACCGACGGCTACGCAGGTCTTGAGGATACTCCTACTTATTATCCCCGTAAAGTGCGTGCATTCCGTCGCATGCAGGAATATGGCTTCAAGAATATCTCAGAGGAAGAAGCCGACGCGGAATTTACATCTCCTGAGAAAAAATAAGCTTCAACCTACTACTGATTATGGCAACAATATCCAGACAAGAATATAACAATCTCTTCGGCCCCACCGTAGGCGATAAAATCCGCCTCGGCAACACTGACCTGTATGTTGAGATTGAAAAAGACCTCCGCGTCTATGGCGACGAAGTGGTATACGGTGGCGGAAAGACTATCCGCGACGGTATGGGCACCGCCAACACAATCACATCCAAAGCAGGGTCGCTCGACCTTGTCATCACCAACGTAACCATACTTGACCCTATCTTAGGCGTAATCAAGGCTGATGTCGGCGTGAAAGACGGCAAAATCGCAGGTATCGGCAAAGCCGGTAACCCCAATATCATGGAAGGCGTAACTCCGACTCTGTGCACCGGCCCTTCGACCGACGCCATATCGGGCGAGCATCTTATATTGACTGCTGCCGGTATTGACGGTCACGTTCACTTTGTATCTCCTCAGCAGGCGTACGACTGTCTTAGCAACGGTATAACCACTCTTATTGGTGGTGGCATCGGCCCGACAGACGGCACGAACGGCACCACCATCACCGCCGGCCCCTGGAACCTCAAGAGAATGCTCGAAGCTTCGGAAGGTCTGCCTATCAATATGGGCTTCCTCGCCAAAGGCAATAGTTCGGTCAACGAAACTCTCGAGGAACAGATTATCTCCGGAGCCTGTGGCTTCAAGATTCATGAAGACTGGGGTTCGACTCCAGCAGCCATCCGCGCTTGTATGGGCGTGGCCGACCGCTTCGACGTGCAGGTTGCAATCCACACAGATACGCTCAACGAGGGCGGATATGTAGAGGACTCGATCGCTGCGATTGACGGCCGTACGATCCACACCTACCATACAGAGGGCGCCGGTGGCGGCCACGCTCCCGACCTTCTGAAAGTTGCGTCGATGGCCAACGTACTTCCTTCGTCGACTAACCCCACATTGCCCTTCGGCATTAACTCGCAGGCAGAGCTCTTCGATATGATCATGGTCTGCCACAACCTTAATCCTCTCATCCCGTCGGATGTGGCTTTTGCTGAGAGCCGTGTACGCCCCGAGACTCAGGCTGCCGAGAATATTTTCCACGACCTCGGCATCATCTCAATGGTTTCGTCTGACTCGCAGGCCATGGGCCGCGTAGGTGAGTCGTTCATGCGTACATTCCAGATGGCTTCCTATATGAAGCAGGTTCGTGGTAAACTGCCCGAAGACAGCGACAGCAACGATAATTTCCGTGTGCTCCGTTACCTTGCCCAGATTACTCTTAACCCTGCCATCACATACGGTATCTCAGATCTCCTGGGCTCTATAGCTGTTGGCAAGATGGCCGACCTTGTGCTCTGGGAGCCCGCCTTCTTCGGCACCAAACCTAAACTGGTGATCAAGGGCGGTCTGATCAACTGGGCAAACATGGGCGACCCGAATGCTTCGCTGCCTACACCTCAGCCAAAGATCATGCGCCCGATGTTCGGTGCTTACGGCAAGGCTATGCCCCGCAGCTGTGCACGTTTCGTGTCGCGTGCTTCAATCGACAACGGATTTGTCGATACAGTCGGTACAGACAATCTGTTCTATCCCGTGCATGGTGTGCGTCAGCTGTCGAAGGCCGATATGGTACGTAACACAGCCCTGCCTCACATCGAGGTGGATCCTGAGACATTCAATGTCTACGTCGACGGCGTGCTTGCCACCGTACCTCCTGCCAAAGAACTGCCTCTGGCCCAGCTTTACTGGTTCAGCTAATTCTATAGCAGCATAGTAATCATACCTTATTTGTCCGCGGCAACCGGTGTCGGCTACCGCGGACATTTCTGTATAAGAATGAAGCTGATAAATTAATGGGGCGATAAGACTACAATGTCTTTATTCTCAATGTCATGCTGGCAGTGAATAAACATTTGTGTGTTAAACTTGTTAATATCATATAACATTCATCTACGTAAACTACTACTTATTCCGTCATATTATGGAAGTAATCACCGAAATTTTAGGCAATGCCCACTCTCCCGAGTGGAAGGAGAAACTCGCATCTGCCCATATCGAAACTCTATATCTTGATCAGTGGACCGCACAGAAGAGCCGTTTCCTTGTAAAGGGCGATCATGGTAATGAATATCCCATCGCATTGAAGAGGGGTAGCCGCGTTGCCGATGGCGATATTATCGCCTATGATCCGGCAAATGGCACCGCAGCTGTGCTGCGCCTCGATCTGAGCAATGTGCTCGTCATAGACATGGATGGTCTGGAAGGCCGCTCACCTGAAGATATTATCCGTATCTCGGTCGAGCTTGGGCATGCCATCGGTAATCAGCATTGGCCCGCAGTTGTGAAAGGCACCAAGGTATATGTGCCGCTCACTGTCGACAAAAAAGTGATGCTCAGTGTTATGGAGACACATAATATCGAGGGTATTACTTATAGCTTCCAGCCCGGAACCGACATCATTCCCTACCTGGCTCCTCATGAAGTGCGCCGTCTCTTCGGCGGAGCTTCGCATGAGAGCCATTCGCACGAGCACTGCCATTGCGATGGTCACGACCATGATCACGACCACCATCATGATCATCATCACGACCATGACGGCCATTGCCACTGCGACCACACTCATACTCACTGATAAAATACAGTCTGCCCATGCTTACCAAGATAATGCATCTGCTTCAGATGACCGACTCGACCTTCCCCGTCGGCACCTTCTCCTTCTCAAATGGCTTGGAGACGGCTTCGCACATGGGGATTGTGCATGATGCCGAAACTCTGGAGCAGTATACGCGCTCAGTAGCCCTTCAGGCAGCCTACTCCGACGGTGTGGCCGCATTGCTCGCCTACCGGGCAGCCCGCAAAGGCGACCTTGAGGCCGTGATGGAGATAGACCGCGAACTTATGCTCTTCAAGATGAACGACGAGGCCCGTATGATGCTTCAGCGCATGGGTAAGAAACTCGCAGAGCTCGCCGTGCGTCTTTTCCCGGACGATAAGTTGATCGCCGGATGGCTTGAAGCGATAAAAGCCGGTACGACTCCTGGCTCATATCCCATCGCGCAGGGTCTTGCATTCGCGCACGGCCGACTTTCTGAGGAAGATCTATACGCTTCGCATCAGTATGGCGTTATAAATATGGTGCTCGGGGCCGCTCTGAGATGTGTGAGGGTATCTCACTATGATACCCAGCTGATTCTTCAGACACTTAGCGCCGAGGTGCCGCAGTACTATGCAGTGGCCAGGGAGATGACTTTCGCCGACATGAACTCGTTTGTGCCTGAGATGGACATCTTCGCCTCGCTTCATGAGAAAGGCAACATGCGCATGTTCATGAACTGATTATTTATTCATCACTAAATTAAAATAGAAAAATACGATATAATGAGTACCTGTAGAATAGGAATCGGTGGCCCCGTGGGCTCCGGTAAAACAGCAATAATTGAAGCCATCACTCCGCGCCTGCTTGACCGCGGCATGAAGGTGCTGATCATCACCAATGACATCGTTACCACCGAAGATGCCAAGCATGTGCGTAAGACCCTCAAGGGCGTCCTGCTCGAAGATATGATTATTGGAGTGGAGACTGGCGCGTGTCCTCACACTGCCGTGCGTGAAGACCCTTCGATGAACATTGCCGCCGTTGAGGAGATGGAAGCCAAGTTCCCCGATGCCGATATTGTGCTGATCGAGTCTGGCGGCGATAATCTTACCTTGACATTCTCCCCGGCCCTTGTCGACTTCTTTATTTATGTTATTGATGTGGCTGCCGGCGATAAGATTCCCCGCAAGGATGGCCCAGGCATCTCGCAGAGCGATATTCTGGTAATCAACAAGACCGACCTCGCCCCTTATGTCCATGCTTCACTTGAAGTGATGGATCATGACAGCAAGATCATGCGCCCGGGCAAACCGTTTGTGTTCACCAACGCTATGTCGGGCGAGGGTATCGACGATCTCGTCGACCTTATATTCAAGATGGCCCTTTTTGATAAGAAATAAGCCTCGCGGCTTAAATGCGTCCGCTATGATTAAGAACGAAAAACTCGAATATACCGATAAGCAGCTCGTCGACTTTGACTCTGCAAGCGAGATGAAGCCGTACCTGACCAAACCCCGCGCCATGTATGTTGGCGCGCCGGGCAAGCAGGGATACCTCAATCTTGGCTTCGAGCTTGATGCGTCGGGTAAAAGTATACTCAGGGAGCTCGACAGGCGAGCCCCGCTTATCGTGCAGCAGGAGCTCTACTTTGATGAAGAGCTGCCCGGCATGCCTTGTGTATATATATTGTCGTCTGGTGGCCCTAACGTCGATGGCGACCGTTACCGGCAGATAATCACTGTCAAAGACGGCGCTATGGCCTTTGTGTCGACCGGAGCCGCAACCAAGCTTGCCCGTATGCAAGACAACTATTCAGGCCTGGAGCAGACGATTGTGCTTGGAAAGGATGCTTATCTTGAATACCTGCCGGAGCCGATTATCCCGTGCGCACACACCCGTTTTATAAGCGACACGCGCATGACCGTCGATCCCTCGGCTACGGTGTTTTATTCCGAGATTTTCATGGGCGGCCGCAAGTATTTCGGCGATGGCGAACTTTTCGCGTTCGATATCCTCTCTGTGTGCACGCATGGTGAGCGGCCTGATGGCAATCAGCTTTTCCGCGAGAAATTTGTGATTGACCCTTCCCGTTCACCCATACGTGACATCGGAGTGATGCACGGCTATGATGTATTCGCTAATGTGCTCGTAATGACTCCGGAGGCCAACATAGCTCCAATCTACGATGCCACTGCAGCCTTCATAAACGAGCAGGAACATATCGCAGCCGGCATTACCCACCTGCCTAATAACGCTGGCCTTCTTTTCAAAGTGCTCGGCCCGGAGCCTGGCCCAGTCAAGAAAATTGTGAGGGAATTCTGCTCGCGTGTGCGCAGCCAGGTCAAAGGTTGCCCCCTGCCAGAAGAATTTCCATGGCGATGAGTCAAGTCTAACAAAGTCAAATCAATGATAAAATGAATAATAAACTGACTACGACTGTAAGCACGTTTTTCAACGGCATCGGTCAGGTAATGTTTCAGCAGAGCCCGTGGACAGGCTTGCTATTCCTGGCGGGCATCTTCTGGGGCTCCTATGAGTGTCATCTCCCTCAGGTTGCATGGGGGGCGGCTGTCGGTACTGCGGCATCGACACTTGCAGGCTACCTTGTGACTCCTAAGAGTGGCGATGGACGTGCCGGATTGTGGGGCTTCAACGGAGCCCTGGTAGGCTGTGCCTTCCCCACCTTCCTCGCAAATACTTGGCTGATGTGGATTGCTCTGATCTTCTGCGCCATGGTCACCACATGGGTGCGTCAGGGCTTTAATAATGTAATGGCCCCGTGGAAGGTTAATTCCTATACCTTCCCCTTCGTGTTCATGACATGGCTCTTCCTTTTCGCAGCACGCACTATGCATGGCCTCGACGCTGTGGCTCTTTCCACTCCCGAGTTGGCCGATCCGTTCACATGGTCGCTCGACACTTCGTTTGGCTCACTGGTCATCTACTGGTTAAAGGGCATTTCTCAAGTGTTCCTTATCAACTCGTGGATAACGGGAATTTTCTTCCTCGTGGCGCTTGCCGTATGCAGCCGATGGGCAGCCTTCTGGGCTGCGGCCGCATCTGCAATCGCACTCGGCATAGCCATTATGTTCAAGGCTGATCCAGCCGACATCTCGCAAGGTCTCTTCGGGTTCAGCCCCGTACTGACCGGCATCGCCGTAGGCTGTACGTTCTACAAGCCATGTCTGCGGACAGCCCTGTGGACCATTGCCGCTGTCGTGGCAACAGTATTTATTCAAGCAGGCATGGATGCCATTGTCACACCTTATGGCCTTACGACCTTGACTGGCCCCTTCTGTGTGGCCACATGGCTCTTCATGCTCCCCCAGTATAAACTAAATAAACAAGTTTCCTGATCATGCACATGGCAGATGCTCTGGTATCCCCGGCCGTAGCGGCGGGAGCCGGTGTGGCAGCCGCAGCTCTGATTGGAGTGGCGGCCCACAAAGTCAAAACTATACGACGAGAGAATATCATTCCCCTCATGGGGGTGATGGGTGCCTTTGTTTTTGCCGCCCAGATGATTAATTTCTCTATTCCTGGCACTGGTTCGAGCGGGCATGTGATAGGCGGTGTGCTCCTGGCGGCTGTCCTTGGGCCTTGGGCTGCCTTCCTCACCTTATGCTCGGTGCTCATAATCCAGTGTCTTGTGTTTGCCGACGGTGGTTTGCTTGCATTGGGCTGCAATATATTGAATATGGCAGCCACCTCATGCCTCATTGCATATCCACTCATATATAAACCTATTGCTGGTGCGAATGCCGGGGCTGGCCGAATTTTTGTCGGAGCCTTGCTTGCCTCCGTTGTCGGCCTTGAAATTGGTGCGCTTGGCGTTACGGCAGAAACTGAGCTTTCGGGCATCACAGCCTTGCCGACCTCTGTATTCCTTTCATTTATGCTTCCCATCCATCTTGCGATAGGGGCTGTGGAAGGTGTGGCTACAGGAGCCGTGCTGTGTTTCGTTGCCAAATATCGGCCCGAGACACTTACAGCCAATGCCCGGGGGGCCTATGACCGCGGTAACCGCCGCAGATTCCGCCGTCTGCTCGTTATATTCGGAGCCGGAACTCTGGTGCTTGCATCGGCCTTCACCTGGCTCGCCTCTGCTAACCCAGACGGCCTCGAATGGTCGATCAGTAAGGTAGCCGGGCTCACTGAATTTACCTCTAAAGCACTTCCTACAGCTGTAATGCCGGAATATAACTCCACATTTGCTGGAGTGATAGGAGCCGTGTTGGTCATGACCATGCTATGGGCTATATCAACATTGTTGTTCCACAGTCTCCGGAGGGCTGAGGTTCCAAGCCGTACGAAAAAATGAAAACAAGTCGTCTCGAACAAGCAATATTTACGCTCAACGCGCGCCAGATGGCGTCGGAACCCGACTCCCATATCGGAGCGATCGATCCGCGTGCGTTGCTTGTCGTGACGGCCATTTATCTGCTGGCCATGCTCAGCGTGCCCGTAATAAGCCTTGGCATGCTCATCTGGTTTGCAGTATATCCTATTATTTCAGCGCCCTTGGCTCATATCGCCTATGAGCGTTTGTTTATCAAATCACTATACGTTCTGCCGCTCCTCGTCGTTATCGGTATATTCAACCCGATATTCGACCATGAGACAGCCTTTATGGCTGGAAATATAGCCATCAGCTGTGGCTGGATTTCGTTTCTGTCTATAATCATACGAGGCCTTCTGTCAGTTCAGGCTGTGTTGCTGCTGATCTACGTGGCAGGCTTTAACCGCATGTGCGAGGGTTTGTTGCTGCTCAAGGTACCACGGCTTCTGGTGACACAGCTTCTGATGGTCTACCGTTACCTGGAGGTATTGCTTCAGGAAGCCCTTTCGATGCATCGGGCCCGGCAGGCGCGAGCTTATGGCAAACAGTCGTATGGCCCGCGCATGTGGGGATCTTTTGTAGGGCAGCTTATGCTACGCACATTTGCCAGGGCCGAGCGGATACACCGCGCTATGCTTGCGCGGGGATTCAATGGCTCGCTGACGTGGAGTAGAAATGCCCGCTGGAGCACTCCCGATACGGTATACTGCACCGTATGGTTGATTGTTTTCGCTCTCCTCCGCTATGTCGATTTTTCGTCATGGCTGCTCAAACTCTTAACACCGATGTCGATATGAAAGACTCAGTTCTTCGTTTTGATCATGCCGGTTATACTTATCCCGGAGGTTACCGCGCGCTTACGGACATAGATTTTGATATCCGTAAAGGCGAGCGGGTGGCTCTTGTTGGGCTGAACGGGTCGGGTAAGTCAACTCTTTTACTTCACGCCGCAGGCCTCCTGTTCGCTACAGACGGGGCTGTGTATTTCCGCAATATGAAGCTTACACCTGCCGACGTCGACGCCTGCCGGCGCTCTGTCGGTATGGTCTTCCAGGAATCCGATGACCAGTTGTTTATGCCTACGGTTGAAGCGGATGTGGCTTTCGGCCCTAAAAATATGGGCCTCTCCGATGATGAAATTGATCGCCGTGTTGACGAGGCGCTTGCCATGACCGGTTGCACCGACCTGCGCAAGAGGGCACCCTTCCAGCTCTCCGGAGGTCAGAAAAAAATGGTATCCATAGCTACAGTGCTGTCGATGTCTCCTGATATACTTGTATTCGACGAACCGACCACAGGCCTTGATTATTCGGCGCGCAGTCAGTTTATCGATATAGTGTCACCTCTGCGCCATACGCTGCTGATTGCCAGTCACGACATGGATCTCGTCAGGACTCTGTGCACACGGGCGCTGGTGATGGATGGTGGCCGTCTGGTCTACGACGGGCCCATTGAAAACATGCCTTATCCATGTAACCCTTCAAAATAAGACTCATATGGAAAAGAATATAGATAAACCGGGTATTTCTCAGGTAGATATGGCTACGATGCCGCTGGGATGGCGCCATATAAAGGTGGTGCTCGTGGCTTCGCTGGGCCAATTCATAGGTCAGGGGCTCGCAACCCTGGTCGGCATAGTCATTCCTTTGATGCAGATTGTGACTCATCCCGAGCTTTCCTCTGGAATGCAGGGTATGCTAGGCTGTATCTCCCTTATAGGGATTATGCTCGGTACGGTGGTCTTCGGGCGCTTGAGCGACCGGTATGGCTATCTACTTTTTTTCCGGTTGTGTCCGTTCATCATAGTTCTGGCCTCGCTTGTTGCAGTATGGATCCACTCCGTACCCGTGCTGCTCGCCTGTCTCTTTGTGATGGGCTTTGCCATTGGAGGAGAATACAGCCTCGATCCTGATTATATTTCGGAGCTAATGCCTGTGAAATGGAAGGTATTTATGGTTGGTGTGGCAAAGGCTCTTGCCTCCGCCGGCAGTGCAGTTGTGGCTGCCGCTTGCTACATATTGATTATCCATTGGGGCACGGCAAGCCATTGGGCATCTTTATTCTTGATAATGACAGCCATTGCGGCTCTGATGCTTGTATTACGAATGAAATTCGCGCAGAGCCCCGGTTGGCTGCTCAGTCGTGGAGAGAGGGCCCAGGCCGAGGCTGCCGCCCGCAAGATTTTGGGCCCGGATGTTGTACTTCCTCCGGCTCAGCCCGCTGCGGCTCCCGCGTCTACCGATGAGTCGATGGGGATGTTTGTCCGCAAAAACTTTGCTAAGGTAATTCTCACTGGCGTACCATGGGCGTGCGAAGGCCTTGGAGTCTATGGCATCGGTATATTCCTGCCCTTGCTCATCATGAGTTTCGGTCTTGATTCACTTCCGGCACATGCCACCCCCGTCGAGCATGTGACAAGTTCGGTAGGCCTTACTTTCGTGCTCAGCCTTGTGATGATGGTAGGATTTAGTATCGGTATAGCCCTTTTACGCCGCGTGAATCATCTATCGATGCAGGCTTGGGGCTTCTGGGGTAGTGCCGGAGGCTTAGGCTTGCTGATGGCTGCCTATATGCTTCATTGGCCCGCATGGATCGCCATTTCTGGCTTTGTGGTATTCGAGATGTTCCTCAATGCCGGGCCTCACCTGATCACCTTCATTTTGCCTTCGCGCACATATGCCGTGGCCGACCGTGGCACCGGATCTGGCATTGCCGCCGGTATTGGCAAGACTGGCGCTGTGTTGGGAGCCTTTATCATCCCGGTTCTTCTGAGGTGGGGTGGTGCAGCCCTCGTACTCACCGTCTCGATTGCAGTGATGATTGCTGGAGCGCTTATCACTCAGGTTATGGGCCGCAAGGTTGATGGCGCTGACGGCCATTTATAAAAATTTTATAGATATGCGGCATTTTTACTTGATGATTTGTTTTTAATTAAAATGTCGTTATTTCTTAAAAATTTAATTAGACCTATATGGAATTATTGTTTCTCGGCATCGTTATTTTCTTGTTCCTGCTTGCAATATTTGATTTGTCGGTAGGCGTAAGTAATGATGCCGTCAATTTTTTATCGTCGGCGATAGGCTCCAAGGCTGCAACCTTCAAGACCGTTGTGATTGTAGCTGCGATAGGTGTATTTATCGGGGCGTCGATGAGTAACGGTATGATGGACATCGCCCGTCATGGTATTTTCAGGCCTGAGAATCTGTCGTTTTACGATGTTATAGCCATTTTCATGGCTGTAATGGTTACCGACATCATTCTCCTTGATATATTCAATTCTTTGGGTATGCCGACGTCGACAACCGTATCAATGGTGTTTGAGCTGCTTGGGGCAACATTTGTTGTGGCGCTCTTTAAGATTGCTGCTCCGGAGAATACTTTGGGGATGGGCGAACTGCTCAACACCGAGAAGGCTCTGTCGGTTATTCTCGGAATCTTCCTCTCTGTGGCCATTGCATTTGTCTTCGGTACGGTGGTGCAGTTTATCACTCGCCTTATATTTACCTTCGAGTATAAGAGCCGCATGAAGTGGAAAGTCGGTCTCTTCGGAGGTGTGGCTTGCACGGCCATTATCTATTTTATGCTTATAAAGGGTATCAAAGACCTCACCATAATGACCCCGGAGCTGAAAAGCTGGATCAATGCCAATACGGCGCTTATATTATGCGGATGCTTCGTGGCCTTCACCTTGATCATGCAGCTGCTTCATTTTCTCAAGGTCAATGTGTTTAAGATTGTGGTATTGCTCGGCACCTTCTCGCTTGCCATGGCATTTGCAGGCAATGACCTTGTGAATTTTGTTGGCGTACCACTTACATCACTTGCGTCTTACAATGACTATGTAGCCAATGGCGGAGGCGACCTGCATGGCTTCATGATGTCGAGCCTCAATGGCCCAGCCCAGACTCCGTTCTATTTCCTTATAGGTGCCGGTATGATCATGGTTGTATCGCTGGCGACATCGAAGAAGGCACGGCAGGTCACTCAGACCACAGTGGGCTTGAGTGCCCAGAACCAGGGCGATGAACTTTTCGGTTCGTCTAAGATTGGTCGTTCGCTCGTGCGCGCGTTCCTGAATGCCTTTACCTGGGTGAGCGACCATACACCAGCCGGGGTGAAGAGATGGATGGTAAAACGAATGGATACTTCTGTACAGCAGCCTGAGGAAGGCGCCTCGTTCGACCTTGTCCGTGGATCGGTGAACCTGATGCTGGCCGGTATGCTGATTGCCTGGGGTACATCAATGAAGCTCCCTCTCTCCACAACGTTTGTCACCTTTATGGTTGCCATGGGTACGTCGTTGGCCGACCGTGCATGGGGCCGCGAGAGTGCCGTATTCCGCATCACCGGCGTCATATCGGTGATTGGTGGATGGTTCATCACTGCCGGCGTGGCTTTTATCGGCGCAGGCATTGTGGTCTGCCTGATGCATATGGGTGGTGTTCCAGTCATGATTGCCGGAGGCGTCATTGCACTTGCCTTGCTCATACGCAGCAATATCCGCTTCAACAAGAAGAAAAAAGAAATACAGAGCGACACGCTGTTCCAGACAATCCTCGCCACGCAGAATCCTGCCGAGGTGTGGCCCTTGCTCAGAGTATACATCAATGAAAAGGAAAATATGTTCCTCGCTTTTGGCGCTCAGGTTTATGCCGATGTGATTGACGGCTTCATGAATGACCGAGGCAAACTCCTTTCGCGTTCAGAAAAGGCCTTGTATACAGAAAAAGATGTGCTGAAGAGCCAGCGTCGCAAGCTTACATTGTGCATGAGGGTCGCATCGCCCGAGACGGCTATGGAGAAGAGCGCCTGGTTCCATCTTAGCAATGGCATGGCGATGACTATTACTTATATTCTTATCCGCATAAATGAAGTATGTAAGGAACATGTCGACAATAATTTCAAGCCCCTTCCAAAGCAATTCCATACCTTCCTGGAGGAGGTGAAGGAGAAGGTCTGCGCAATCTTCATGGAGTCGCGTGAGGCCATTGATGAAAATAAACCTGAGGCCATCGATGAGCTTCGCCGCAGATGCGAGGCGGTCAAGAAGGAGCTCTCGGTTCACTCGAAGGAGATTTACGACTTTATCCAGCATGCCGAAGCCGGAAACCTTACCGTAGCGTATGTCTATCTTAACCTACTTCAGGAGAGTCAGGAACTTGTGACATCCTTGCGAAAGTTGCTCAGAGCTGCCGGTAAACTTAATCTTGAACCGGCCCATTACCGCAGCTTCTCACAGCGCTGATCATTGCCTGAATTGTGAATTGATTTTAAAAGCCACCTCCCCGGGGTGGCTTTTGCTTGTGGGTCTATAGATAATTTCGTAACTTTGTAAGTTAAGCGAAATTTTAGAAACACACTTCCAGAATCTAACACGACGTCATGTCAGTTTCCAATATAAGTATCAAAGGTGCCCGCGTCAATAATCTAAAAAATGTCGACGTGGAGATTCCCCGTAATCAGCTTGTGGTCATTACCGGATTGTCAGGCTCGGGCAAATCTTCACTCGCCTTCGACACACTGTATGCCGAGGGACGCCGTCGCTATGTGGAGAGCCTGTCGGCTTATGCCCGTCAGTTTATGGGAAAACTCCGCAAGCCCGAATGTGACTTCATCAAAGGGCTGCCGCCGGCCATCGCCATCGAGCAGAAGGTCAACACTCGCAATCCGCGTTCGACTGTAGGAACTTCCACCGAGATATACGATTATCTGCGCATGCTCTTCGGGCGCATTGGCCGTACATATTCTCCCGTTTCCGGGTGTGAGGTGAAGAAACACACCGTGGAAGACGTCCTTAAGGTGGCCTCTTCCTATCCTGAAGGCTCGAGGGCTGCGCTTGTGGCTCCGATTCATCTTCCAGAGGGTCGCGATCTTCAGGCGCAGCTCGATATTTATGCCAAGGAAGGTTATTCGCGAGTTGTCACTGAGGGGCATGAATTTGTCGACATAGCCGACTTTGCCGCCCGTAACGACAGTACTCTTCCAGACCTCCTTATCGACCGCCTTGCCCTACGCAATGAAGGCGATGAGCTGTCGCGTCTTGCCGAATCGGTGGAGACAGCATTTTTCGAGGGGCATGACGAGTGTGCCCTGCTTGTGTGGAATGCTGACGGCAATGTTAACCGTCATGACTTCTCGAAGCGCTTCGAGGCTGATGGAATGCAGTTCCCAGAAGTGTCGGAGCAGATGTTCAACTTCAATAATCCACTGGGTGCTTGCCCAGTCTGCGAGGGGTTTGGAAAGACTCTCGATATAGCTGAGGAACTTGTCATACCCAATCCGTCGCTGTCGCTCTTTGAAGATGCTGTGGCACCATGGCGTGGCCCTTCTTCGCGACGATGGCATACGGCGTTTATTCATGGGGCAGCTTCGGCCGGATTTCCCGTCCATACGCCTTACTGTGAGCTTACAGATGAACAGCGTCGCCTCTTATGGGAGGGAGACGGAAAGAGCCTTCGCGGAATCAATGACTATTTCGCTGAGGTATCGGCCAAACGCGCGGCTGTTGAATACCGCATGATATTGGCCCGTTACCGCGGCAAAACCACCTGCCGTGCGTGCCGGGGCACACGTCTGCGCCCTGAGGCTTCGTATGTGAAGGTGGCCGGAGCGACTATTACCGAGCTTGTAACCCTGCCGGTCGGACGTCTGCTCGAATGGTTCGGTAAAATCGAACTTGACGAGCGCGACACAGCCATCGCGTCGCGACTGATGGTGGAGATTACCAAGCGTCTGACATTTCTTGTAGAGGTGGGCCTTGGCTATCTTACACTTGACCGACTGAGCAATTCTCTCTCGGGTGGTGAGAGCCAGCGTATCAATCTTGCCACGTCGCTCGGCAGTAGTCTCGTGGGCTCGCTCTACATATTGGATGAGCCTTCAATCGGTCTTCATTCGCGCGATACCGAGCGTCTTATCGGCGTGCTTCGTAAGCTGCAACGGCTTGGCAATACTGTAGTTGTTGTGGAGCATGACGAAGATATAATGCGCGCAGCCGACCGTATTATCGATGTTGGGCCGGCAGCTGGCAGCCATGGCGGCCACATTGTATTTCAAGGAACTCCGGCCGACCTCGAAGGCTGTGATGAGAGTTTTACCATGAAATATCTCACCGGGCGCCTGTCGATTCCTGTTCCTTCACAGCGGCGCAAGTGGCGCGACTACATCCGCGTGAAGGATGCCGTTGAGCATAATCTGAAGAATGTCACCGTAGACTTTCCTCTCGGCGTCATGACTTGTGTCACTGGTGTCAGCGGGTCGGGCAAATCCACTCTTGTGCGTGATATATTTTACAAGGCTCTCGCTCGCCACTATAATGGAGAAGGGGATGCCCCAGGCCGTTTCGGTGGATTGTCGGGTGATTTAAAGCGTGCGCAAGGCGTGGTTTTTGTCGATCAGAATCCCATCGGCCGCTCCACGCGTTCAAATCCGGCCACATATCTCAAGGCTTACGAGGAAATCCGTGGTCTGATGGCCTCACAGCAGGCCGCCAAGCAGATGGACATTCCTGCGGGATATTTCTCCTTCAACGCCGAAGGTGGCCGGTGTGAGGCTTGCAAGGGTGAAGGCCAGATTACTATAGAGATGCAATTCCTTGCCGATGTCACCATCGAGTGTGAGGAGTGTCATGGCAAGCGCTTCAAGCGTGAGGTTCTTGAAGTAAAATACCGCGATAAAAATATTTACGATATTCTCGAGATGACCGTAGATGACGCCATCGACTTTTTCGGTGCCGGCGCTGGCTCGTATGAACGAAAGATTGTGCAGCGTCTCAAACCCCTCCAGGATGTCGGACTGGGCTATATCAAACTCGGTCAGTCGTCTTCAACTCTCTCGGGAGGTGAGAACCAACGTGTGAAGCTTGCATATTTCCTGTCGATGGGCAATTGCGCGCCACAGATCTTCATATTCGACGAGCCTACGACTGGTCTGCATTTCCACGACATCCATCTTCTCTTGAAGGCTTTCAACGATCTGATCGCGCTCGGCCATACACTTGTCATTGTCGAGCATAACCTTGATGTGGTGAAATGCGCCGACCATGTCATCGACCTTGGCCCTGAAGGCGGAGAGGCCGGAGGCATGATTGTGGCCACCGGCACTCCGGAAGAAGTAGCCGCCAATCCGGCCAGTGTCACGGGCCGTTACCTGCAACTGCATCAGAATTGACCAATCTCTTATCATTTATCACAGATGATTGAATATATCAAAGGCACCGTGGCCCAGCTCACTCCGGCTACAGCCACCATCGAGACTCCCGGCGGGGTCGCTTATCTGCTCAATATCACACTTCCTACATTTTCGGCTCTTGAAGGTCAGACATCCTCGCGCCTTTTCGTGCACGAAACCATACGCGATGATGCATGGACCTTATACGGATTTTCCACCGAGCGTGAACGCGAATTATTCCGCTCGCTCATAGGCGTGTCGGGAGTTGGTTCGGCCACCGCTGTAATCATCCTCTCGTCGCTTCAAGGTGATGAGTTGGCAGCCGTTATATCGTCGGGCGATGTCAAGCGCCTGAAGGCTATAAAAGGGATAGGGGCAAAAACTGCCGAAAGAATAATTGTAGACCTCCGCGATAAAATAAAAGCTACTGATGATACGTTAATCATGCAGACCCGCTCACGCAGCGATGCCTTCGACGAAGCCCTGGCAGCCTTGCAGGCTCTCGGTTTCGACCGGAAGACCAGCGAGAAGACTCTCGAAAAGCTCTTCACCGCCGATCCTTCCCTGAAGGTGGAGGGTGCCATACGCAAGGCCCTCTCGATGATGTAGCGGGCGCTGTAAATGGAAAAAGTTCTGACGCGACATATCTTATTCCGGATTGCCGTGCCGCTCCTGCTTGCAGGGGTGGCGCTTGTCATGCCCGCCCGTGTGCTCGCCCAGTACTATACACCGGAGCTTACGCCGCCTCCCCCTGCGGCGATGCCGACTCCTCCTCCCATTGCCCCCGGAGATTCAGTTCCGCTTCATCTGCCTATTCCGCCTACGGTGCCCATGAGCTACGAAGACCTCATGCGCGACGAGCTGGCATATGACCTCGCAACACCATCGAATATCACCACAGAGGCCGAGTATGACCCTCTCACCGGTTGCTATGTGGTGCATACCAGGATGGGTGGCGTGGATATAGCCACTCCATTCATGCTTACGGCACAGCAGTATAACAACTGGCAATTCCGCCGCTCCATGCAGCAATATTACCGTGAGCGTAACATGGGCCTTATCACCGATAAGGAAAAGGAGCCGTTCAACATTTTCGATATGAACTTCGCCCTCGGGCCGCTCGAAAAGATTTTCGGCCCCGGTGGCGTAACACTCAAGACGCAGGGCTCGGTGCAGGTGTCGATGGGCATAAAGAGTAATAAGACCGATAATCCGTCATTGTCTCTGTCGGCCCGTCGTAAGACATACTTTGACTTCGACCAGAAGATTCAGGCTACCATCGCCGCAGGTGTCGGCGACCGCATGAAGTTCAATATGACTTATAACACCGACGCTACATTCGACTTCGACTCAAAGAACCTCAAACTCGCCTACGAGGGCAAGGAAGATGATATAGTGAAGAATATCGAGGCCGGTAATGTGTCGATGACCACCGGCTCCTCGCTTATCCGAGGCAGTACGGCTCTGTTCGGTATCAAAGCCAAGCTGCAGTTTGGCAAACTTACCGCCACAGCTCTTGTGTCGCAGCAGAATTCTGAGTCGAAGACTGTAAATACGCGCGGTGGTGCCCAGACTACAGAATTTACCGTCAATGCAGATGAATACGACCAGAACCGACATTATTTTCTGGCCCACTTCTTCCGCGACAATTACGACTCGTTTGCCTCACGTCTGCCATATGTTTCGTCGGGAATAAAGATTACCCGCATAGAGGTGTGGGTAACCAACAAGACCGGCAAATATGAGCAGGCCCGTAACTTTGTGGGCTTCATGGATCTTGGCGAAAGCTCTGTGCTCGCGTCCGATTACTGGACGGCCAATGCAGCCCTTCCCAATCCGGCCAATGCCTCGAATGACCTCCTTTCCATCATAAAGACCGATTATCCCGGTGCCCGAAACATCAACCAGGTGACCCAGGCCCTCGAGCCACTGTCGGCCTATGGCATCGAGGGTGGCCGTGATTATGAAAAGGTGGAGAGTGCCCGCTTACTCTCCAGCAGTGAATATACCCTCAACTCAACCCTCGGTTATATCTCGATCAAGAGCGCGTTAAACGCCGATGAGGTGCTTGCCGTGGCATATGAATATACCTATAACGGCCAGGTTTATCAGGTAGGTGAATTTTCTGGCGACATCACAACCACCGATCAGTCGTTATACCTCAAGATGCTTAAGAGTACCACTTCGTCGCCCTATCTGCCGATGTGGGATCTTATGATGAAGAACGTATATTCTCTTGGCGGCTATCAGATTCAGAAGAGTAAGTTTAAGCTCAATATCAAGTATTTGTCTGATACAACAGGTACTCAGATCAATTATCTTCCAGTTCCCGGCCTGAGCAACCAGTCGCTGCTTCAGGTAATGAATCTCGACCGCATTGACTCAAATGAGGAGAGTAACCCTGACGGCTTCTTCGACTTTATTGACGGTTACACCATCCTGCCGTCGACCGGTAAGGTTATTTTCCCGGTAGTGGAGCCTTTCGGCTCGCATCTCGCCACGAAGATCGGAAACCCGGCTCTGGCCCAGCAGTATGTGTATCAGGAACTCTACGACTCTACGCTTGTCGTGGCACGCCAGTATGCCGACAAGAATAAATTTATACTGACCGGTGAATATCAGGCATCCGCTGGATCTCAGATCAGGCTCAATGCCATGAATGTGCCTCGAGGATCGGTGATTGTCACTGCAGGAGGCGTGCAGCTGACCGAAAATTCCGATTACACGGTCGACTATGCCATGGGTATTGTCACCATCACCAATCAGAGCATCATAGATTCTGGACAGAATATATCTGTCACACTTGAGAACCAATCAATGTTCTCCACCCAGCGCAAGACCCTTCTGGGCCTTGACTTGCAATATCAGCTCAATAAGAATTTGAATTTTGGAGCGACCTTGCTCCATTTCTCAGAGAAGGCCCTTATCGAAAAGGTGAATATCGGCGATGAGACGGTCAACAACTCTATGGCCGGCTTTAATATGGCCTATAACGGCGAGTTTATGTGGCTCACCAATCTGCTTAATAAGATTCCGACCGTTACGGCCACGCAGCCATCGCGTCTTAGCCTCACAGCCGAGTATGCGGCTTTACTTCCGCATCAGCAGAAGGCCGGCTCAAACAAGGGGTCGTCGTACATCGATGACTTTGAATCCACTCAGACAGGCATTGATCTCCGCTCACCCTATTCCTGGTTCCTTGCATCGACGCCTTACGACCCATCGTCGGCCGCCCTCTTCCCTGAGGCGGCTCTGAGCAACGACCCCGCATATGGCAAGAACCGTGCACTTCTAAACTGGTATTACATCGACCGCTTGTTCACGCAGCGCAATTCGTCGATGTGCCCCGGATATATCAAGAGCGACCTTAAGCAACTCTCGAATCCCTATGTGCGCGAGGTGACCTCGCAGGAAATTTTCCCCGGACGTGAACTGGGGTATGGCGAATCATCTACCATACAGACACTCAACCTCTCATATTACCCTGATGAGAGGGGCCCGTATAATCTTGATGATGTCGACATCGCGCCCGACGGCAAACTACAGAATCCGGAGAAACGCTGGGGTGGTATAATGCGCAAGATGGACAACACCAACTTCGAGCAATCGAATATTGAGTATGTGCAGTTCTGGCTTCTCAACCCGTTCCTGGATCCTGAGAATCCGAATTACGAGGGCGGTGACCTCTATCTGAATTTCGGAGAAATTTCGGAGGATATTCTTAAAGATGGTTTGAAGAGCTACGAGAACGGTATACCTTACGACGGAAATGACCAATACCTCCGTGAAACAGCTTGGGGCCGTGTATCATCGCAGAACTCGCTTACCTACTCCTTCGACAACGGAACTGGCTCGCGTCTTGTGCAGGACGTAGGTCTCGACGGGCTTCCTAATAATGACGAGTTTGTGTTCTCGACCTATCAGAAATACCTCGAGAATCTTACCCGCCGCCTTTCGCCCGAGACAGTGGAGGCCATGCAGACCGATCTTTTTTCTCCGCTCAATGACCCGGCCGGCGACAACTACCATTTCTACCGTGGATATGATTATGACGAGCAGCGCCTGTCGATTCTGGAGCGCTATAAGAGATATAACGGCGTAGAAGGCAACTCTCTGTCGCCAGAAGACGCACCAGATCCTCTTTATCAGTCGGCCAGGTCGGTGCCTGACGTCGAGGACATAAATCAGGATAATACGCTTAACGAATATGAGCGTTATTTCCAGTACAGGGTTTCTATCCGCCCGGAAGATCTGGTTGTGGGCAAGAACTTTATCACCGACCGTCAGGTGTCGTTGCAGCCTACGCGCGATGGTGGTCGTCTGGAGGTTGAATGGCTCCAGTTCAAGATTCCTCTGCAGGAGTATGAGAAGATTGTCGGTTCTATAACCGACTTCTCGACCATACGCTTTGCCCGAATGTTCCTTACCGGTTTCAAGCATACCACACATCTCCGTTTCGCTACATTCGAGCTTGTGCGTGGAGAATGGCGCAGCTATGACTTCAATCTTAATTCCCGCGGCGATGCTCCGGCGCAGGGTCAGCTCGACGTGTCGGTGGTTAATATCGAGGAAAATGCCGAGCGTCAGCCCGTGAACTATGTGCTGCCTCCGGGTGTGACCCGTATCACCGATCCCGGCCAGAGCCAGATCACCCAGCTTAACGAGCAGTCGATGTCGCTTAAGGTGTCGGATCTCAATGCCGGTGACGCCAGGGGTGTATACCGCAATACCCAGCTTGACCTGCGTAACTACAAGCGCATGCAGATGTGGGTACACGCCGAGGCCCCGATTGACAATACAACCAATCTCCGGTCAGGTGATTTTTCTATCTTCATCCGCCTTGGCTCTGATGTGAAGAATAACTTCTATGAGTATGAGGTGCCTCTCGAGCTTACGCCTCCCGGAACCTATAACCGTTATCTTTCGTCGGACCAATATATTGTATGGCCCAAGAACAACTACCTCGACTTCAATCTCCAGAACCTCGTAGATCTTAAGCAGGAACGTAACCGTGCCAAGAGGGCGGAGGAGAGTGGTGTAGGTTACGGCACCTTATTCACCGGGCGCGATCCCGATAATGAACGTAACCGTATGGCCGTGATGGGTAATCCGTCGCTGAGCGATGTGCGCGTCATCCTTATTGGTGTGCGCAATAACTCGGCCAATACCAAAGACGGCACTGTATGGATCAATGAGCTGAAAGTTACCGATTTCAATGAAGCCGTAGGATGGGCTGCCAAAGCAAATGCCACCCTCTCGATGAGTGATCTGGCCACCGTCAATGTTGGCGCGCACATGGAGACTGCCGGTTTCGGATCGGTTGATCAGAGCCTTAACGAACGTAGACTCGACGACTACCAGCAGTTCAATGTCGCCGTGCAGGCCGATTTAGGCAGATTCCTGCCTGAGAAGGCCAAGCTGCGCGCGCCCGTATACTATTCTGTGAGCAAAGAAAAGACGTCGCCCAAGTATAATCCTCTTGACCAGGATGTGCTGTTGAAGGAGGCCCTTGACGATTGCGAGACAAAGGAAGAACGGGATTCAATCAACTCTTACGCCATCGAGAGAAGTACAGTGCAGAATTTCTCTGTGTCGGGCCTGAAATTTGATGTGCAGAGCAAGACCCCAATGCCTTGGGATCCGGCCAACTTCACGCTAAACTTCTCGTTTACGAAGCAGTCGAAGGCAGATCCGACTACTGAGTATGAGAATACCAACGATTACCGCGGGTCATTTGCATACTCCTATTCGCCTTTCATCAAGCCTTTCAAACCCTTCAAGGGCGTGAAAGGCAAGAGTAAGAATGCCAAGTTCCTCAAAGACTGGGAGCTGCAGTGGTTGCCCAACAATATATCATTCCTCACAAACATGTCGAGGTACTATTATGAGCAACAGACCCGTTCCGAGGCCGACGTAATGTTCCAGCTTCCGGTTTCTGTGAGCAAGAACTGGCTGTGGGATCGTCAATTGTCCTTGTCATGGAATCTTACCAAGTCACTATCGTTATCGTTCAACTCAAATACTTCGGCACGCATCGAAGAGACGGTTGGAGCTGTCAACCGTAAGCTCTTCCCTGATAAATATCGCGACTGGAAAGACACCGTATGGCAGTCGATACGGTCGTTCGGTACGCCGTGGAGCTATAATCAGACCTTTACCGGGCAGTATAAGGCTCCGTTCAATAAGGTTGCCTTCCTTGACTTCCTCACTGGTTCGGTGAGCTACAACGCCACCTACCGTTGGGAGCGTGGCGCAACAATCGACGGTGTTAAACTTGGTAACTCCATCGCCAACCAGGCTGCCTGGACAGCCGACGGCCGAATCAATTTTGAGACCTTCTATAACAAGATTCCCATTCTTAAGGAGGTTACCAAGCGATTCGCCAATACACGTCCGTCGGCAGCTTCGAAGAAGAAAGCCAAGAAATTCGAGCGCACATATAAGCTGTTGCCTGATACATCTTTGGTCATCAAGCATAATCTGCGCACGAAGAAAATTAAGGTTACGGCAAGCACGGTCGATGGGCAGCCATTTGTAGTCAAGACGAAGCCGATCGACAATAATAGTCTGGAGGTGCTGACCCGTGGCGAGGATAATATCAAATTCACCATTACCGAAGTCCTCAAGGAAGAAAAGAATGTGGCAAGAAATATAGGTGAGTACGCTCTGCGTCTGCTTATCTCTCCACGAAGTGTGTCGGTGCGCTACCGCAACACCAAATCGATGTCTCTTCCTCTTTTCGATCCAAATATTGGTGGCATCTTTGGTCAGACACGCGCTTACGGGCCTATGGCTCCGGGTCTGGATTTTGCCTTCGGCTTCACGGGAGAGGAGTATATCCAGCGCGCACTTGACCGGGGCTGGCTGATTACCAACGACGGCCAGACGTCGCCGGCCGTCTTCGCTCGGACTAATGAACTCAATATCGAGACCAATTTTGAAATACTGAAAGGATTGAAGATCCAGTTGACCTTCAACCGCACGGATAACCGCAACTCACAGACGCAGTTCATGTATGCAGGTATGCCAAATACTCTGTCGGGCTCATATACCAAGACGCACTGCGCAATTTTCACGGCGCTTCGTTCGTCGAATGCCGACAATGGATATTGGTCGCCGGCATTCTCGCAGTTCCTTGAGAATATTCCGGAGGTGCGTCGTCGCGTCGAAGCCCAGTATGCGGGTCTCGATTACCCGACCACCGGCTTCATGAGTGGCAATGCCCATGCGGGCTATCCTTTTGACCCTGCAGTAGGCACGGTGAGCGAGACGTCGTCAGATGTGCTTATCCCGGCCTTTGTGGCAGCATATACCAACCGCTCGGCCGCAAAGGAAAGCCTTAATCCCTTCCCCGATTTTTCGTCTGTGCTGCCTAACTGGCGTATTACATACGACGGCTTCATCAATCTGGGCAATATGCGTAATATCTTCAAGTCGTTCACCATCTCACACGCCTACCAGTGTACATATTCAGTCGGGTCGTTCTCGTCATATCTGAATTGGGCCGGTACAGGTCACGGAGACCTTGGTTTTACGCTTGACGAGCTTTCCGGTCAACCTATACCTTCGTCGCCTTACAATATTTCGTCGGTGGCGATCACAGAGCGTTTCGCCCCTCTGTTCGGAGTTAATGTCACACTCAAGAATGAGCTCCAGCTCAGCGCCGAGTACCGCGATCAACGTACATTGACCCTCAATTCATCAGCCGGTCAGGTGGTGGAGGCGTCATCAAAAGGCATCACCATCGGTGCCGGGTATAAGATTGTAGGCTTCAATACATTCTTGAAGATGAAGGGCTCACAGGCTGGCGTCAGCAACGACCTTACGCTCAATGCCGACTTCTCGTTCCAGAACAATCAGGCCCTGATACGCCGTATCGAAGGAAATTATACTCAGCCAACCAGCGGCACAAATACTCTCAACATCAACTTCACGGCCTCATATATTCTCAGCAAGCGTATCACGCTGTCGGCTTATTTCGATCATCAGGTCAACTCTCCGATTGTAACTACAAGTTCATATCCGACCTCAAACTCTTCGTATGGAGTGTCGGTGAATCTGTCGCTCGCGCGGTGATTGGCGAGTATTAACATCATAAATTTGCGCATACGGCCGTTTTTAGTTAATTTTGACCCGTCATTTCCAACTGTCGTTTACACATAAGCATACTATGGACGAAAAATTTTTCACAAACGACGAGCGGCAGAAGCTGCTGGTATTGTACCGCAGTCTTACAAATGCCGTAGGTACACGCATCGCCCCCTCTGCCCGCCGTGAGGCCCGTCTCGCGCTCGCGGGTGCTGTCGAGGCGCGGGCTATTGACCGCGACCGCTTCGGTTTCAATCCGGTGATCATGGCCATGTCGACGGCCTGCACGCTTTGCGAGAGTGTTGATGCCGATCCGAATATGGTGCTTGCCGTCTTGATTTCCTTAGTCAGCCGTGCCGGTCATATCTCATCCGCACTTATCGTTGAGAAATGGGGCGAGGATGTGGAGAAGCTTGTGCGCGGCCTCGACAAGATTGCCATGCTCTATAGCCGGAGCCCATCGGTGGAGAGCGACAATTTCCGCAAATTGTTGCTTACATTTGCCGAGGATATCCGTGTCATTATAATAATGATTGTGGATCGTCTGGCTCTTATGCGTGCTATAAACCATCATCCGTCCGAGAAACAGGTACGTGACGTGGCTTATGAGGTCAACTATCTTTATGCACCGTTGGCTCACCGTCTGGGTCTGTACGCAATCAAGAGTGAGCTTGAGGATATGTCGCTCAAGTACAGCAACCGCGAGATGTATTCGCGCATTGCCCGTGACCTGAACGAAACCAAAGCCAAGCGCGACAAATATATAGCCGAATTCATCGCTCCGATCAAACAGAGACTGGAGGCTGAGGGCCTTAAGTTTGAAATAAAAGGCCGTACCAAGTCGATCTACTCTATCTGGAACAAGATGAAGAAACAGCATAACACGGTCGAGGATATATTCGACCTGTTTGCCATACGTATCGTCATCGATTGTCCGCCGGAGCGTGAGAAACCTGAATGCTGGCTGGCTTACTCTATAGTCACCGATATGTACCGGCCGAATCCCGGTCGCCTTAAAGATTGGCTGAGCATACCCAAGAGTAATGGGTATGAGAGCCTTCATATCACTGTATATGGCCCGGAAGAACGTTGGGTTGAGGTTCAGATCCGCACACGCCGCATGGATGCCATTGCTGAGAAAGGTCTCGCCGCTCACTGGAAGTACAAAGGCATCAAGAGTGAGAATAATCTCGACACCTGGATGGCCAATGTCCGCGATATTCTGGAGGCTGCGCATACCGGCCCGATGGAGCTTATGCGCAACTTCAAGATGGATGTCTACGCCCATGAGGTGTTTGTGTTCACTCCAAAGGGCGACCTCTATAAGTTGCCCCAGGGGGCGACCTTGCTCGATTTCGCGTTCAATATCCATACCAAGGTAGGTACGCAGTGTGTCGGAGGCCGTGTCAACGGGCGTAACCGTAAACTGAATTACCGTCTTGCGAGCGGTGATACGGTGGAAATTCTCACATCTCCTCAGCAGGAGCCGAGCCGCGACTGGCTATCGATAGTCGTTACATCGAAGGCCAGGAACAAAATCAGGGCTGTGCTCAAGGAGAACGAGAACAAGTCGGCCGAAATTGGAAAAGAATTGCTCCAGCGGCGCTTCAAGAACCGCAAGATGGAGTACGACGAAGCGAATATGTCGCGTACGGTGGCCAAGATGGGGTATAAGGACGCCATCGCCTTTTTCAGTGCGCTTGGCAGCGGAGAACTGGAGGTGAATGATGTAGTCGACAATTACCTCGAGTGTTTGGCCCGTGTGGTCAAGGCAGAAGAAGGTGGCGAGCGTGTGTCGGCCTCTACATATACACTTCAACCTACTGAAGAAGAAGCCGCCGCAGATGCAGGCTCGTCGGATGTGGTTGTCATAGGCGATAATATAAAGGGTGTCAGCTACAAGCTGGCACGCTGCTGCAACCCCATATATGGCGACGATGTATTTGGTTTTGTTTCATCGGAAGGAGTCATTAAAATCCATCGTTCCGATTGCCCGAATGCCTCGCACATACGCACAAAATATCCTTATAGACTTATACGTACGCGTTGGAGCGGCAATACAGGCGCCGACTTCGCAGCTTCCCTCCGTGTAGTCGGAAAAGATGATATAGGAATCGTGACCAACATCACCTCTATAATAAATAAAGAAAAATCCGTATCTTTGCGGAGCATATCTATTGATTCTCACGATGGGCTCTTCGCGGGCGTTCTGGTGGTCGGCATATCTGACACATCGGCTCTCGATAGCCTCATCAAGAAAATCGCAACAGTAAAAGGTGTGAAAAATGTTGAACGTAACCGCTAAATCTATACTTGCCGCCGTGGCAATGTCGCTCGCCCTCACCGCCTGTGGCGACAAAGACAAGGAAAAGGCTCTGGAATTGTATTCCCAGACCGAGGCTGCCATAGAGGCCCGCAACTACAGCGGAGCTCTCGTATTGCTCGATACACTCAATTCGCGTTATCCCGGTCAGACCGAGGTGCGCCGTCAGGCCCTGTGCCTGCGTGCGGCCGCCATGGAGGGAATTGCGATGGACAGCATCGAGTCGGTCAGCGAGGCGCTTGCACAAGCGACTCTCGACGTTGATAAATGGCGCCCGAAGTTCAAGCATATAAGCAGCTCGGTGGGGCTTGACGGCTACTTTATCCCGGCAGGCGCACCCGAAAAAGTGATGACCACAACCGGAATCCAGCCTCGTGTCTCTGAGAAGGGCTTGTTCTATATCGTGGCAAATGTCGAGGGTAAGGCTATCGGTCTGAAGTCGCTTGAGTTTGTCGACGGTGCCGCTTCGATTTCCTCTTCTGCGATTAGTGCGTCAAGAGTCGTGAAGGTCGAAGGGTCGGAGTCAGCCAGCTTCAATCCGGAAGATCTTGAGGGTATCGGTGCCTGGCTTAAAGACCATCCGGGTACGTCGAAACTTATTCTCCACGGTTCACGATCGACTGCTACGGTAAAAATCAACGACAAACTGCGCCTGCAGCTTGTTGACTGCTATGAATACAGCTGTGCTCTGCAGGCCCAGCGTCTCGCATCAATCAAGCGGGAGAAATTCGAGCGCCTCCTCGCAACTGCCCGCGATCAGAAGGCGAATCTTACGCCGGTTCCTGACGACTCATCGAAATGAACAAGACCACTTACCTCGTTACCGGCGGAGCCGGATTTATCGGCAGCAATTTTGTGAAATTGCTGCGCGAACGTGAGCCTGCAGCCGGCATTGTAGTGCTTGATGCCCTCACTTACTGCGGTAATCTCAAGTCGATTTCGGCTGAGGTGGAGTCGGGTGCCGTTACATTTGTAAAGGGCGATATTGCCGACCGCGACCTTGTGTGCGCGCTGCTTGATGAGCATCGGCCTGCCTATATAATCAATTTCGCTGCAGAAACGCATGTCGACCGCAGTCTGGAAGACTCGCGGCCGTTTGTACGGACCAATGTGGAGGGTACACTCAATCTGCTTGATTGCTGTAAAGCCCAACGCACGCGTCAGATGGCTGCCGGAGAGATGCCTTCTCTGCTGAAATTTGTTCATGTGAGCACCGACGAGGTATATGGCCAGCTCCCAGTCGATTGTCCTGAAGGTCGGCCATTGTCTCCGGAAACCACGGCTAAACTCGGGCGAGGAGATGCGGGTGTAACCTACGGCACAAGTTCTTTCCGTGAAGACTCTCCTTTACAGCCATCATCCCCTTACTCGGCTTCCAAGACCTCATCCGACCTACTTGCGCTGGCTTTCCATCATTCGTTCGGCTTGCCGGTAGTTGTGACCCGATGCAGCAACAACTACGGCCCCTATCAGTATCCTGAGAAGCTCATCCCGCTGATGGTAAATAATATTCTTGAGCGTAAGCCACTGCCGGTCTATGGCCGGGGCCTCAATGTGCGTGATTGGATATTTGTCACCGATCATGCCGCCGGGGTTCTGGCGGCCGCACATGGCGGCGTGCCCGGGCGCGTGTATAATTTCGGAGGCTACAGCGAGCGTCGTAATATCGATATAGTGAAGATGCTCATAGCCATCATGGCTGAGGAGTTGACTGAAAACTCTGGAATTGACGAAGGTCTCATCACTTATGTTGCCGATCGCCCTGGCCATGACCAGCGCTATGCAATCGATGCCTCACGGGCCATGGCTGAACTTGGCTGGCGCCCCGAAGTCGATTTTGCAGAGGGCTTGCGCCGCACCGTGCGGTGGTATATCGATAATCGCGCGTGGCTCGACGACATTGTCAGCGGATCTTACCGCGACTATTACGAGAAAATGTACTCTAATCGCTGATACCCAATGAAAGGCATTATCCTCGCCGGTGGATCCGGCTCGCGTCTCTATCCTATTACGCGCGGCATATCGAAACAGCTTGTGCCTGTCTACGACAAGCCCATGATCTATTATCCATTGTCGGTGCTTATGCTGGCAGGAATCCGCGAGGTACTGCTTATATCGACCCCCGCCGATCTCCCCCATTTCCGGCGTCTGCTTGGCGATGGATCTCAGTTGGGTATCTCAATCTGCTATGCAGAGCAGCCGCGTCCGGAAGGTCTCGCCCAGGCTCTAACCATCGGTCGTGATTTTATTGGCGACGATGCCGTGTGCCTTGTCCTTGGAGATAATATATTCTACGGGCAAGGCTTCAGCGCTATGCTGGCTTCGGCATGTCGGGTCGCAGAAGAGGGCTGTGCCACAATCTTCGGTTATCCCGTTGATAATCCGCAGCGCTACGGTGTGGTTGCCCTTGACGATTCCGGAGTGCCGGTGTCGATAGTCGAGAAACCTGAGCACCCGGCCAGTGATCTGGCTGTGGTCGGCCTCTATTTCTATCCTGCCGGGGCTGCCGATGTGGCTGCCGCAGTCAAGCCTTCAGCCAGAGGTGAATTGGAAATTACGTCAGTCAATGAGGCGTATATGAATGAGGGGCGTCTGTCGGTGCAGTGTTTCGGCCGCGGATTCGCATGGCTCGATACAGGCACCGTTGACTCACTGATGGAGGCCTCGGCATTTATCGAGGCCATACAGAAGCGCCAGGGCTTGCTGGTGGCCGCCCTCGAAGAGATTGCCTATAGGCGAGGCTTCATTACCGCAGCCCAGCTGGAAGCTCTTGCCGAGCCGATGATTACAACTCATTACGGTCAATATCTTAACCGTCTTGCTCATGGAAAAATACACTGAACCGGGTTTGGTTGACCTTCCGCGTATATATGATCCCCGCGGTAATCTTACATTCGTTCAGAATGGCGATGCGGCTCTTCCGTTTGCCATCGAGCGTGTTTACTGGACATACGATGTGCCTGCCGGTGAGGCTCGTGGTGGCCATTCCCATCACGAAGGGAAGGAGTTGCTTGTAGCCACTTCCGGTAGTTTCAATGTCAATCTTTTCGACGGCAAGGAGTGGCGGCATTTTACGCTGAACCGCCCCTATCAGGCCTTGTATATACCGCCGGGCTACTGGCGTACGCTCGATAATTTTTCCTCAGGGTCGGTGTGCATGGTGCTCACCTCCACCAAGTATACCGAGGATGATTATGTGCGAGAATTTGATGAATTTATAAAGCTAAGTTCTGCCCGATGAAGGATTTGAAGTATCCTTTTCTTGACCTTGGCACCGTTAATGCCCCTTACGCCGATGAGCTTAAAGAAGCTGCCATCCGAGTGATTGACTCTGGCCGTTACATCGGCGGACAGGAAGTGGAGGCATTCGAGCGTGAGCTTGCGGCCCATACCGGGAGTGTCTATGCCGTCGGTGTCAGCAACGGGCTTGATGCACTCCGGCTTATTTTCCGGGCCTATATTGAGCTTGGACGACTTGCTCCGGGCGATGAGGTTATTGTGCCGGCAAATACGTATATAGCCTCTGTGCTGGCGGTGACCGACTGTGGTCTTACGCCCGTCTTTGTTGAACCCGATCCAAGCACGCTCAATCTTGATACATCGCTTATTGAGCAGAGTATAAGCCCTCGCACCAAGGCTATACTTACAGTTCATCTCTACGGTCGGCCATGCTATGATGAACTTATGGCAGAGGCCGCCTCCCGACATGGGCTTATTATTGTTGAGGACAATGCCCAGGCCATAGGGGCAGATGCTTCGTGGCCTTCTCCCCGCCAAACCACCCGCACAGGTAGCCTTGGCGATGCTGCGGCTTTCAGTTTTTATCCTACTAAAAATGTTGGTGCGGTAGGCGATGCCGGAGCTGTGACGACCTCTGACGCCGATCTTGCTAATGCAGTGAGGGCGCTTGCCAACTATGGCTCCGACCGGAGGTATCATAATATTTACCAGGGCTTCAATTGCCGTCTTGATCCTATCCAGGCGGCCTTTCTCAGGGTTAAGCTCAATCATGTGGCAGAAGAAACACAGAGGCGCCGGGCACTGGCGGCTGTGTATGACACAGAGATTACGAATCCGGCTGTTCTAAAGCCAAGGAAAGATATGCCCGATGGCTCAGTATGGCACCAGTATGTAGTGCGTTCAGACAGCCGTGACGAATTGCAGGCTTATCTGACGGATAACGGAGTTGGCACGGATATCCATTATGCCGTACCTCCACACCGGCAGCCATGCTATGGACGTTATGCCTCACTTTACTTACCACTTACCGATATGTTGGCCGACCAGGTGTTGAGTTTACCGGTGTCGGCATGTACTTCGATAGAGGATGCCCACTCTATCGCCCGTATTATCAACCGTTTTAAGAATGATTGATCAGACCATATTTCCGCGCCCCCTAAAGGCGCTGTACCATAGTTTCGGCTGCAAGCTTAACTTTGCAGAGACAGCTTCGGTGGCCGATGTTTTTGCCTCTCGAGGTATTGCTGCTGTGAAGAAGGGTGAGACACCTGACATTATAGTGGTTAATACATGTAGTGTGACGGGCGAGGCCGACCGCAAATGCCGCAGTGCCATCCGGTCGTTCAACCGTCGCTACCCCGATGCGCTTATTCTTGTCACGGGATGCTATGCGCAGCTTAAGCCCGAAGAACTTACAGCCCTCCCCGGAGTGGGTATTGTGGCAGGTGTGAACGATAAACTCGCTTTAGCTGATTACGCCGAGAAATATTTCGCCGGGCGCCTTGAATCAGTTCCTGTTCCTGATGCCAAGGATCTCCGCGAGTTCATGCCTTCGTGCTCACGAGGCGACCGCACACGATATTTCCTCAAAGTTCAGGATGGCTGTGACTATTGGTGTACTTATTGCACTATACCTAAGGCTCGCGGTCGCTCGCGGTCTGGCACTATAGCCCAGCTGGTAGGGCAGGCCGAAGAGGTTGCGGCGCAGGGAGGAAAAGAAATTGTCATTACCGGTGTGAACATCGGCGATTTCGGTCATGGCCGAGATGACAAATTCATAGATCTTTGCCGTGAGCTTGACAAGGTGGAAGGCATAGAGAGGTACCGTATATCCTCAATTGAGCCTAACCTGCTCACTGATGAAATTATTGATTTTGTGGGCTCGTCGCGCCGCTTCATGCCTCATTTTCATATCCCTCTCCAATGCGGGGATGATGAAGTGTTGGCATTGATGAGGCGCAGATATGACACAGCCTTGTTCGCTCACAAGGTTGACCGCATCAGCACCTTGATTCCGGATGCGTTTATAGGCGTTGACCTGATTGTAGGAGCCAGAGGCGAGACACCTGAGCGGTTCGAGTCGTCGCGAGCATTTGTCGATAGTCTTGATATTTCGCATCTGCATGTGTTCGCTTACTCAGAGAGGCCCGGTACGCGTGCCTTACAGATCGACCATGTGGTGAGTCAGGAAGAGAAACACCGGCGCTCAGCCGTGATGATGGCCATAAGTGCTGCCAAACATGCTGGCTTTGCATCGCGTTTCATCGGTTCTGTGCGGCCCGTACTTCTTGAGCATTCTCGCGACGGGCAGTTGCTTGGAGGCTTCACGGATAATTATCTTCGTGTCGAGACCTCTCTGTCTCCCGATTTTGACAACTCTGTAGTACCCTTGCGTCTCGACACTCTGGGAGATGATGGCGAGACAATCTCTGCGTCACCTATCGGATGAAAGACGCCGCATATCATGTCTTGAAATTTTCGCTCGGAGCGCTTGCCAGGCTGCCCTTGCCCGTGCTGTATCTACTTTCAGACTTCCTGTTTGTTCTGATTTATCATGTGGTGAGGTATAGGCGGCGTCTGGTCGATGAAAATCTCTCTGTATGCTTCCCGGCAAAGGATGAGGCATGGCGGAAGGCTACGGGCCGGAGATTTTACAGGAATTTTGCCGATTATATTGTTGAGACACTTAAGCTGCTGCATATATCGGATGAAGAGATAGAGTCACGCATTGTCTTTGATGGCATGGATGTGATTGACCGGCTTGTGCAGGAAGGTCGGAGCGTTGCCGTCTATTTCTCACATACCGGCAATTGGGAATGGGCCACGTCGATGACGCTGCATACCGCCCGTCGGCCGGGCGATGGGGTAGAGTACTGCCAGGTCTACCGTCCGCTTCGTAACCGGGCGTTCGACCGTCTGATGCTTGACATACGCAGCCGGTTCGGGTCGCTGTCGTTTGCCAAGAACAGAGTACTGCGCGACCTTGTCAACCTCAGGCGGCGTGGCATGGTAAGTGTCACCGGGTTTATGAGTGACCAGAAACCCAGTCATGGCGATCCGACCGTTGTAACGGTCTTTCTTAACCGCCCGACGGCCTTCATAAGCGGCACCGAGAGCCTTGCACAGCGGCTCGGTTTGGCTGCGGTATACTGGGATACGGAGAAATCCGCGCGCGGTCGTTACCGTATAACATGCCGCCTGCTTGCCGACGATGTGGCTGCTCTGCCTCATGGCGAGCTGACGCGCATGTATGCTGCCAATCTTCAAGAAACAATTTTGAGAAATCCACCCATATGGTTATGGACACACAACAGATGGAAGAACCCCGTAAAGCTGCCCATAGAGTAGCCGTAATTATACTGAACTGGAACGGCAGCAAACTTCTTCGCGAGTATCTGCCTCAGGTGATGGCCACCACAGATCTGTCATTGTCGAGAGTGATTGTGGCAGACAACGGCTCATCCGACGATTCGCTTGAATATGTCAAGGCCACCTTCGGAGATAAGGTCGACATCATGGCCTTCCCGGAGAACTATGGCTTTGCTGAAGGTTATAACAAGGCCCTGGCGCTTGCCTCGGAATATGAATATGCCGTACTCCTGAACTCAGATGTGGCCACCTCTCAAGGCTGGGATAGGGCTCTTGCCGACTATATGGACAGCCATAGCGATGTGGGAGCTTGCCAGCCAAAGATATTGTCGTATAAGCACCGCGATACATTTGAGTATGCCGGTGCGTGTGGCGGTTTCCTCGATAAGAACGGCTATCCGTATTGCCGCGGACGTATTTTCTCTTCATGTGAGAAAGACCATGGACAGTATGACAGTGAGGCTGATCTATTCTGGGCGTCCGGGGCGTGCCTTATGGTAAGGCTGTCGTTGTATCTTGAGGCTGGAGGGCTCGACACAAGATTTTTCGCGCATATGGAAGAGATAGACCTCTGCTGGAGGATACGTCTGATGGGCTATCGCATCGCCGTGGTGCCATCGGCTGTTGTATATCACCTCGGTGGAGGTTCGCTTCCGGCAGAGAATCCGCGGAAGACCTATCTTAACTTCCGTAATAATCTGCTGATGCTTCATAAGAATCTGCCCGACTCCGTGCGGGGCAAGCGTCTTTTCATACGGCGTCTTCTTGATACCGTTGCGTGGGCGAAATATGTGGCCTCCTTTGATTTTGCAAATGCCGCGGCCATATTCCGGGCGCATCGCGATTTTGCCGAAATGCGCAAGCACTACCCCTCGCACCCTGACACGAATCTGCTCGGAGGCCCAAATATCCTACTTGACTATTATCTGCGAGGCCACAAGAAATATTCCGATCTGCGTCTGGGTGGGAAACAGTAAGAATAGGGCGTAAATAGTCCATTTAGAGCGCTTCGTTTGCTGATATTGATAAATTTTATGGTTTATTAACTCAAAATCGGGGCTGACGCGCCAAAAAGCCTTAAGCAACCCTTAGCTCAGTAAAAAACCATAGAAAATATTTTGAAAGTTGAAAACAACTTGTTAATTTTGCGATACAATTCAGTGTCGGCTCCGGTCGACTTAACCTTAACATATACCTGCATACTGACATAAAACAATTAGCAAACCCCTTAAATACCATGGCGCTCCGGTGCCTCTCCGGTAGAATCAATTGAGTTAAAATCAATCATTAACTAATACATTAATCTATTTTCAGTACACTTAAAAAAATTATGGAAGCTCAAAAGCCCAATGCTAAGGCTGCTCAGCCCAGCTCGAAAAAGAATGCTCCCGGCATCAAAAATGCCGCATGGGTAATCGTGATCTGCGCAATCATCGCGATCTGCCTCTTCATCTTCTGGTTCGGTAACGACATGCACTTCGACGAAGACGGTCATCCTCAGAACCTCTGGGGCACCATCTACAAAGGCGGTGTCATCGTGCCTATCCTCCAGACTCTCTTCCTTACTGTAATCGTTCTCGCTGTTGAGCGCGGTATCGCCCTCTCAGCTGCCAAAGGTAAAGGCAACATCGCAACTTTCGTTGCTAACGTTAAAAAATGCCTCGAAAAGAACGACATCGCCGGTGCCCGCGCCCTCTGCTCAAAGCAGAAAGGTTCTGTAGCTGCTGTTGTTGACTCAGCTCTTATCCGCTACGAGGAAATGGACAAAAACACCGTTCTCTCTAAAGAACAGAAAATCGCTAACCTCCAGAAGCAGGTAGAAGAAGCCACCGCACTCGAAATGCCTACCCTCCAGCAGAACCTCCCCATCATCGCTACGATGACCACCCTCGGTACTCTCGTTGGTCTTCTCGGTACTGTAATCGGTATGATCAAGTCATTCCAGGCTCTTTCTCAGTCTGGTGCTCCTGACTCGACCGAACTTTCTACTGGTATTTCTGAGGCTCTTATCAACACCGCCTTCGGTATCGCAACCGGTGCTTTCGCTGTAATCTTCTACAACTACTACACCAACAAAATCGATAACCTCACCTACGCTATCGACGAAATCGGTTTCTCTATCGTGCAAACATTTGCCGCTTCCCACTAATCACCTGTTAATCCAATAATCAACCAACCAAAGAATAACAGGTAAATATGGGAAAAGTAAAAATCAAAAGGAAAAGTACTCTCATCGACATGACCGCGATGAGTGACGTGACTGTTCTTTTGCTTACTTTCTTCATGTTGACTTCTACCTTCCTCCAGAAGGAACCGACCATCGTATACACTCCTTCTTCAGTATCTGAAGAAAAAGTGCCGATGAACAACCTGGTGACCGTCCTCGTATCTTCCGCCGATAAATCAGGCAAGCTCGAAGACCCCACCGTGGCAGAAGGTAAACTCTTCATCTCGTTTACCGGTGACGCCGACTCGACTCTGTCAAGCGAAAAGATTCGTGGCATGATGCTCGACGAAGCCGTTTCCATCTATAACGAACAGCATAAGAACAATCGCATCTCTCTCTCGGAGCAGCAGAAGAATGAGTTCCGCACATCCAATATGATTGGCGTGCCTTTCTCTGAACTCCCTGCTGTACTCTCGATGTCTGTTACCGAGCGCGACAAATTTATGGGTGACATGACCAACCCCAGAGTCGGAATTCCCATCGACGGCAACAAAAACCGCGACGGCAAGCTCAACGACTTCCAGGTATGGCTCAAGGCTATCTATAATGTCGCCCAGCGTATCAACAACGACCAGGCCGAAGGTCTCTCGTCGGAAGAACGCTCACAGCTCTCAAACCTTTACACAGCTCTTATGCGTAAAGGCCAGGGTATCGCCATCAAGGCTGACAAGGACACCCCCTTCACTACCGTGCAGATGGTGTTTGACAACCTTCAGACAATGAAGCTCAACAAATTCAGCCTCATGACAGCCCTCAAATCTGAAAACGAACCCACCAATTAATGTAAAGTCACTGATATGGCACAAATAGAACAATCTTCAGGCGGCAAAAAGAAAAAAGGCGCCCAGAAAAAGATGTCTATCCATGTGGACTTTACC
>CAJUJB010000008.1 GCA_910586595.1 uncultured Muribaculaceae bacterium | reverse complement strand
TTGAACCGGCATTCGCCGTGCGTTAAAGAATTGATGATGTTATTAAACGCTAAAATGAACCCTCGGACTTGATTTGCAGTCCGAAATTTATTAACTTTGTACATGGCTTGGAAGTCTATGGAGATAGACTTAATAGGCAGACAATCCGAAAACGGATTTTCAGGCACTAACAAGGCACTAAAAGAATTTTGTAAAGCGTAAATGCTTGACATGAGTATATTTGGAGCGTTAGGAACAAGTCCCTCCAGCTCCACAACCCTTGCTGATTGTCTGGTACTTGCAAAAGTGTGGGGCAAAAAGTGGGGCAAGAATTAAGGGCCTGTCTAACAATCGGAGTTAGGCAGGTCCTTATTTTTATATCAAAACCGAATGTCTATCAAGCCGACTAAGACTCTCTCAACGCTTAAGTATCATCGCCGGTTTACTGGCTAAGTAGCCGAGCGTGATGATTATTGTGGTGATAAGTTCTGATAAGGGTATAGCAATCCATAGGCCTGCACTGCCTAAGAGTTCTGGCAACAGAATAAATCCGGGTACCATAAAAATGATTCCTCTCAGCAGCATATATATGATTGACCGGGTTGCGCGCTCACAACTTTGGTAATACCCGATGAACGTTATATTTATAGCAAACGGCAATGCGCATAGCCCCAGAAGAGGCAAGCCTGCTTTAGCGATTGTATATGCATGTTCAGAGGCTTCAAGGAATATGCCTGCTAAGAATCCCGACCCGCCCCACATGCCAGCTGAGATTGCCGCGCCGCAGAATATAGCCGTCGCAAGTGCCACATGCAACGCCTGACGCACCCGTTGAGGCTGTCCGCCTCCATAGTTGAAGCTTATGATTGGTTGTGCCGACTGTGCAACGGCATTGCTTATGGAAAAGATGAGCGGGAACAGGTAACATCCGATGCTGAAGGCTGCCACGCCGTCTTCGCCAAGGTATGAAAAAAACATATAATTGCCCGTAACCATCATTACTCCGATTGCCACTTCCGCAATGAAAGTTGCGAGACCGATCTTGGCCATGTAGGCTGTGTTGCGGATAGATAATCTTAGAGATTTCGCTGAAAGGCGTAGCCGATAAAATTTCAGCTTATCGGAAAAGAAGATGAAGTAAGCCACAACCATGATTCCAGCCACAATACACGAGATTGAGGTAGCTATTGCTGCGCCTTTTATACCCATTCCGAGTGGGAAAACCATATACCAGTCAAGGAAAATATTAAGTATTGCCGATACAATCTGCACACTCATTGCATAGCGGGGTGATCCATCAAGTCGGATCAGCATCATTCCTGCACACTGCAGGTAAAAGAATACCAGACCCGGAAGCAGCCATAGCAAATAGTCTGTTGCCAGTTCTTCAAGAACTGGGCTGCAGCCCAGAAGATACAGCAATGGGCGGGTGAAGAGTAATGAGCATACTATTACAGTGCCGAATATAATGGCGCCCACGATATATGCCTGAGTCATGATAATTCTGGCAGCCTTCACATTGCCTTCTGCCAGTCGTATTCCTCCGATGACAGACGCTCCGATACCGAACATCAGCCCTATTCCGGTACATAGCAGGAAGAGTGGAGCCACGATATTTATTGCGGCAAGTGCGTTGCTGCCCACGCCATGTCCTACAAACATACCGTCGCATATATTCAGCGCTGAATTAAAGACCATTCCTATCAAGGTAGGGAAGAACATGGCTGTGAACAGCTGCCGTATTTTCCCGTCGCCAAAATCGAGTTTATCTCTTTCCATATATACCAGATTGGAAGTTTTATGATGATTAAGCAACCCGGCTGCAAAGTTACTTACTCCTGAGAAATTATTGATGGTGTAAATCTACATAATTAAGGTACTTTTTATAACTAAATTTGGAGCATACCTCCAATCATATCTAAATTTGCAGTAGTAATTCGAGCTTATGGAAGGAAAACAACAATCTGGCGCTACGCCCCATTTCTCAATTGGAAAAGTAGATGTGAGTACTTGGAGGATGTTGCATCCTCTCTCAGTCGATGGCTGTCTTATTCTGCTATGTGAGGAGGGTGAAATTGAAATTACAACAAATTCCCGATGTCGCATGATGTGTGCCGGTGACATGGCATTACTTGTGTTTGATATGGTTTCAGTTCCGGTAAAAATTTCAGACGATTTCCACGCAAAATACATCGCATTAGATTTCGCAAGCGCTCAGGATATTTTCTTCCTTGTCACATCCAATCGTTTTTGGGAGTACATCTACACATATACGGTTTTTACATTAAGCAAGCACGAGCAGAGTATAGTCAGGCAATGGTTTGGGCTAATAGAATGGGCTTATGATAATTGTTCTGCGGCCATTGTTGATAAGGTTTTAAGAAATGAAATAGAGAATTTCATGATGATTATGGCAGAATATGTCGAAGCTCATTTTGGCGTTCTTGGAACCAACCCGTCCAAAAATCGGGCTTGGGCTATAGCAAATGAATTTCTCGGATTACTTACCCGTTACTACACTCATCACCACGATGTGGCTTTTTATGCCGGGAAACTCAATATATCACCTAACTACTTGAATATAGTGGCAAAACGGATTCTTGGAATTTCCGCGAAAGAACAGATAAATAAACAATTAGTGGTGCTTATCAAGATGTTATTGGATACGACAGACCTTACCGTCAAGGAAGTCGCCGAGAAGTTGCATTATGACGACCCTTCGTATCTTTGCCGGGTATTCAGGACGCATACCGGTCTATCGCCTATACAATATAGGAACCAGCATCGCCAGCACCATCCTGATAATAATTGAGTATTGTATACTGTAAAATCAATCTGACTCTATTTAATCATATGAATATTAAGCCTTGTAGCCCCCGGCTATATCTTAGCCTTTCCGAAATTTGGGAACGCTCTGTCAGAGCCACACATAATTTTCTCAGTGAGGAGGATATTATTCAAATACGGACGTCTCTTATCCCTCTTTATTTCCCGGCCGTAGACCTTTATGGATGTTGGGATAATGATATATTGACTGGCTTTATCGGCCTCTCAGGTAATAAGATTGAAATGCTGTTTGTTGACTCCGAGCATAGAGCAAAGGGCTATGGTTCTGCATTGATTGATTTTGCAAAAACCAAGGGCGCTGTTTTAGTGGATGTCAACGAGCAGAATCCATCGGCCTGTATCTTTTATCAGAAAAAAGGATTTCAGATAATCGGTAGAGATGAGACCGATGAGGCTGGCCGGCCATTTCCCATCCTTCACCTGTCGTTATAGGGCCTGCGCGATGAAGATTCGACTTTACAAAGAGGCCGACTTGCCCGAATTGGTGAGACTCTTCCACGATACTGTACATCTTGTAAATATCCGGCACTATTCACCCGAGCAAGTCAATGTCTGGGCACCGGAGGACATTGATTATACAGCATGGCATCGTTCCTTGTCAATCCATTATACTCTTGTCGCCTTAGATGGAGATCGGGTAGTTGGATTTGGAGATATTGCCGATAACGGATATTTGGACCGGCTATACGTTCACCATGCGTATCAGCGACAAGGAATTGGCTCTGCTTTATGCGATAAATTGGAGGGTGCTGTTGCCGGACAGATCATTTATACCCATGCTTCGATTACCGCCGCTCCGTTCTTCCGGAAAAGAGGGTATAAGGTTATGAAACAACAGACAGTTGTCCGTAACGGTGTCGAGCTCGTCAACTATGTGATGGAGTTACAGCGTACACTATGATGCGGTATGCCTATTTTTTTGTTGTAGTGAGCACGAAGTCAACAAGATTGAAGCGTACTTCATCATATAGCATGAGCGTTTTCAATCCTAAAATACATTCATATCCTTCGCGCACGGCATTCTCATCGGTTTTGACAGTTAATTCTTCCGGAAGAACTGTGTTGCCGCCCAGCGAGACCGGCAGGTCGGGAACTTTATAACACTCAGATATAATCACACCTCCGATGCCGGCTTCCCGGATAGTGTCTAATTTGGCGTGGGCGCTTATATAATCTTTGTGATGCTCGAAAAATTTGGGCCCTAACGATCCGAAAGAGGCATCTCCGCTGTCGATGCACATCTGCATTGGAGTCGAGAGTATAGCTCCGTTTGCCAGCAGATTCATGGTCGATGAAAAACATAGATTTGGCCGCGCCGCGCTTCGGGCTGGAGCTTCGGTCGGCACAGTGATTCGATGCTTGTTAAAGTCAATTGTCACATCCTTAAATTGGAGCATAAGCTCGCTGCCGATGACTATATTAAAGGCATCGATATATTGATCTGCCTCCGCATTGGTCGAAGACATTGACACAACTGTAAAAGGCACATCTCTCACGCATATATTCCCTATGCGCAGCTCTTTGGCTATCGCGATATATCCGTCTCTGCCCGCTATACCTCTCACGGTGATTTTTGTAGCTTCCAAAGGCGTGAGTCTGTATTTTTCGGCCATCTCAGGCGAAATAATATTTGCTCCGGCGCCAGTATCGAAGGTAATAGTTGCCTGTTCGCCATTGATAGAGCTCTCCTGGAGATGCATCAGCACGGCTCCTTTATCTTTTGGCCCTACAGGTACAATCTCGAATGGAATCGCCCCTCCGCAATCCTCTGTGAATTCTATCTGATATGGTTTGTAAACCGAGAGAGCCGCGAAGCGATTGGCTGTGGCCGTGAGCCCGGCCAGAGTCAAAGAATCAAGATATTGGTTGGTGGCATCGATAATTGAGTTGGTTAATGAGGCTGCCGCTTCATTCTCGCCGATTCTGCTCAAATCCATTCCAAACATGTATGTTGAGGACACCAGATTGTTCAGGTCAAGATTGGTCGAGTGTGTATTAAGCAATTCCTGAAATGCGGGTATTGACACCTCGGGTCGGTTAAGTCTGTTTCCGATCAGACACCTCGAAAAGACTTCTAAGAATGGATGGATAGAATCTTTGGGCACTGAACTATAGATTGAATCAAGTGCAAACCAATCGGAGGCATTCATGGCTTTACCGATTTTTTCGTCAATCGATTGCGCGTCAGCGAACAATGAAGCACCACTCATTATCGCGGCAAGTATCAGGGCCTTTATCTTCATGGGAGGATATTTTAATGTGTAGCACAAAATTAAGCAAATTGTCCGGATTTTGTTGTGGCCCGTTCATCAAAAATGAGACGGTAGGGAATTGCGGCCCTTAAATTTGGCGATTGTAAAACTTATTTATAATTTTAATGCGGAATTACAAGAGATATCTTATGAAGGCATTGACTTATATTGAGAAAGGACATTTCAAGCTTATTGATAAACCGAAGCCGGATTTACTCGCATCCACGGATGCAATAGTCAAGGTGACTATGAGCAGCATCTGTACCAGCGATTTGCATATCAAGCATGGTAGTGTGCCTAAGGCCGTCATCGGCACCACTGTCGGGCATGAAATGGTCGGAATCGTGGAGGCGGTTGGTTCGGAGGTTACGATGGTCAGACCGGGCGATCGGGTTGCGGTTAATGTAGAGACATTCTGCGGCGAGTGTTTCTTTTGTCGGCATGGTTGGGTTAACAATTGCACAGATCCCCATGGCGGCTGGGCTTTAGGTTGCCGCATTGATGGCGGTCAGGCCGAGTATGTACGCGTTCCTTTTGCCGATAATGGCCTCACCCGTATACCGGATAATGTCTCAGATGAGCAAGCTCTTTTTGTTGGAGATATTCTTGCTACCGGATATTGGGCAGCCAAAATATCTGAGATAGGTGAAGAGGATACCGTGTTGATTATTGGAGCCGGGCCTACAGGCCTTTGCACACTCCAATGTGTCAGATTATATAATCCCCGCAGTATAATAGTATGTGAGAAAGATGCTGCCCGCTGTGAATTTGTGCGACAGCATTATCCCGATGTCGTGGTCGTCTCTCCCGATCAATGTCTTATCAAGACAAAAGAACTCGCTGCCCATGGCGGTGCAGATCGGGTTATAGAAGTTGCCGGAACTGACGAAACTTTCAGCATGGCTTACCTATGTGCTCGTCCGAATGCAATTGTTACAATAGTCGCCCTATATGACCGTCCTCAGATTTTGCCTCTGCCCGATATGTATGGCAAAAATTTGACATTTAAAACCGGAGGTGTTGACGGATGCGATTGCGAAGAAATATTGCGGCTCATTTCTCAAGGTAAGATTGATACAACCCCTCTGATCACCCATACCTTCCCATTCTCAAGAATTGAAGAGGCATATGAGTTGTTTGAGAAGAAACTCGATAATGTTATAAAGGTTGCCGTCGTTCCTGATTGAGAAGCCATGAAGAAGATATTGTTTTTGCATGGATTTACTTCCGGAGGAAGTTGTGAGATTGCCAGGACACTGAAAGATGAGCTGGCCGATGTTGCAGAAGTTACTTCACCCGACCTTCCGCTTCAGCCATATGATGCCATGGCGATGGTGCAGGATATGTGCGATGCTACAAGTTTTGATCTGATTGTCGGTTCGAGCTGTGGTGCATTCTATGGCCAGCAGTTGGTGCGCTATACCGGTGCGCCCGCTGTGCTCATCAGTCCTTTTTTCAAAATGACTGAGTTTCTACGTCCTCGCCTTGGGTGGCATGAATATAAAACTCAGCGAGCCGACGGTGTGCAGCTCTTTGAGATTACCCCCGAATTAATTGAATCATTCGGACGGATGGAGAATGAGCAATTCCACTGCTATGATGCTTATAATCGTAGCCGTGTCATAGGGATGTTCGGAGATTTCGATACTATTGCTCATTTCAAAGATATATTCGATCTCTACTACGACAGGGCAGTGGAGTATTCCGGGCCACATACGATGACTGCCGATAATGTGCGAGGTGATTTAGTTCCTGTTGTTCGGCGTATGCTGGAAGAATTTAACCCTAAGAATGAGCGGTTCTTCTGTCACTTCAAGGGCAATTATTATAAACTTATGCACGCCGCTAAAGATTCGGAGACACAGCAACGTATGGTAGTCTATCAGGCCTTATATGGCAGTCGGGGATATTGGATTCGGCCCGAATCAATGTTTTTTGAGCGGGTAGAAAGAGACGGTCTGGTTTTTCCCCGGTTTGCTGAGGTTGATGCCTGCGATGTTAGTTGAGGAGGCGTCAGCCATTTGTTAAACATAAATCCGGCAGACCGACGCCTATTGCTATAGGGCGTCTTTCTGCCGGATCTTGTTTTTATGCGGTTGTACCGCTTAGAGTATAACCTTCTTTACTTCATTTCCTACCTTGCGGAGATAAAGGCCGGAGGTGGGGTTGGCTATCTTCACGCCCTGGAGATTGTAGTATTCAGGGCTTGCCTCTTCGGCCATCGCCGGTTGTACGGAGGTAGAGGTTGAGCCAGCCTCTTTGATTGATATTGTATTGGCAAGAATGTCAACTGTGATATTGTAGTCTTCAGCCTTGGCGATATTCCACTGTATGTCGCCTTCTTGGCCAAGGGCAATTTTGTCAGCATCCTCGGCGTCGCGGAAGTACCAGTATTTTGCATCCCATGTGCCACCGCCTTTGATTACGGTCGCGATTTTGAATGTACCTTCTTTCATGGCCTGGTTGTTGGCGGCGAAGACATAGGGCTCCTCCTGATTCTGAAACAGGGGTGTACCTGCATCAACACTCCAATCTCCTTCGGTTGCCGATCCTACCATGAAGAGTGAGCAGAGATTTATCTCTGTTTCCTGATATTCTGCCTTGGTGATGGTCGCTTTAAGTGTGGCTGTATCAACGGTGATTTGATAGTTGGCACTTTCACCGACGCTGAGTTGGCCATAACCTTCATCGTTGGTTCCTTTAGCGAGATTAATCTTCCCGTCAGCCAAAGTGGCATCCGGGGCAGACCCGATTTCTTCATTTCCCCAGTCGGTTGTAGTGAGGAATTTGAACGTTCCGGAGTCTTTAAGATATAAGGTTCCTGTGAATACGTCAGGGTTTTCATTGGTCGAGAGTAGGGCGGTTGCATCGTCAAGGCTCCAGCCGGTTGAGGTGGCTTCGCCTACGATCCAGAGGTTAGCTGCCGAGGCATTTAGTCCGCAGAGCAGGGCGCTGGCGGCCAGAAGTGTGTTGAATAGTTTCATGTTTAAGGATTTGATTAGTTTATGTTATCGTTTATAAGCATACCTGGGCCCGGAGACCCCGGTCTACTTTTAGTCAAGTGGTTTGATTGAGATTGCGTATCCTCCGCCGGGTGCGGCAGCCAGTTTCAGTTTTGTCTTGGCATTGACCTTCTTGTGAGAGATGACGTATTGTGCGCGGTTGGCGCGGTAGCTTGCGTCAGGCCCGTCAGCATAGATGGTGGCCTCGTACTTGCGGTCTTTGTCGAGGAAATCGAGTGTCAGCTCAGATTTGTGGCCGTTCTCGCCGGCTGTGCAGCCAAGGTACCACTCATCTTTCCCTTTGGCCTTTCGGGCAACAGTTATATATTGTCCGGGCTCTGCCTCAAGGTAGTGGCTCTCATCCCAGTCTACCGCAACATCCTTGATGAACTGGAAGGCATCCATATGGCGGCTGTATACCTCGGGAACATCGGCTGCCATCTGCAATGGGCTGTACATGGTCACATAGAGCGCGAGCTGGCGGGCGAGTGTACTGTTGAAGTTTCCGGCACTCTGGGGATTCACCTTCTGCATGTCGAGCTCGAAGATGCCGGGTGTATAGTCCATCGGGCCTCCCTGCAGACGGGTAAACGGCAGCACCGTGGTATGGAAAGGCTTATTGCCTGCGAATGCTTCATATTCTGTGCCGCGAGCACTTTCATTGCCGATGAGGTTGGGGTAAGTGCGGCAAAGACCGGTCGGGCGTACGGCCTCATGGGCGTTCACCATTATATGATGTTTCGCCGCCTCTGTCACTGCATATAGGTAATGGTTGTTGAGCCATTGGCCATAGTGATGTTCGCCGCGGGGAATCATATTGCCTACATAGCCGCTCTTTACGGAGTTATAGCCGTATTTTTCCATTAGGTTGTAGGCAGCCTCCATATGGCGTTCGTAATTGCGGATCGAGCCGGAGGTCTCGTGATGCATCATGAGTTTTATGCCCTTGGAGTGAGCATAGTCATTAAGCATGTCGATGTCGAAGTCTGGGTAGGGGGTCTGGAAATCGAATACATAATCTTTCGAGTTTCCGAACCAGTCCTCCCAGCCTACGTTCCAGCCTTCAATCAGAAGTTGGTCGAAACCATGCTCGGCAGCGAAGTCAATGTATTTTTTTACATTGTCGTTGTTGGCCGAATGCTGACCATGTGTCTTTACTGAAGTGTAGTCAAGTGCTCCAAGTTTTACCGATGGAACATCCCAGGTATATGACCATTGTTTGCCTCCGGCGATCATTTCCCACCATACGCCCATGTATTTCACTGGCTTGATCCATGAAGTGTCGTCATATGCGCAGGGGTCATTGAGGTTAAGGATAAGATTCGACGCCAGAATATCGCGTGCATCGTCGCTTACCATCACGGTGCGCCAGGGGCTGTGTGTGGGCGATTGGAGGTGTCCTTTGTTGCCTTGTGCGTCAGGAGTGAGCCATGACTCGAATACCAGGGCTTCATCATCAAGATTCAAGTGCATGCACGAGTAGTCAACCAAGGCTGCTTCATGAAGGTTGATATAAAGGCCGTCATCGGTCTTTAACTGCAGGGAAGTCTGCACGCCGGTGGGCGAGAAAAGAGTCTGCGAGGCATTGCTGGATATACTCTCGTCCATTTTTCCACGTATCTCGCTGAGGCGGCTCTCTGTGTAATCGTATTCCTGAGTATCGTAGTCTCCTGCAATCCACCAGGCGGTGTGGTCGCCGGTCATGGCAAACTGAGTGTGTTCTTCTTTGACCACAAAGTGGTTTAAAGCCGATTGCTGGGGGAATTCGTAGCGGAAGCCTACTCCGTCGTCATAGACACGGAAGCGTATGTTCATCAGACGGCCGCTGCGGGCTTGCTTAAGTTCGAGCAGCAATTCGTTATAATTGTTGCGGATATGGCTGTTCTCGCCCCATACCGGTTGCCAAGTTTCGTCAAACGATGAGGTCGACACAGATGCGACTTCAAATCCGTCGAGCAGGTTGTCGGCGTTTACAATCTCGAAGCCCAGCGTCGAGGGCTTGATTACCGGCTGATTCTTATAGAAAACTTCGTAGAAAGGACGGCCTCCATCCACATCTGCGTGCACTGATACGATTCCGCCGGGAGAGCTTATGTCAGCTGCCTTAATGCAGGGTGTTGTCAGTGCAAGACCTGCCATAGCGGCCGCTATGACCGGAAAATGAGTCTTATTCATTGCTTGAAGTTAGATTACTTGGTGAGTTTTATGATTTTGCATCCATGTGCAGGAATAGTCGCCTTGATGGTCGAGGGTGCTTTGCCTTCGTCGGTATGGCGCCAGAGGTCGCGCATGTTCCATTCTCCGGTGATGCCAAGTGCGCTGAGTTCGGCATTAAGTGTGATGGCATTGTCATCGCGGTTGAAGAAGCCGATTACATAGCTGCCGTCTGACATCTGTCCGTACCAGATCAGATTGCCAGCATCGTTGAGTTTGTCAGACATTGGGCGTCCTACAAAGCGGTCTTTGTTCAGCGCGAGCATTTCTTCATTGGTATAGAAATGTACGAGATCGCCTATGGTCGAGGGCTGGTCTGCAACCGTTACAGGGCCTCCTGCCATGAGTTGCAGCGATATGACTGACTCTCGTTCGGCATCAGTGTCAAACTTGTTGAGGCGAATGAAGTCGCCGTCGAGTATCACTTTGCCTTTACCTGCGATATGCGACCAATAGGTGAAGCCATCGAACATGTTCATGCAGTTGGGCCAGTTGGCATACGATTTTCCGCGGTCGGCCGAGGAATAGTGCCACCATCCGCCACCTGCTGTATCGGCCACAATGCGCACCATGTTGCCGTAGAGGGCTTCGACTTCAGCGTCGTTGTAGAGGTGGGGCATAACAAGCGAGGTGAAGATGCCGTATTTTTTTGCCGACTCAGCGATATAGGAGAGGGCACGCGCATAGCTTGCGCGGCCGTAGCCGTGACCAACTATACCGATATTGCGGTCTTTGCCATCCTCATACCATGAAAGGAAGTCCATGCGGATATAGTCGATGCCGAGTTCTGAATAATGTTTGAAGAAGCCATCGATATATTCACGGCAACCGGCGTGCTCTGCAATTGCCCAGTTGAACCACATGTTGCTGGCTGATGGATTGGTGATTTCATCTGTGCCGTTATAATAAAGGCCTCCGAAAGTATAATCTGTGCCTTCTATCTTGGTGTCATTGGGCCCGTGGAGCCAAAGTGGGTTGTCGTACACACCGACCTTAAGGCCTTTTGCTTTGCATTTTGCCACGAGGTCTTTGAGCGACATTGAGCCGTAATGGGTCATGTAGCCGGTCTCGTCTTTTGCAAGCATCGGAATGAAACCGTCTGTGCACACCATGTCGTAGCCATAAGGTTTCAGTTCTGTAGCCACCCAGTCGATAATTTCATCCCACTGTTCGGGTGTGATATCCATGTCGGAGTTTGCCATTCCGCTTTGTTCGCGGTCATAGCAATATTCATACACGCTCCAGTAAAGAGGAGCCTTGTATGTGTGTATATTTTCTACCACAGGTAGATCGGGCAGTTCGTATTTTGGTGGCCGACGCATTTCAATTTCATTAGAGCAGGCGGCAAGTGCTGCTCCGAGTGCGATGGCCGAGCATATTGCAGGCATATGATTTTTCATTGTCATGAGTGTTTAGTCAAGGTATTTGGCTTCAATAGTCAGATTCTCGAGATCGAAGATAATCCGGTAATTGCCTTCGTCTGTGATTTTCCATTTGTGGTCCGGATCGGTAGTGTAGACGAAGTGCGGATCTTCAACACCGTCCTTGCCGATTTTCACGCCGTCGGAGGTTGGGCGTATAAAGGGGCACGAGAAGGTTCCGTCGGGTTGCAGGCATGCCTTCATTTCTCCTGTGGTGAGCTTGCCTTCCCATGTGAAGATATATTTGTTTTCAGAATCAACGGTGAACGAGCTTGCGTCATCCATGCTCCAGCCACCGGGGGTGGCGTCACCTATCATAAAGAGAGTCGACGTCTCAATGGCGTCAGGATTTTCTTCTCCGGGTTCTTCGGGCTGGGTAGGTTCTTCCTCTCCAGGATTGGAACTTGTGGTTTTTGTCGCGCTGATTGTAAGGTTCTCAAGGTCGAATACAATGCGGTAAGTGCCCGCTTCGGTGATTTTCCATTGGTCATCAGGAGAGGTGGTATAGACAATCTCAGGCGAGGCCACTCCGTTGCTCGAGATTTCCACATTTGCGGAAGCTGGGCGAATGAAGGGGCACGAGAATGTGCCGTCGCGCTCGGTGCATGCCTTCATTGAACCTTCTACGAGTTCGCCTTCCCAGGTGAATATGTAGCCGTTATCGCTGTCACGCGTAAATTCGGTCGCATCATCCATGCTCCATCCGCCGGGAGTTGCATCGCCGATCATGAAGAGGGTAGAGGTCTCGATCGGGTTACGGTCGTTCACAATCTCTCCGGTAAAGGTTGCAGACACTGTCCATGTCTCCAGGTTGAATTCAAGAACATAGTTTCCGGCATCTTCAACAATCCACTTGTTATCTGGAGAAGCTGTGTATACGAAGTCTGACGCAGCTACGCCTTGCTTGTTGATTACAACGCCATTGCTTGACGGACGTATAAATGAAGCATCCCAGCTACCGGTTGTTGTGCAGGCCTTAAGTTCGCCTTTATTGAGCTGACCTTCGTAGCGGAAAAGGTATTCCGATACTTTTTCCAGCGCCAGCGGGGCATCAATGTTCCATCCGCAAGGAGCCGCGTCACCTACGATGTATACGGCATCAGCCTTGATCGGTTCTATCACTGCGGCTGGAGGTGCGCTTATATAGGCGGTGCTCATAGTCCAGTTGCGGAGGTCAAACGTGAGATTATATACGCCGGCTTCGGTCACTACCCATTTGTCGTCGGGGTCTCCTGCATGCATCTTGAATTCCGCATTGTCTATCGCAGTTGAGCTTATCTCTGTGCCTGCAACTTTGGGCCGTATGAAGGCCGCATCCCAGCTGCCGGTCGTGAGGCACAGCTTGAGCTCTCCGGTGTTGAGCGAGCCTTCCCAGAGGAAGACCAGCGGATCTTCTTCTGTTGCCTCAAATGAGGTGGGGGTATCGATGCTCCAGCCTGACGGTGTTGCGTCGCCTACCATGTAAAGTGTCGAGGTCTTGATAGGAAGATTCCCCTCGATTATTATCAAGTCTTTCTCATCTTCACAGGAAGTGGCCGAGGCTGCCAGAATAAGCCCTGTGAGGACGGGTAATATATAGTGAGTTTTCATCATTGTAAATGGGCCTGTTAGTTGTTATAACCGGGGTTTTGCACCAGTGAAGGATTGGAGTTGAGAATAGGACGCATGATCGGGAAAATCTCTGTGTGGCGGTCTGCGTCGGGGGTCTTATCCCACCATGTTCCACTACAGAATTTGCCGTAACGTATCAGGTCGATGCGGCGGCGGCTTTCCGCGAAGAATTCGCGACCCCATTCATCAAGCATTTCTTTTTCATCAAGGGCAACTTTACCTTCGGGAGAGTAGAGTACAGCGTCAAGGTTTTCAGCCGGGTAATTGCGGCGGCGTACACTGTTGAGGAGCTTGGCGGCCTCACTCTTCTTACCACTGCGGAGACGGCATTCGGCAAGCGAATATATTATTTCGGGCAGACGGATCTCGGTGTAGTCGCTCTCCATCTGGTGTGTGTCCTCGTCGCTGTAGAAGGGATATTTGGCAAAGTGCCATCCTGAATTATGGTCTCCGTTTGCAAGGTTGCTGGTTTTGTCGGCTGGCCATTTGCCGGGGTCAAGGCTGAGGAAACGGCCCACTGCATCGCGTATATAGAGGTCGTAGGGCTGCTCGGGGGCCTGCACTCGTTTGGTGGCGCCTGACTCATCGATGTATTCAAGATAACCATAGAGGAACATGCCTTCGCGACGGCTGTCTCCGAGGTTGCGGTAGAGCTTCATGCGCTCGTCTCCTTCATACTTGCGGAAGTTCTGCACGGGCATTCCTAACTCATAGGTGTATAGCTGGCCGTTGAGGTCGTAGCTCGGCGATGCGGCATACTTGGTGTTGTGGTCACCGGCTTTGGCTTTGCGGTCATTGAAATAGTAACGTGCGCGTGCCGGCACTGTCCACCAGTAGGTGTCGCCTTGATAATGCCAGAAGGAGTAGCCCTGTGAGCCGGGGAAACCGAAGATGACTTCGTCGCAGTTGTCGTTATCCCAGTCGAAGGCCGCATCCCAGCGGTCGGCCACGGCATACGGGCCATAGACACCGTCAATAATATTCTGGGCCACGGTTGCGCAGTCGTTATAATGGTCTTCGCCAATATATACTTCGGCATTCAGGTAGAGGCGCACGAGCAGCGCTGCGGCCCCGGCCTTTGTCCATTGACCTTGTATGCGGCTCTGTGTGCCGAGGCCTTCTTTCTGAGTAAGCAGCTCGATGCAGTCTTTGAGCTCACTCTCGATGAATTTGAAGATGACGCTGGGCTCTACCTGGCCATCTGAATTCTGTGATACATCGTTGAAGCTTACAGCCAGGGGAATGTTACGGAAGCCGTCGAGAAGACGGATATAGAACCAGGCGCGTAGTGCGCGGCACTGGGCTGCCAGGTTGTCAAACTCTGCTTGTGAAAAGCCGAATTTTTCCGGATCGAGTTTGGCGAGGTCTTCGATTACATAGTTACACTGCATGATGCCCTGGAAACATCCGTTCCACTCGGTCTGCGCATCGCCTCCGTCTTCAACATCCCACTGGTGGTAGTGTAGACGGCGCCATTTGCCTCCGTCATCCCACCATCCGTCGCGTGTGGGGGTGATGAGCTGGTCGGCGGGGAGTTCGTTCAGCACGTGACGGCTGCAGATGCTCCAATATGCGTGCTCGAAGGGGCGGAACACCGCGCGTATCACGTCGTTTTTGGTGTTGTAATAGTTTGATGAGCCAACCTGATCGTAGAGGGTCTCGTCGAGGTTGGTGCAGCTGCCGAGGATGGAGGCGCCAATGGCTGCAGCTGCTATATAGTTGAGAAGTTTCATGTTTCTTAGGTTTGGGTGATTAGAAATCAAGCTGGAGGCCTACGATGAACTGGCGGGTCTGAGGGTAATAGGTTCGCGAGCCCTGGGCACCGGGTGTAAGACCGTTGACCTGATAGGATGAGGGGTCGACACCGCTGAACTTGGTTATGGTGAATACATTCTTTACAGTTCCATATACGCGTACCTTATCGATAAAGCGGCATTTCTGGAGGTTGAGTGTATAGCCAAGTGTGATCATGTCGAGCTTGAAGTAATCGCCGCGTTCCAGGAAGTAGTCGCTTACCACCGGATTAGCCGACGGCGATATGTCGAAGTTCTTTCCATAGGCTTTACGCAATACGTTGCCTGTGAAATTGCGGGTGCCGTAGTAGAAATCGTGGATGTTGAAGATGTCATAATCGAAGGCTCCGCGGAAGAAGAGGGCGAGGTCGAAGTTACGGTAACGGAAGTTATGGCTCGTTGAAAGAGTGAATTTCGGCATACCGTTGCCGACCACACATCGGTCGTCGTCTGTTCCCTGGCTGGCACGGATAATGTCGCCGTCCTTGTCATAGATCAGCCATTCGCCTTCGGTGGTAATACCGGCATAGCGCCACATGTAGAAATTACCAAGTGACTGGCCTTTCTCTATGCGCTGGAGGTTGTAGAATGGATAGGGGTCCTCAGTTCCGCATTCGTTGTAGAAGTCCTGGCCTATATACTGCGAGTTGCTGAAGTCAACGAATTTGTTGCTCATTGTTGAGCCTACCACGCTGAAGTCATACGAGAAGTCGCGGGTGTTCACGGCTGTGAAATTGAGGTCGAATTCAAAGCCGGTATTCTTCATCGTGCCTACATTGACGAAGGTCTCGTCGAAGAGATAAGGAGGTACGGAAACCTTGTAGTTTCCGAGAAGATCCTGCTGGCGGCGGTTGAAGTAGTTGAGTGAACCGAAGAAACGGTTGTTGAACATCGAGAAGTCGATACCTACGTTCCAGTTGTGGCCTTTCTCCCAGCGCAGATCAGGATTGACGTTTTTCGATGGGCCCCATACCTGGAAGTACTTACCGTTATAGATATAATAGCCGAAGCCTGTCATGGTGTTAAGCGAGATGTAGCTTCCGAAGTCCTGATTACCGGTCACACCGTAGTCGGCGCGGATCTTGAGGTCGTTGAGCCACTCGGCGCCGCTCATGAATTCTTCTTCGGAGATGCGCCAGCCGGCCGATACGGCGGGGAAATTACCCCATTTATGGTCTGTGCCGAATTTTGATGAGCCTTCATGTCGCAGTGAAGCTGTTACGAGGTACTTGCCCGCATAGTCATAGCTTACGCGGCCGAAGAAAGAAATAAGTTTGGCGTCGTTCTTGTAGCTTGACATGAGCACTTCGCCTTCTTCTTTGGCAAGTTCGCCGGAGCCCAGGTTATCGGGGCCGAGGCCGTCGTTAGGGAAATCCTTGTTCTCGGCGCTGAATCCGGAGTATTGCGAATACTGGTAGGAGTAGCCCGCCATAGCCTTGATATTGTTTTTGCCGAAGCGTACGCTGTAGTTGGCGAGCCATTCGAGCACGTACTGGCGTTCTTTGCTATATGAGCGGCTGGCCTCGCCGTCATATCCGTTGTTGGTGGCAAGTGTGCTTGTCGATGGGCGGAACCAGGAGTTATTGTTGCTGTATTGATGATCAGCAAACATTATCTGGGTCGAAAGATTGTGGCGGCTGTCGGAGTCCTTGGCAAGGAGGGGCAGGAGATTAAGCTTCAGCGTGGCATCCCAGTCAAGAAGTTTGGTGTCGGCATGGTCCTTTTCAAGTTTCATGAGCTCTACGGGGTTGCTGCCCACAACCTGACCCTGGAAGTTATAATAACGGTTGGGATTCTCCGGATCCATAATCGGTGTGGTCGGATTTGCCTCGATGGCATTACGGAAAACACTCCAATCGGCGTTGTCGCGGTAAATGATACGCGGTGCAACATTGAGCGACACTGTGAAGAGACCTCCTTTGGTGGTGTGCATCACGGCTGCGCGTGCGCCATATTCCTCACGGTGTGAGCGGAGGTCGATACCGTTGGCGTTGCGGTAGTCGGCGCTCACGCGGTAATTGCTGCGTTCGTTACCGCCGCTGAGCGAGAGTGTGTGCTGGGTGGTGAAGCCGGTGCGTGTAACTGCATCGAGCCAATCGTCGTTTCCGCCGAGATCCACGCCGGTGTCGCCCCAGCCGAGACGTACTTCACGGTAGTCCTGCGCGTTCATCATGTTAAGCTCTTTCTTCACCACATCCCATACAACTGTGCCGGAGTAGGTGGTGTGTACGCTGCCGTCCTTCGTGCCTTTTTTGGTCGTTACGAGGATTACGCCATTAGAGCCTCGGGTGCCGTAGATGGCCGACGCAGCTCCGTCTTTGAGGACGTCGAACGATGCAATGTCGTTCGGGTTAATGTTGGTGAGGTTGCCTCCGGGAACACCGTCAATCACAATAAGGGGCCCGAGGCCTGCCGAGCGCGATGATACACCGCGGATCTGGATGCTGGCCTGGTTGTTGGGGTCGCCTGCGCCGGTATTGGTGATTGATACGCCGGGAACCTTGCCCTGGATCATCATCGAAGGGTCGAGTGAGCTTACGGTGAGGAAGTCTTTTTCGCCTACGTGTGAGATGGCAGATGTAAGTTCTTTTTTGTCCATCGTGCCGTAACCGATCACTACAACTTCATCGAGAATCTCATTATTTTCCTCGAGTACGATAGTGATATGGCTTCGGCCGTCTACAGGTACTTCCTGCGTCATGAAGCCAACATACGAGACTTGCAATGTGGAGTTAGCGTCGGCCATGAGCGAGAAGTTACCATCAATGTCGGTGGCTGCTCCGGTCTTCTGACCCTTTACTGTCACGCCAGCGCCTATCAGGGGTTCGCCAGCCGGGTCAGTGACAGTGCCGGACACGCTCATCTGCTGGGCCCTTCCTTCGAGAACTGAGAAGAACAGCATGGTCAGGAGCAACAGGGCTCCCATGAGTTTTTTGCACTTGTTCATTATTTAGTATTGGTTTAAGGTTTTTACTGATTACCTGATGCAAAATTACAGAGGGCCGCGCGCTCATGCAACGGCTCTCAATGAAAAAGTAGGTATTTTTAGATGTATTGAAGTGTTAAGATGTTGTGTATTAGGGTGATGGTTGTCTGACTTCCCCGGTAATAAGTAGTGAAAAATGAGGGTATATTAAGGGTCTATTCTTCGCTCGGGCGGCCAATTTTCATAACTTCTGCCTCCAGTTTGGTGCGGTCGCCGGCCGCTTTGTTGCGTACCTTCGTGCGGTAATTATAGATGGTTGTCAGGGAGTACCTGAGGAACTTGGCAATGCTGTCGCTGTCGGAGATTCCCAGACGTATGAGGGCGAAAATTCTCAGCTCCGTGGTTAAGCTGCCTTCTTTTTTAGGAACAATGGCTTCCTCAGGCAATAACAGACGGTTGAAATCCGATACAAAGGTGGGAAAAAGGCTGAGGAAGGTCTTGTCGAAATTATCGTAGAAGGTTTTCAGTTCATCTTCTACATCGACAGGTGATTTTAGTATAGCCTTTATTTCGGCCGATTTACCAGCCGATACGAGTTTGCCCAGTGATTTACGGTATGAGTCAAGTTTTTCTATATGGCTTAGGCACTGATCCATATACCGCCCGATATACACTTCTTTGAGCCTGGAGTTTTCGGCTATTGACCGATTGGCCTCAGAGAGTTTCTCGTTGGAGTGGATAAGCTCGATGTTGAGGGTATTAAGGCGATCGTTTGACTCAGCTATGGTCTGCCTTGACCGTGCGAGTTGCTTCATCTGACCGCGCAGACGCCAGAGCACGACTCCAAGGAAGAGCAGCAATATGGTGATAATCACTACAAGCCACATGAGTGAGCGTCGTTGTTTGTTGATTGTCTCCACATAGATGGAGTTGACAGTCGGATATGTCTCGCTTAGCTCGATTATGCGTTGGCGGGCATTGCATTCGGTGGCGTCGGCTATGGAAATGTTTAGCAGACGGTAAGCCCGCTCCAAGTCACCTTCATGATAGAGCAACAACGAAAGTTGACGCATAGATACATATTCACGTACGGCAGCCTTCATGTCGCCTATTGCCGAGATGATCAACTGTTCCTTTTGGCGTACGGTATCGCCCAGCTGTGCATAGGCCTCCGAAAGTGTCCACGCGCAGATTGCCCGTTCGTGTTCGTTGACCTGATTGGAGTCGAGAAATGTGGTAAGTGTTTTCACTGCTGCCTCCGGTGCGCCATGTGCATTGTAGCGGTCGGCGAGCATTACTGCATATGGCAGAGAGCCTGGCTCGTTGACCCTCAGCAGAGAATCCCGGTAGTTGTCGGTCAGTTTGTAATACTCGTATGTGTAGGCGCTGTCGACAGAATAGTCTGCCAGCAGTCCGTAGAGCGTGCGGTTGATGTGGAAGTAGAATGGCTTGAGATAAGAGGGAAGCTTGGAGGAATTGACGGTCGATAGAATATCAAGACCTTCCTTATACATGCCGTTTGCTATAAGTATATTAGCCTGATTCATGCGCGCGTTTGTCACAAGCACTGAGTCGCCAGTGCGGCGGGCTGTGGCTTCGCGGCGGCGGCTGATTGCCAATGCCGAGTCGGTGTTATAAGGGGCATAGGCATCCAAAAGTTCCCCGAGGGCATAGAATCGGCTTACATCATCAGTGGAGTTGTCGTAGATACTCCGCAGTGAGTCAAGTTCAGCTTCTTTCAAGGCCTGATAATGACTGCGGTTGTCGAGTACGGCCTCGAGTTCGCGCATGAGTGAGTCCGCAAGAAGACTCCCGCTGGCATGTACGCCAACAAGAATGCATATAGTCAAGCTGATGAGTACTCTCCGAATCATAGCATGACAAAATTACGAAATTTATTTGATATAGCAACTACAATTGTGCCTTTTAGAGGTGTTGGAGGAGGGGCTCGGAGCCTTTGGCGGAAATAAATTTTGGATTGAAGTCGACTTATGCTTATATTTGCATGCCCGCAGGCCCAACACAATATGCCGGGGGCGTGTTATAACTTATATGGAAGATACCCCTGTTAATCTCAGCCTTGTTTCGGTGCGCGAAGTAGAAGGCGCAACGGCAATAAACCGCCGGGCCATCAGACGGCTCGGACGGACCCCGGTGAATGTGGATTTGAATGTGAGAGCTGTGCCGGATTTCGATCGATCGCTGATCAGTCTCGTCGTCACATGTTCATATGTGGCCGTCATCGGTTTGATCAGAACCCGCGTCCTTTCGTGCTCGGTAGTCGCAACTTTTGAGATTCCAGGCCTGCGCGATATTATTGCATTGCAAGGCGAGGAAGTGATTGTATCCGGTAAGGTGATGACCACTATGCTTGGCATAGCCGTCGGTTCACTGAGGGGAGTGGTGGCGGTGCGCACTGCTGACACTCAGCTGCGCTTCCGACCACTCCCGATTATCGATCTTACAGCCTTGATGTACAGGCTGCAGTTTGGTTCCTGATTTAAATCAGCAGATTCCGCGTAAGTCCAGTAAGCGGCTTACGCCGTGACGTTCGCACCACGACTCCATGCCGTCAATTATTTTCTGGGTGACGGTTGGGTCGATGAAGTTTGCTGTGCCTACCTGGATGGCGCTGGCACCGGCCATGATAAACTCTATGGCGTCTTCGGCTGTGCAGATGCCACCCAGACCTACTACCGGTATGCCCACAGCCTTGGCAACCTGCCAAACCATGCGTACGGCTACGGGCTTCACTGCCGGGCCTGACATACCTCCGGTGACGGTAGATAAAACCGGCTTACGACGTTCTATGTCGATAGCCATGCCGAGCATCGTATTAATCAGCGAAAGACTGTCGGCACCGGCGCCTTCTGCGGCTTTGGCTATGTCGGTTATAGAGGTGACGTTAGGCGAAAGTTTGACCATCAGATGGCGTGGCCACACCTTGCGTACTGCGTCAACAACGGATGCGGCACCGTCACATGTGGTTCCGAATGCCATACCGCCTTGCTTAACGTTAGGGCACGAAATGTTAAGTTCGATTGCGTTCAGCCCCGGAAGAGCTGATAGTTTTTCTGCAGTGGCGGCGTAGTCGGCAACCGACTTACCTGAAACATTTACGATAACTTCTGATCCGCAATCTTTTATCTGCGGGTAGATATGGTCGATAAAATGATCGACGCCCTTGTTTTGTAGGCCGACGGCATTCAGCATACCCATTGGAGTCTCGGCCATACGTGGATAAGGATTGCCTTCGCGAGGCTCAAGTGTAGTTCCTTTCACTACAAAACCTCCGAGATGTGAGAGGTCGATAAAATCAGCGTATTCCAGCCCGTATCCGAAGGTGCCCGAGGCTGTCAGTACAGGATTTTTTAATTCGAGTGATCCGATTCGTGTCGATAAGTCTACCATGGCAGTTCGTTTGCATTAAATACCGGGCCATCGGTGCATACGCATCGGTTTCCGGTGGTGGTTTGTTCTACGCAGCAAAGGCAGGCGCCCAGGCCGCAAGCCATTTTATTCTCAAGCGAAAACTCGGCCTCTTTGGCGTGGAGAGTACCTCCGGCGTACATAGCATGGAGGCTCTGCATCATGCGCATGGGGCCACATACCTGCATGATGGTGTAATTTCCTTCGGTTATGGCGGGATGTGTCATCATGAATCCGTGATGCCCCTCAGAGCCGTCGTCTGTGCAGATATGGAGGTCTGCAACCTCTGCCAGCAGTTTGCGCAGGGTAGAGTCGGGGGCGGTGCGCTCGCCGTAAACCAAGGTGGGGCGTATTCCCCGCTCATTGAGCGCTCGGGCCTGGTAATAAAGTGGTGCAACACCCACGCCACCGCCGGCAAGCAGCACCTTGGCAGTCTGGTCTGGCTGCGAGAATCCACGGCCTAATGGCGCGATGACTCTAAGTGTATCGCCTGACTCATATTGGCCAAGTGCATCGCTCGCGCGACCTAAGGGCTTTACGAGCAATTCGAGCATACGTGGGGTGAAATTGAAAATAGAGAACGGGCGGTTGAGCAGCACTTTTGCTTTGTCGACGGCCACTTCAACAAATTGTCCGGGGGCCATGTACGGCAGATCTGAGCCGTCGGGAGCCACAAGGCCGAGGTGAATCAATCCACCTTTCAAATGATTCACAAACTCGACGCGAAGCAGTAGTTGATGTTTCATCGTGTGAGGGTATGAAAAAAGCCGGAGCGTTATGCTTCGGCTTTATGCGATGATTGGTTTATTAGGTGTGGCGGGAACGAGAATTGAACTCGTGACCTCCGGGTTATGAATCCGACGCTCTAACCAACTGAGCTATCCCGCCGTTTGCGAGTGCAAAGTTAGACACATTTTTTTGAATGACCAAAACTTTTTTCAACTTTTTTTGTTGCTGTTAGGCGAAAAATTTTTCGCTTGACGCGTAACGGCTTGTATATTCGTGAGTTATATTTTGATTTTTTTGACGTTGTCAGCGTGCCTAAAATTCTTGTCATAAGCCGACCGGAATTTTTATAGTGTTGGGGCCTGTCTTGATGCTTTGACTTATCAACAAAAAGAGGAGTTATCAACACATTGGTGAAATTTCGTGGAACAAAATTTTCGCGTTTCACGAATATTTCGTTACTTTGTGGCCTAATCTCTCACACACCTGTTTTATATGGGAAAAATCATAGCGATCGCCAATCAGAAAGGAGGCGTCGGAAAAACTACCACTACAATCAACCTTGCGGCTTCTTTAGCTGCAGAGGGAAAGAAGGTGATGATTATCGACGCCGATCCTCAGGCTAATGCGACTTCTGGCTACGGAATTGATCCACGCACGATGACTTCATCGATTTACGAGTGTATGGTCGACGGATACCCGGTCGACGGCTCGGAAGTGCCCACTTGTATGGATGGCCTTTATCTCGTCGGATCGCGCATCGATCTTGCCGGAGCGGAGATTGAGTTAATCAGCAAGCCCGACCGTGAGCGTGTGCTTGAGCGCTTGCTTGAGCCCGTGAAGGAAAAATATGATTACGTTATAATTGATTGTTCTCCTTCGCTTGGCCTTATCACCGTCAATGCCCTTACGGCGGCTGACTCTGTCATCATTCCTGTTCAGGCTGAATATTTTGCCCTCGAAGGTATCAGCAAGTTGTTGAATACCATCCGCATCATCAAGTCGAGGCTTAATCCGCATCTTGAGATCGAGGGCTTCCTCCTCACAATGTACGATGCCCGCCTTCGCCTTGCAAATCAAATCTATGAAGAGCTAAAGGGGCATTTCGCCGAAATGGTTTTCGATACTGTCATTCCCCGCAATATCAGGCTAAGTGAAGCTCCAAGTCATGGTCTGCCCGCATTGCTCTACGACTCGGAAAGCCGCGGAGCCACCAGCCATGTCTTGCTTGCGAAAGAATTAATATCCAAAAACGCCCGTCGCCAGCGACGCGCATCATAATCTGATCAGAGCTTAACCTAAAATGTCTGTAAAACGCAATGCCCTCGGGCGAGGTCTCGACTCGCTTATATCGATGGACGATGTTCCCGCAAGTGGTTCGTCGGCAATCAATGACATCCCTCTGGCATCCATATCTCCTAATCCCGATCAGCCCCGAATAAATTTCGACGATGAGTCGCTGGAGGAGCTGGCCGCCTCAATACGCCAGATCGGTATAATACAGCCTCTGTCACTGAGAAAGACCGGAGGCGACTCATATCAGATTATAGCTGGCGAGCGCCGTTACCGTGCGGCTTTGATGGCCGGCCTCGAATCTGTGCCGGCATATATCCGCACAGCAAACGATGCCGAGCTCACGGAGATGGCTTTGATCGAGAATATACAGCGCGAAGATCTGAACGCGATAGAAATTGCCTTGACCTTCCGTAAGCTCATCGATCAATACAATCTTACTCAGGAACGCCTCAGTGAGCGTATCGGTAAGAAACGTGCCACTATTGCCAACTTCTTACGCCTGCTTAAGCTCCCTGCGGAAGTGCAGCTTGGCCTTCGTGATAAACGTGTCGATATGGGGCATGCGCGTGCGCTGCTCACAATCTCCGATCCGGCTTTGCAGCTGAAATTGTATAATGAGATTCTGAAGCAGGGTCTTTCGGTGCGCAGGGTAGAGGAGCTCGCCAAAGCTTACGAGAATGGGCTTGCAGCGGAGAAACAGCGCCCGGCTGCTAAATATGAGCCAAGTGACTATGACGTGCTTAAACGCCATCTTTCCTCGGCATTCCGCACGCCGGTGCAGTTCTCCTGTGACAAGCAAGGACGAGGACGCATCACTTTCCCATTCAAGAACGAAGACGAGCTTGAGAGGCTTATAACCCTATTTGATTCTTTGAAACAACAAGATGATAATTAGGCTTGGCAATATACGTGAAAATATCGCACGCATTGTCCGCAACGGGCTTTGCGTGCTTTGTGCGTGTATGGCGCTCAATGCAGCTGCGCAGGCTCCAGACCATAGAATGCCTGTGAAACGGCATCACAATACGACCGATACAATCGCCGAGGCACCCGACAGCATCCGCATCTTATTGGGTGATGCTCAGATTGATGCGGCCACTGTGAAGGAAGAGGTTCCGGTGGTGAAAGAAACTGCTTATGACCGCTGGGAGGAACGGGAAGAGGTATTTAATCCTGACCCCAACCGTGCCGTATGGATGGCTGCCCTCTTCCCCGGACTCGGACAGCTCTACAACCGTCGTTATTGGAAACTGCCTATTGTGATAGGTGCCTATATGGGATTAGGGTACGCCACGACATGGAACAACGGGATGCTGAACGATTATACAAAGGCATACCGCGACATCATGGACAGTGACCCCAATACCAAATCGTATATGGATTTCTTCCCTCCGACCACGCAGGAGAGTGACCTTGACCACACATGGTTGACTAATGTGCTCCAGTCACGCAAAAATTTCTACCGTAGAAACCGCGACCTCTGTATCATATGCATGGTCGGCGTCTATCTGGTGGCTATGGTCGACGCATATGTCGATGCCTCTCTATCCCACTTTGATATTTCCCCGGATCTGTCGCTTGACTGGGCTCCGGCTGTATTCCCTGATGCCCGCGGAATGAAACCTGCCGTCGGGTTGTGCTGGGCTTTTAATTTCTGAATCAACTGTCAATACGTAAATGAAAATATTCACTAATCTTATCATAGGTGCGGCTGCCGCGTGTGCGGCCTTCCCTGTCTGGGGCGCTGATTCGGTCTTGTCCGTTTCAGATGATACGATGCAGCCCACTGTTTGCCTTCCGGAGAGTTTTGAAACGGATACCCGTGCAATGCTTGAAAACTGGTATCTTCAGACTTATACCGTGCTTGATTATGAGGCTGACAGCCGTTCGTCACAGGATTTCTCTGACGAGGTCCTGCTCGAGCGTCTCTCTACTTTGCCGACTGTGATTGAAATGCCGCTTAATTCGGTGGTGAAAAATACTATCCGGTTCTATGCCAACAAGCGTCAGCTCGTCGAGAATATGCTTGGCTTGAGCCTTTATTACATGCCTATTTTTGAGGAGGCGCTTGAGCGTCACGGCATGCCGCTCGAATTGAGATACTTGCCGGTTATCGAGTCGGCCCTTGTGCCTACGGCCGTCTCTAAAGCCGGCGCCGCCGGTCTGTGGCAGTTCATGCCGGCAACCGCAAAAGGTCTTGGCTTGGAGGTCAACTCTCTTATCGATCAGCGCCGTGACCCATATCTTGCCTCCGATGCGGCAGCCAGATATCTCAAGCAGCTGTATCAGACATATAATGATTGGTCGCTGGCCATCGCTGCCTACAATTGCGGCCCCGGTAATGTGAATAAGGCCCTTAGGAGAGTCGGAGATGGTAAACACGACTTCTGGGAGATATATCCCTTCCTCCCCGCCGAGACCCGAGGTTATGTGCCGGCTTTTATTGCCGCCAACTATATCATGACCTATCATAAAGATCACAACATCTCTCCCGCTTTGGCCAAGCGCCCGATTGTGATTGATACGGTGCATGTAAGCCGTCGCGTGCATTTCGACCAGATTTCGCAAGTGATGGATATTCCGGTTGCCGAACTCCGAGCACTTAATCCTCAGTTCCGTCAGGATCTCATCCCCGGCGACATAAAGCCCTATTCACTTGTTCTCCCTTCGCTGCAGGCATACGCGTATATAGTTAATGAAGACTCCATCGTCAACCACGATGCGGCTAAATATGCCCGTCGCGGAATCGTGGAGCCTGCCACAGGCGCTGCTACCGGTCGTGACTCACGAGGTGAATATTACGATGAGGAAGTTGTGCAGTACCACAAGGTTGCCAGAGGTGAGACTCTCGCCAAGATTGCCAAAAAATACGGCGTGACTGTTGCGGCAATCCGCAAGGATAATAAAATCGGTAAGAGTGTGAAGGCTGGTCAGAGGCTGAAAATCAAAACCGTGCAACGTCGCTATAAACCCCAGGCTCCCGCTGAAGAAGCCGCAAATGTAGTTGCACCCGATACCGTCAATACAAATATTGTCGTGCCTGACTCGGTGTCTGTTTCCGGTGCGCCGGTTGCTCCGACTGATTCGGTGGCTGCCGATTCTACAGTTACGGCGGCTGGTAGTGTTGCAGCTGCATTTTCAGCTCCGGCGGCAGAATCTACTCCCGAACCTGCTGTGAAAGAGCCCGAGCCTGCCCCTAAAGCAAAAGCTCAGGCTGCCAAGCCTAAGAAACAGACTACCACGTCAACAGCGAAGCCCAAGACGCAGACCCACACTGTGCGTCGTGGCGAGAACCTTTCAAAAATCGCCAAGAGATATGGTGTGACAGTGGCTGCGATTAAAAAAGCCAATAATTTCGCCGGCGACCAGATTCAGGTTGGCCAGAAAATCAAAATCCCCGCAAAATAACCTTTAACCTTCTGATAATATGAAAAAAACGGACAAACTTCCCGAAGTGCCCGCTGCAGACGTCGATCCTATCGATCTGCCGGAAAATGCCTTCGTAGAGCTTGGTGCCGATGAGGAGTATCGCCCGGTGATGCATCCGGCCCGCGAGTATGCGGAGGTCACTCCTTATTCGGTTATCACCGGTCTTGTGCTCGCGGTAATTTTCAGTGCTGCCGCTGCATACCTCGGCCTTAAGGTAGGTCAGGTGTTTGAGGCCGCCATTCCTATAGCCATTATCGCCGTCGGACTTTCCGGCTGGCTGAAGAAAAAAGATCCACTTGGCCAGAATGTCATAATCCAGTCGATCGGCGCTTGCTCGGGTGTGATTGTGGCAGGTACAATCTTTACTTTGCCCGCACTTTATATCCTTCAGGCAAGCCATCCTGAGATTACTGTAAACTTCCTTGAGGTCTTCCTCAGTTCGCTCTTCGGCGGCGTGCTGGGTATCCTCTTCTTCATTCCTTTCCGTAAGTATTTTGTGAAAGATATGCACGGAAAGTATCCTTTCCCCGAAGCTACAGCTACGACCCAGGTGCTCATCAGCGGCCAGGGCGCGAAGACTGCGGATGGTGGCCAGGCCAAACTGCTGGTTGTGGCGTCTCTCATCGGTGGCCTTTATGATTATATCGTGGCTACTTTCGGATGGTGGACTGAAGTTGTGACTACTACAGCTTACTCGTGGGGCCAGACTCTCGCCGACAAGACCAAATTCGTCTTCTCCTGCAACACCGGTGCGGCCGTGCTCGGTCTTGGATATATTGTAGGTCTTAAGTATGCCTTCGTTATTTTTGCCGGCTCTATCTTTGTATGGTGGTTTATCATCCCTCTGATGGGCGCGTATGGCTCGCCTGAGATTGCCGCCATGAGCCCGTCGGCTATTTTCGCCGATTATGCCCGTATGATCGGTATCGGTGGTATAGCCATGGCCGGTATCATCGGCATCGTGAAGTCGCGTGGCATTATCGCGCAGGCTGTCGGTCTGGCAGCCCGCGAGCTCAAGGGCGCTCAGACACAAGGCTCGACTCCCCGCTGGCAGACCGATATTTCCATGAAGCATATCGCATACTTCTCTGCGCTTGCTCTGGTGGGTGTATTGCTGTTCTTCTGGTTCGGAGTAATCCATACCTTCTGGCAGGCTCTGGTGGCATGGGTTGTTGTCACTGTCATCGCGTTCCTCTTCACCACCGTGGCCGCGAATGCAATTGCTATAGTTGGTAGTAACCCCGTGAGCGGCATGACCCTTATGACCCTCATCATCGCCTCGGGTGTATTCGTGGCTATCGGTCTTAACGGCACTTCAGGTATTGTGGCATCTATGGTGCTCGGCGGTGTGGTTTGTACTGCGTTGTCAATGGCCGGCGGATTTGTAACTGACCTCAAGATTGGTTATTGGCTTGGCTCTACTCCAAAGAAGCAGGAGACCTGGAAATTCCTCGGCACACTTGTGTCGGCAGCCACTGTGGGTGGCGTTATGCTTATGCTCAATAAAGTTTACGGCTTTACCGGCCCCGACGCTATGGCTGCCCCGCAGGCTAACGCCATGGCTAAGGTTATCGAACCGATGATGATGGGCGGTGCCACTCCGTGGACTCTCTATATCATCGGCGCCATACTTGCTCTGATACTCAACTGGCTCGGCGTGCCTGCCCTCGCGTTCTGCCTCGGCATGTTCCTCCCGCTCCATCTCAACACCCCTATGCTTGTAGGTGGTCTTGTTAACCACTTCGTAAGCCACAGCTCGAAGGATCCTGAGGTATGTCGCGCACGTACCGACCGCGGCACTCTTATTTCGTCGGGTCTTATTGCCGGTGGCGCCCTCTTCGGTGTGTTTGCAGCCATCACAATCTTCTGTGGTGCCGAAGTTCCGTCGAATGGCGGCGAGTTTGTTCCGCAGATCCTCGGTCTGCTTGCATATGCAGCCCTTATCGGTTACCTCTATTTCGCAGCGAAGAAAGCCAAGTAAGCACATTATATCCAAGTTATTTGATCTCCCGTCTGTCCGCGGTAGGGCAGGCGGGAATTTCATATCAGTTTACGGCATGCGACACCGCAAAGAAATACTTGCCATAGCCATTCCGGCTATAATCTCCAATCTTACCACCCCTATTCTCGGACTTGTTGATGTGGCCATAACCGGTCATATCGGAGCCGCGGTATACATCAGTGCAATAGCCATCGGAGGCACAATGTTCAATATGTTGTATTGGATATTCAACTTCCTCCGCATGGGGTCGAGCGGATTCACAGCCCAGGCCTACGGGGCCTCCGATACTTTACGGTGTCGGCTGATTCTCTATAGGGCTTTGTTGATTGGTTTGGCTGTCGGTTTGGCTATGATTGTCCTTTCGCGTCCGCTCTGTGATGTGGTTCTCGACTTTATGGACGCCGACGGTGCGACCGCAACGCTTGCGGCCCGGTATTTTTATATCTGTATATGGGGCGCGCCTGCAGTAATGGCCTCGTATGCGCTTGCCGGATGGCTGATAGGTATGCAGGACTCAAAAGGTGCCATGTGGATGGCAATAAGCACAAATGTGGTGAATGTGGCCGTCAGTCTAACGCTTGTCTTCGGCGCCGGGTGGAAGATAGAAGGCGTGGCCACCGGCACCATGGTGGCTCAATGGCTGGGAGCTTTGACCGGAGGACTAATTGTTTGGCGTCGTTATAAGCCTGCGTTGCCTTCCATAACCCTACTTCTGCGGCGTAGTGAGCTTGCGGCCTTTTTCAAGGTCAATATAGACATATTTCTCCGTACATGTTGCTTAGTCGCCGTTACGGTATGGTTCACCCATGCCGGAGCGCTGCAGGGGGCAGATATATTGGCGGCCAACGCGATTCTGCTTCAACTCTTCATGTTGTTTTCCTTCTTCATGGATGGTTTTGCCTATGCCGGAGAAGCTCTGGCAGGAAAATATGCAGGCGCGCGCCGACCTGATATGTTGAAGACCTTGATCAAGTCGTTGTTGACTATCGGTGTGATGTGTGCCATCCTGTTTGGCTTGCTGTACGCGGTTTGTGGAGAGTGGTTTATAGCTATGCTTGCTGAGGATAAAGGCGTCGTCGCCTTGGCGGTGCAATATCTCGCTTGGGCAACCATCATCCCATTATGCGGATTTCTGGCGTTTATTTGGGATGGTATTTTTGTGGGTCTTGTAGCCACGCGCGCCATGCTTATCTCGATGGGAGTTGCCATCCTCGTCTTTTTCATTACGTATTTCTCATTGCATACCGTATGGGGTAATGATGCACTATGGTTGGCCTTCAACGCATACTTGCTTGCACGAGGGCTTGCGGAATGGGCTATTTATAAACTAAAAGGATAAAAACTGACAAGGCCTCAACCGCTTGGGTTGAATACTTAGAAGTGGAAAGTATGGACCGGAACTTCTTTGTACAGGAGGTGATGGATAATCCCGATGGATTTCATGGTAGTTTCTCCCGTTGTCAGTTTTTTTTCGTACCTTTGTAATCTCAAGATTTGTAATATGAAACTTCAGAGATTTATATATACAGCTGTCCTCGCAGCCATTGCTGCCGGAGTTTGGGCAGGGCCTATCGACGATGCCCGTAAGCTCTATGCTCAGGGCGAGTATGAAACTGTGGTAGAGAAAATGCGCCCCCAGGTCAAGAAGACCCCTAAAGATGGAAATGCCAATTATTTTCTGGGTGCTTCGCTTTATGCCTTAGGCGATTTTGCGCAGGCTAAGGGCCCGCTGACCGTAGCTGAGGGTAGAGGAGTGGCCGAAGCTTCACGCATGCTTACCGAAATGGCTCTTGACCGATATGATGTCGAGGCTGCCGAAGAGCATCTTGACAAGTGGGAAGCTGCTTTGAAAAAGGGGAAAAAATCTACCCCGGCCCTCTATGACGAGCTTACTTCGCGCATGATTCAGATGCGGAATATGCTTGACCGCGTCGAACGTATTGAAATTGTCGACTCTATCACCGTCGACAGTGCGGATTTCTTCCGGGCTTACCGACTTTCAGCCGAGGCGGGGCGTCTCCTGCCTGCCGATGCTGTGAGCCGTCTTGGAGCTGGAGCTTCTCAGAGCGAGCTCTCAATGGCCTACATGCCTGAAAATAGAAGTGAGCTTCTTTGGGCGGCAGCCGATACGTCGGGTGTATACACCTTATATGGCGCTGATATACTCGATGACGGAACTCTCGACCATACCTCTCCGCTCGATAAATCACTGGGTGAAGGTGGAGATGCCCTCTTCCCCTTCCTCATGCCCGACGGTATGACCCTCTATTTCGCAAACAATGGCGAAAACTCACTGGGCGGTTACGATATATTCATGACACGTCGCACCGATGCAGATGGTGGCGGAAAAGAATATTACCAGCCTCAGAATGTCGGTATGCCATACAATTCGCCCTACAACGACTACCTGCTCGCCATTGATGAGGCTTCCGGCCTTGGCTGGTGGGCGAGCGACCGTTCCCAGATTCCCGGCAAGGTGACTATCTACGTGTTTATTCCATCGTCGGTGAGGGTAAATGCAGATCCTGACGACCCGCAGCTCGGCGCTTTGGCTCTTCTCTCCGATATATCTCTTACTCAGAAACCGGGCGTGGATTATAAGGCTTTACTTGCCTCGAAATTGCCCGAGCAGACCGATGCATCATCCGACTATACATCTGCGCAGCCTTCATTTGCGCTTGATCTTGGCAATGGTTCGGTATATTACCGGCTTAGCGATTTCCGGAATCAGCGCGCACGCTCGGCTATGCTTGAAGCCCTTGCCTCCGAGGCAGGTCTGCGCAAGCATCTGGCGGCTGAAGAGGGCCTGAGGGAACGTTACCGCCGAGGCGACCGCAGTGTGGCCGATGCAATCCTCCAGTCGGAGCAGGAAACTGCGCAAATGCGTACCCGAATTGTATCGCAGCGTAACGCTGCCATTCGTCTTGAAACCAAATAATCTGATACAATGGAAATTACAGTAATTCTTCTCATCGTTCTCGCGGTAGTACTGTTGATTGTATTCTTCTACTACTGCCCATTTTTCCTTTGGATTTCCGCAAGAGTAAGCGGGGTGAAGATCTCGTTGATGCAGCTTGTGCTGATGCGCATCCGTCAGGTGCCCGCCAGTGTCATTGTTCGGGCTCTGATTGAGGCTCACAAAGCTGGTCTTAAAGATGTGACCAGAGATGATCTGGAAGCTCATTATCTTGCCGGTGGTAATGTTGAGCGCGTGGTTCATGCACTCGTGTCGGCCTCTAAAGCCAATATTGACCTCGGCTTCAAGATGGCCACCGCCATCGATCTCGCGGGCCGCGATGTGTTCCAGGCTGTGCAGATGAGCGTAAATCCTAAGGTCATCGATACCCCTCCTGTAACTGCAGTGGCTAAAGATGGCATCCAGCTTATAGCTAAAGCTCGCGTAACCGTGCGTGCCAATATCCGTCAACTTGTCGGTGGTGCGGGTGAGGATACCGTGCTTGCCCGTGTCGGTGAAGGCATTGTATCGTCAATCGGTTCTGCCGAGACACACAAGACTGTGCTCGAGAATCCGGACTCAATCTCCAAGCTTGTGCTCCGCAAGGGTCTCGACTCCGGCACAGCATTCGAGATTCTGTCGATCGACATCGCTGATATTGATATAGGCCGAAACATCGGCGCCGCCCTCCAGATTGATCAGGCTCAGGCCGACAAGAATATTGCCCAGGCCAAGGCCGAGGAGCGTCGTGCCATGGCCATCGCGCGTGAGCAGGAAATGAAGGCTCTCGCTCAAGAGGCCCGCGCCAAGGTTATCGAGGCCGAGTGCGAGTTGCCCAAGGCTATGGCTCAGGCATTCCTTTCGGGCAATCTGGGCATAATGGATTATTACCGTATGCGCAATATGGAGGCCGATACGACCATGCGCCAGACACTGGGGGCTAACCCCACCTCAACTCCCGAGATACGCGAATGACAACACTACTGATCAGTCTGGCCGTACTTATCGGAGGCTACTTCGTCTATGGGTTGATTGCCGAGAAGATATTCGGGGTTGACCCTTCGCGGCCTATGCCCGCCCAGACAAAGGCCGATGGCATCGATTTCATTGTAATGCCAACCTGGAAGGTATTCCTTATCCAGTTTCTCAACATAGCTGGCTTAGGGCCTATTTTCGGCGCCATCATGGGCGTTATGTTCGGGCCTGCAGCCTTCATTTGGATTGTAGCCGGAACTATTTTCGGTGGTGCCGTGCACGACTTTATTTCCGCAATGATGTCGATACGCAGCGGGGGTGATTCTCTGCCAGAACTTGTCGGCAGGGAACTTGGCCCAGCTGTCAAGCTTGTCATGCGTGTCGTATCGATGGTGCTGCTTATCCTCGTTGGAGCGGTTTTTATCCTTACTCCAGCTCAATTGCTTGCCGGCATGACTCCCGCTTGGGCTACGCCGGTATTCTGGATTACGGTGATATTCGCCTATTACATGCTGGCCACAGTTCTCCCGATTGATAAACTTATCGGTCGGTTCTATCCTATCTTCGGTTTTGCCCTTCTTTTTATGGCTGCGAGCTTGCTTGGTGTACTCCTTTTCGGCTCACAGACTATTCCCGACGGCTTCAGCGAAGGTCTGTGGAACCGTTACTCTTCTCCCGAGAGTCATCCTATTTTCCCGATGATGTTTGTCAGCATTGCCTGTGGAGCTATTTCAGGATTCCATGCCACACAATCGCCGATGATGGCCCGATGCCTTAAAAACGAACGCTTGGCCCGGCCCGTATTCTATGGTGCTATGGTTGCCGAAGGGATAGTGGCTCTGATCTGGGCTGCTGCGGCAATCACTTTTACCGGAGGTTACGAAGGGTTGACGGAGTATATGGGCACCCATGCAGGTGCCGGAGCGCTGGTTCAGGATATTTCCGTGACATGGCTTGGTGCCTTCGGAGGATTCCTGGCATTGTTGGGTGTAATCGCTGCCCCGATTACCACTGGTGACACCGCTTTGCGTTCGGCTCGTCTTATCGCTGCCGACTTTTTGAATCTCGATCAGTCCAGGCTCATGAAACGCTTGATTGTGTCTGTGCCTATCTTCGCATGTACATTTGTGCTCATGCTGATTGACTTCAATGTGCTCTGGCGTTATTTCGCATGGACAAATCAGACATTGGCCGCCTTCACCCTCTGGGCTGCCACAGTATATCTGGCCCGCCATCGCAAGGCATATGTGATTTGTCTGGTGCCGGCAGTGTTCATGACCATGGTAGTGCTCAGCTATATTCTGGTGGCTCCATCTCCTGAAGGCCTCGGGCTGCCGATGACGGCCGGGGTGTCGGTTGCTGCGGTTCTCGATGCCATTTGCGTGATTCTGTTTGCCCGGTATGAGGTTCTCCGCCGCGCAGGGCGTCTGATTCATGATGTTGCATATTAATTATGGATTTCGTAAGTATAATTTCAACTACCCGTAAATATAATTTTCACAGTCATACGCAATTCTGCGACGGCCGCGCCGACATGGAGACCATGGCCCGGGCGGCTGTCGCTTGTGGAATGCGCCACTACGGATTCTCCCCGCATAGTCCGGTGCCTGTAGCTTCGCCATGTAATATGAGCTTCGACGCTGTGCCGGCCTTTCTGGCAGAGGTTGCCAGGATTAAAGAAATGGAGGAATTTGCTTCATGCCGGTTCTACTCAGCGATGGAGATTGATTACCTAGGGAGTGACTGGGGCCCGCATGTATCATATTTCCGTGAGCTCCCTCTCGACTACCGCATAGGCTCGGTGCATTTCATCCCGTCGCAAGCAGGCGAACCTGTCGATATAGACGGCCATTTCGATAGTTTCAAGCGTCGTATGCGCGATCATTTCCGAGGAGATATTGATTATGTGGTTGATACATTCTTCTCGCGGTCGAGAGACATGATTGAAGCCGGAGGATTCGATATACTCGGTCATTTTGATAAAGTAGGGCAGAACGCCTCATATTTCGCGCCGGGTATCGAAGATGGCTCGCATTACCGTGGGCTTGTGCAGCAGCTCATCGACATGATTATAGAGCGGAAACTCACTATTGAGCTGAACACAAAGGCCCGCGAAGAACATGGCCGTTTTTTCCCTGGCGAACGTTACCTGCCGCAGCTTGTTGAAGGTGGGGTGACCATTGTTGTGAACAGCGACGCTCATCGTCCTGAGCGTATAGAGGCCTCACGTGAGGAAGCTTTTTCTATTCTTGACCGACTACATGCGTAAACTTGAACTACTTGCTCCGGCCCGCAACGCTGAGGTAGGGCGGATAGCCATTCTCGCCGGTGCGGATGCCGTCTATATCGGTGCCCCGGCATTCGGCGCGCGTGCGGCCGCCGGCAACAGTGTGTGCGATATTGCCGCCCTGGCGGAGTTCGCTCACCGTTATCGTTCACGTGTCTACGTGACGATGAACACTATACTCTTCGACAATGAGCTTGAAGACGCCGCCAATCTTGTCCGTCAGCTATATGCAGCCGGAGTTGACGCACTAATCGTGCAGGATATGGCTTATCTGGAGATGAATCTGCCGCCTATCGCCTTGCATGCAAGCACACAGTGTGATATACGCACACCCGCCAAGGCCGCCATGCTGGCCAAGGCTGGGTTCTCCCAGCTTGTGTTGCCGCGCGAATTTTCGACAGACCAGATACGGGCGTGTGCCGACGCGTCGGGAGTGCCAGTTGAGGTGTTTGTTCATGGAGCCTTGTGTGTAAGCTATAGTGGCGACTGCCAGGCCGGCTGTGTGGCCATGGGGCGTAGCGCCAACAGAGGCGTATGTCCACAGATGTGCCGTCTGCCCTATGAGCTGGTTGATAAGGATGGCCGTGTGGTGGCTCCGGAAAAACATTATCTCTCATTGCGCGACCTTAACCAATCGGAGAATCTGGAAGAACTTATAAAGGCGGGGGCATCTTCATTTAAGATTGAGGGCCGTCTTAAAGACGGTCGGTATGTTGCCAATGTAACTGCGGCATATTCGAGAGCTCTGGACGCAATTATTGCCCGTACACCAGGCTTATGCCGAGCCTCTTACGGACGCAGTGCAACGGCATTTGTGCCCGATCTGGCCCGCACGTTTAACCGCGGCTATACAAATTATTTCCTTCATGGACGTCCGGCTGCCTCGCTGCGAATGGCCTCGCTTGATACCCCTAAATGGGCCGGTATGCCTGTCGGTGTCGTGTCGGCGCCATACGACCGCCGTCGTAAATCGTTTGTGGCGCGGCTCTCGGCTGACCTTGCCAACGGGGATGGTCTGGGCTATTTTGATGCAGATGGCAAGTTCAATGGCTTCCGCTTGAATAAAGTTGAAGGTAATGTTCTTTATCCTGCCACCCCATTGGATAGTCTTAAGGCTGGCATGAAGCTCTACAGAAACAACGACAAGGCTTTCTTCGACATTCTCGATAGACCCGATGCATCGTGTACGCGCACTTTGGAGGTGAGATTTATGCTTGAGAATGTAGATGAAGCTCATTTCTCTATCAAAGCGACTGACGAACGCGGATGCAGCGTTACATGCGTTATCGACTCCGATTATTCCGAAGCAAAACAACCGCAGGAGGAAGCCCGGCGTCGTGCGCTTGAGAAGTTAGGCGGAACAATCTACCGGTGTGCAGAGGTAGAAGATAAACTTGGCAACCGCTTTGTGCCCTTATCTTCGCTTGCAGACGCCCGCCGCCGTGTTCTATCAGAATTGGATATGGTGGCTGCCGCCACGTACAGCTACGATCGCCGAAGCTCTTCAAGACTTGCGGCCGATGAATTTGCGACTCTTTCCCCGCTCACGTACCACGATAATATATCGAACCGGTATTCACGTCATTTCTATGAGTCACACGGTGCCCGGATTGAATCAAAAGCCCTTGAAGTAAGTCCTGTCCGCGGCGAGGATCTGACGGTCATGACTACCCGCTATTGCATACGCCGCGAATTAGGCGCCTGTCTGCGGGAAAAAGGTGGCTCGAGGCTCCCTTCTCCTCTTTTTCTTAAAAATCCATCGGGAATTTACAGACTTGATTTCGATTGTGCGTCCTGCGGCATGAAGGTGGTTAAAATCGGGTCGACGCGGGTGTGAACCCTGTGGTGTGGTAGTTTGTTTTAGATGGCAGAGAGCCGAGGCGCTGTGGCAGCCTCAGTTCTCCGTAACTAACATAATTCACCCAACCACAGATTCACAAAAGAAAGGAAACTATTATTGATGGAAACAATTATCAACACCCGAATCCCCGAATTCAAAGTACAGGCATATCATAACGGCAAATTCGAAACTGTGACTGATAAGGACGTGCTCGGCAAGTGGGCCGTGTTCTTCTTCTATCCCGCAGACTTCACCTTCGTTTGCCCGACCGAACTTGTTGACCTGGCTGAGAAATACGAGAAGCTTAAATCGCTGGGTGTGGAAGTATACTCTGTAAGCACCGACTCTCATTTCGTTCACAAAGCATGGCATGATGCATCGGAGAGTATCCGCAAGATCACCTATCCTATGCTCGCCGATCCTACCGGCCTTCTGGCACGCGCCTTCGGTGTGATGGATGAGAACGAAGGTATGGCTTACCGTGGAACTTTCGTATCCGACCCTGAAGGCCTGATCAAACTCGTAGAGATTCAGGACAACAGCATCGGCCGTAATGCCGACGAACTCTTACGTAAGGTAGAGGCTGCCCAGTTTGTGGCTGCTCACCCCGGTGAGGTTTGCCCCGCCAAGTGGAAAGAAGGAGCCGCAACACTTAAACCCAGCATCGACCTCGTAGGTAAAATCTAACATTTAAATTCTATTGATGCCCATGCTTGACAAAGAAATAATTGCTCAGCTTCAAGGCATCTTCTCGAATCTGGCGACACCGCTTACCCTCGTGGTCAACGGTGCCGCTGATCGTGAAGATACAGCAGGAATGCTTGAGTTTGCCCGTGATTTTGCCTCCGCATCACCGGCAATTGATGTGAAGGAGGATACTTCACCAACGATTGAAAAAGCTGCCGTGCTCGCGTTGTGGCGCGACGGTGCTCCGACCGGAGTATCGTTCTGCGGTATACCAACAGGACACGAGTTTACATCGCTGATACTCGCTGTGCTCAATGCTGCCGGCCAAGGCAAGAATCTACCCGATGAGGCCCTCCGCCGTCGTATCGAGGCGTTGAAAGGCCCGGCAGACATACTCACGTTTGTATCACTTACATGTACCAACTGCCCGGACGTTGTGCAGGCGCTTAATATTGTAGCCTTGCTCAACCCTGCATATTCCAACACTATGGTAGATGGAGGGGTAGCTCCTGAGATGGTGGCAGACTACAGTGTTCAGTCTGTGCCTGCGGTGTATGCCGATGGCCGTCTTATCAGCGTCGGACGTGCCGACCTGGGCGAGCTTGTAGGCAAGTTGGAAGAGGCGTTTGGCTCTGAATCAGAGAAGACAGCCATCGACACAGCTCCTAAGAAATTTGATGTGATTGTGGCCGGTGGTGGCCCTTCCGGGGCTGCAGCTGCCATTTATCTTGCACGTAAAGGTCTGCGTACGGCCGTTGTGGCCGGGCGTATCGGCGGTCAGGTTAAAGATACAATGGATATTGAGAACCTTGTATCGGTGCCTCTTACCACCGGGCCAACCTTGGCTTCCGATCTGCGCAAGCATCTTGAGAAATATGAGATTGCCATCTTCGACAACCGCCGTCTCGTTAAAGCCGAGCTCCGCGATTTCCCGAAGCGCATTGTCGCTGACAGTGGAGAGACTTTCGAAGCTCCGGCTCTCGTCATTGCTACAGGAGCCTCCTGGCGCCGCCTCGGCGTTGACGGCGAAGATAGTTATATCGGCCGCGGAGTTGCCTTCTGTACACACTGCGATGGCCCCTTCTACGCCGGTAAGCGTGTGGCAGTGATTGGCGGTGGCAACTCCGGTATCGAAGCTGCCATCGACCTGGCAGGTATATGCACGCACGTCGACGTATTTGAGTTCCTCGACGAGCTTAAGGCCGATGAAGTGCTTTGTGAGCGCCTGTCAACCTTCCCCAATGTCGATGTCCATCTATCTTCTGCCGTGACAGAGGTTGTAGGCGATGGAAAGAAGGTCACAGGTCTTAAAGTGAAAGACCGCAAGACCGATTCTGTCTCCGACTATGCGGTTGACGGCGTATTTGTGCAGATTGGTCTTACGCCTAACAGTGCTCCGTTCTCCACGGAAGTTCCGGTCAACAAACGCGGCGAGATTATAGCCGATACCTTTGGCCGTACAGACATTCCTGGTGTATACGCAGCAGGAGATGTGACCGATGTGCCCTATAAGCAGATTATCATTGCCATGGGCGAGGGAGCCAAAGCGGCCCTGTCGGTGGTTGACGACCGTATGAGAGGCGAGATACCCTCGTAGTATATCACCTCCTCAGAAATATTATTTCAGTGTGGCCCTGGAGTTGGACAACCGACTTCCGGGCCACATTTTTTATAACCGGGAAGGCGATGAAATAAATGCGCCAAATAATAAAAAATATGCTTCATTGGTTGAAAAATTGGCGTAATAAGTATGTTTTGAGGGCTTTTCAAGGTATTAATTTTGCGGCAGATACCTAATTAATAAACCAAACCATGAAATTTAAGCATCTACTTGCAGCAGCCACGGTGACAGCAGGCATTTTCACTTCGAATGCCGGGGAAACTATGATGTGGTATGCACAGCCAGCCTCAAAATGGATGGAGGCGATGCCGCTTGGCAATGGGCGCCTTGGTGCAATGGTCTACGGTGGCATCAACACTGAGACTATAGCCTTGAATGAAATAAGCATGTGGTCGGGTGGCCCCGACTCCACCAGTAATGATTTATGTGGTAAAGATGCGCTCGCGAGTATGCGCGAGGCCTTTTTTGCTGATGATCCTGAGACTGGAGACAAACTCGGCCAGGAATATCTTACTGGTCGAATGACAACATTCGGAACTCATTTGCCTCTTGGTGACCTCAAGTTCACTTTTACTCATCCGGGGGGGCAGACGGCAGATTACCGACGTGAACTTGACCTCTCCACTGCCACAGCCAAGGTTACATATACGTGCGGTGGAGTAGAGTATTGCCGGGAATATATCACCGATTATCCCGACGATGTACTCGCTATAAGAATGACGGCCTCGCGCCCCGGAAATATCACCGTAAGCATGGGTCTCGACCTTCTCCGTGACGCCAAGGTAAAAGCCGATTCCAAGGGCCTTACTATAGGCGGTAAAGTTGATTTTCCTCTTCACGGCCCCGGTGGCGTGAATTTCTGTGGCGACTTTCGCCTGATCCCTACAGGAGGAAAAGTAAGTGCGACCAATGAGTGTGTAAGCGTCGCGGGAGCTGATGAGCTTTTAGTGCTTGTAGATATCCGCACTGACTATAATACCTCCGATTATGTGACCAAGTGCAGCAGCACCATCGATAAGGCGGCAGCCAAAGGCTGGCGAGCATTGAAGGAATCCCATCTCGCCGACTATACTTCGTTGTTCGGACGAATGGATATTGACCTCGGGCAATCAAAAAATGCCTCCTTGCCAACTGACACACGTCTGCGTCTGCTCCGTGAGGGTAATCCCGATCCTGGCTTCGACGCCCTCTTCTTCCAGTATGGACGCTATATGCTCATAGCTTCATCGCGCCCAACCGACACCCCCCTCTGTGCTAATCTTCAAGGTATATGGAATGATAATGGCGCTTGTAACATGCCATGGACATGCGATTATCATCTCGACATCAACATCCCTCAGAATTATTGGTCGGCTAACCGTGCTAATCTTGCCGAGTGTAACAAACCTCTGTTTGACTACATAGCTTTTCTTGCCGAAAATGGTAAGGACACCGCAGAAAAAATGTATGGTTGCCGCGGCTGGGTTGCGCATACAGTGTGCAATGCCTGGGGATATACCGCACCCGGCTGGGGCGTTTCGTGGGGCATGAATGTAAGTGGCGGCGCATGGGTGGCCACTCATCTCTGGAGTCACTACCTATATACACGCGATAAGGATTTCTTGCGCGATACAGCCTATCCACTGCTTAAATCCACTGCGGAATTCTTTGTCGATTATATGGCTGCAGATCCGCGTTCGGGATATCTCGTCACCGGCCCGAGCATCTCTCCTGAAAATGGCTATATCTCACCTTCGGGCAATCATCTTTCGCTTGCCATGATGCCCACCATCGACCGGGCTATCGTATATGACATCTACTCGGCATGCATAGAGTCATCGAAACTTCTTGGAGTAGATAAAAAATTCCGCCGTCAGCTTGAAGCAGATCTTAAGAAACTTCCTCCTCTTGCAATAGCCAGCGACGGTCAGGTTCAGGAATGGCTCGGCGACCTTCGCCGCAGCGACCCCTCGCACCGCCATTCTTCTCATCTCCTCTCCCTCTTCCCGCTGTGCCAAATCTCAGCCGACCGCACTCCCGACCTGGCAGCCGCCGCTGAAAAAGGACTCGCAATACAGACAGCCTCTCCCGACTGGGAAGACACCGAGTGGAGCACGGCCAATATGCTCTGTTACCATGCACGACTGAAAAATGCCGACCGTGCCCACGGCTGGCTCCAGAATCTCTTCAAAGTATTCACCCGCGATAATCTTATGACCGTTTCGCCAGCTGGCGTGGCCATGGCTGAGTATGATATTTTCAGTTTCGACGCAACCGAGGCATCGGTCGCCGGTATGTGCGAGATGTTGCTTCAGAGCCATGAAGGCTACCTCGAGTTTCTGCCCGCTTTGCCGGCTTGCTGGTCAACCGGCAGTGTGCGTGGCCTATGCGCAGAAGGCGGCATGGAGGTCGATCTCGACTGGGCCGACGGTAAGCTTACCGCGGGTGTAGTACGGGCTACGGCAGACTGCACACTTCGGGTTAAGGACCAGCCCGGAGAGGTGAACCTGAAGCGCGGTGACAGCTATACTCTTACAATTTGAAACAAATACGCCAAAAGCCTGCTCTGCAGCGCCAAAGCAGGCTTTTGACGCAAATTTTACAATTTTTGAGTCAAGCGTTTTTACAAAAATCGCCCCTCCTTTCCTAATTTTGTGACTGGAAATGAGCTTCAGCACATCCCCATGAAAACACTTCTATCATCATTATCTAAATACCAATCCTATCACATGAAAGCAAAACTTATAAGTCTTTTGCTGTTGACGGTCTTCTGCGTTCAGAATATGTTTGCGCAGAATCCGGTAACCGGTACAGTAGTCGACACCTCCGGCGAAGAACTCCCTGGAGCTACTGTGGCTGTCAAAGGAACGTCGACGGTAGTTGTTACCGACATCGACGGTCAATTTACCATCAAAGCAGCGCAGGGCGCAACCCTTACCGTAAGTTATGTAGGCTTTGAGACCGCAGAGGCCAAAGTTCCTGCCAGCGGCAAGATGAGAATTGTCCTTACTGAGAAATCTTCTGCCCTCGATGAGGTTGTTGTCGTGGGTGTGTCGATGAAGAAGAGCGACCTTACAGGTGCTGTTTCTCGTATCGACTCCGATGTCCTCACACAAAAACCTGTGACCAATATCAACGATGCACTCGCAGGTCGCGTGGCTGGCGTAAACATCGGCAAGGCTTCTTCTCCTTCAAATGACTCCTCGATTAAAATCCGCGGTACGAACACCATCAACTCCGGCTCATCGCCTATTTATGTTGTCGATGGTCTTGTTATGGGTAACGACTTCGGTTTCTTCAATTCGCTGAATGTAAACGACGTTGAATCGATCCAGATTCTGAAAGATGCCTCCGCAACCGCCCTCTATGGCTCACGCGGTGCAAATGGTGTAATCGTTGTAACCACAAAGAAAGGTAAGCAGGGCAACGGTGAAGTTGCATACGATGGCTGGGTAAGCTTCTCGAAGATGGGTCATCGCCCGGAGACAATGAATGCCCAGCAGCTTTTCGACCTCCGCACACAGTCGTTTGCCAATGGTTATATGTACAATAATCCCGACGCCGACCGTCAAGCTTATATCAATGACGTGCTCATGAACAGCAACATCGCGTTTGAAGACCGCGAATTTGCAACATATCGCGCCGGCAAGAGCTATGATTGGCTCGACCAGCTTACCCGTACAGGTTTCCAGCAGAACCACAATGTATCGTTCTCGAAGGCAACTGATAATACGAGCTTCTACTTCAGCCTCGGTCTGAGCGACCTCAAGGGTATACTCAAGGGCACTGACCAGCAGCGCTATTCGGGCCGTATCAACGCATCGGCTGACATCACTTCATGGTTGAAAGTCGGCACCAATACCTCATACACCTATCAGCGCGACAATATGACCGACGGATCGGTCTACAACCAGGCCCGTAACAACGGTAACCCTCTTCTTGACTACAATCCCTTCATGGATGACGAGACAAGAAAAAATACCGAGAACCTCACTCTTTTCTGGCGTGCACAGTCGGGCGAGACCAACAACAACTTCAACCCCTTCAACTCTCTCGACATCGTAACCGATCGCTCGCGTTACCACCTCACCTCATCGAATTACCTCAACATCAATCCTATCAAGGGCCTCAACATCCGCTCAACCTTCTCAATCAACCGTGGTGAGCAGAGCTGGAACCAGTTTATACCCACCGGCATTCAGGAGTCGATCCGTCTTAAAGCCGAAGAGGCATATGCAACCCAGCAGCGTTTCGGTGAGACCCAGTGGCAGTGGGATAACACAGTAAACTACGACAATACGTTCAACGACGTTCACCGTATCCAGGCCTTTGCAGGTACTTCTGCATCGCGCAAGACCTACAGCGACCTTAAGGGTGAAGGCCAGCGTTTCGCGTCAAACGACCTCGGTTACCACGGACTATTCTCTGCCGCCGATCCTGAAACACGCCGTGTATACAACGGCTACAGCGCCAACTCGCTGATGTCTTATGTAGCCCGTGCCAACTATGCTTACGATTACCGTTACTTTGTAACCGTTACAGGCCGCTGGGATGGTTCCTCGAAGTTCGGCAAGGATCACAAGTGGGGTTTCTTCCCCTCGTTCTCTCTCGCATGGGATCTTACCAATGAAGCATTCTTCCCCAAAACACATTGGGTAAATCAGATCAAGCTCCGCGGTGGTTACGGCGTAGTAGGTAATCAGGATATTGGTGACTTCATGTATGTGACCCTCTACACTCCCAGCGCATCGAATGGTGTGGCCGCTTATGGCACAGATGGCCGTCGCGGTACGCCCGACATCACCTGGGAGAAGCAGAAACAGACCAATATCGGCCTTGACCTCGGTTTCTTCAACCGCCGCCTCAATGTCACTGTCGATGGCTTCTTCATCAATAACTCTAACCTGCTCATGCAGCACTCGCTGCCCAACACTTCCGGCTACACTTATACCGTAGAGAACATCGGCGAACTCCAGAACCGTGGTTTTGAAGTGACTGTAAATGCAACTCCCATCGCACTGAACGACTTCAACTGGAATATCTCAGCCAACCTCGGTCTTGACCGCAACAAAGTAACAAAACTCTATGGAAATGTTGATGAAATTCTCTCAGGTGGCCGCACCGGAAATATCTTCATCGGTGAATCGCTGAGCAACATTTATACCCTCCGTGCAGGCGGCATCGCCAACGACTGGAACCGCAACATCTGGGGTGGACTTGACTTCAATGGCCGCACGGTTGGTCTCGGTGACCTCTTCCCGCTGGATATCTCGGGCCCCGAAGGCACTCCTGATGGAGTTGTGGATTCGTACGACCGTGCAATCTACGGTAACACAGATCCGAAATTCTACGGTGGCTTCTCAACCGACCTCAACTACAAGGGTATCTCGCTCAACGCAGTGTTCAGTTATTCTGTCGGCGGTCACTGCATCAGCGACTATTATGAGAGCCTCATCAGCTCGGTTGGTGAAAGTAATGCATCTCCCGACCTTCTCGACAGCTGGTCGCCCGAGAATTCCACGGCGTTCTTCCCCCGCCGTATGCGCAATGCCAGCGGCTACAGCTCTTTCGGCGCCGGTGAGACCGACCGCTATATCCAGAGCACATCTTTCCTTCGTCTCTCGACCCTCTCGCTTGCATATGTATTCCCACGAAAACTCATAAGCAAGGCCCGACTCAACAATCTCCGCCTTTACTTCACTGCCAGCAATGTGTTTACAGTGACCAAATATAAAGGCTTCGATCCGGAGTACGGCGACGGAGGCGGCTATTTCCCCACAGAGCGCACATATACAATCGGCCTCTCATTCAGTCTCTTCTAATCCTTAACATCCCCGATCATGAAAATGAAAATCAAAGCCAATATACTTGCGTGCTCAATGGCTGCCATGGCGGCGCTGTCTCTGGGCTCGTGCAGCGACTTCCTTGACGAGCAGCCGAAGACCTCGCTTACAGAAGAAACAATGTACTCCGATCCTGAGTATGCTGAGTCGAATATCCAGACTTGCTATAAGGGCTGGCGTGAAATGTTCAAAGACCGTTTCCTATGGGAACTCATGGTAGGAACTGACGAGATTCAGTCGGGTGCCTACCAGGCACTCAAGGAAGACGGCATGAAACGCGGATCGCTCGACCGCTATGACGCGCTTCTCACCTCTGAGCTCTACTATATCTCCGATCAGTGGAGCGGACGTTGGAAATACGTAGGCGAAACTGCCAAAATTATCAGCGCACTCCGTGATCAGGCGCCCGAGGACGAATACGTAGCCCAGCTTTACGGTGAGGCATGCTTCATCCGTGCCGGTCTTACGATGGAACTCACCATGATTTTCGGCCGTATACCCATACTTGATCTTGACCGCATCAACGAACTTACTTATGCACGTCAGCCGCTTGCCGATGTATGGCAGTTCATAATCTCAGACTTCGAAGATGCTGTGAAATATCTTCCCGACGCCAATGAGCCTGGCCGTGCATCGCGTTATGCAGCATTGATGCTTCTGGGCTATGCCCGCATGGCAGCTCCCGAGGAGACAGGCCTCCGAGACTTCAGCCTTGCCGCTGAATATCTGGACCACGTTGTAAATGACGGTGCTTATAGCCTGGCTGAATATTACGACCTCTGGGATTACAACATGAGCAATACCACCGAGTCGATTTTCGAGTGGCAGTTCCAGCCTGCATGGCCTGACAATAATGCAATCCAGTTCCAGATCGGTTCACGTGCAGTTCAGTCATATTTCGGTGACGGCTGCTTCATGTCGGGCTACGACCATGCTGTGCCTACCAAATGGGCTTACAGCGATCTTGCCGACGGAGGTATCTGGGAAGACGGTGACATCCGCAAGGAAGAAGCTATCCGCTATGATTTCGACTACTATGGCGTGACCCCGACCTACAACAATATCTCATGGGAAGACCTTGGTGATGACTTCGACGAGCTCAAGCCTCATATCAAGAAATATGAAGATTTCCGCACTGACTCGCACTCAGGCATGGGCTTCAACAATATGTGGAATTCCGGTAAGAATATTCCGTTCCTCCGTCTTGGAAACGCCATACTTCTTTACGCTGAATGTCTCAACGAGATTGGTCAGACTCCTCAGGCCGTTGAACAGGTAAACCGTGTACGCCGCCGCGCATGGGAGAATAGTCTTCCGCAGGAGATGGCCTGGAAGACCGGCATGAGCAAAGACGAATTCCGCGAGCAGATACTCACAGAGCGTGTGCGTGAGCTTTTCGGCGAACGCTGGCGTAAATTCGACCTTGTCCGCACCGGCAAGTTCCTCGAGCTCGTCAAGACCCGCAATGAATGGGCTAAGCGTTCAGGCACAATCGCAGCCTACAACTCAGTATGGCCCCTCCCGCTCACCGAGCTTGATCAGAACGACGACATCGACTACTCGGATCAGAACGAAGGTTACCGTTAACCTCCCCTGAATTATAGATTTATCACTTTCTCAGACGCCGCCTGCGCGCAGCGACCCGACAGCCGGAATCGACCGGCGCGGGCGGCGTCCTCACCCTTCTTGTACCTAAACAATTAATAACATACTATGAAATTTCAACTTTTACTCGCATCTCTGGCAGTAGCTCCTGCAGTGCTGGCAGCTCCCCAGGTTCCGACTTACACAGCCCTCAATCTCTCGTCTATCGTATCTGACGGCCTTTTCCACGGTAACGCCGTGCTTGCCGATGTGAACAACGATGGCAACTTCAACCTCATCGCCAAAGGTCGTGACCTGAATAACGGATGGGCAACCACACTGAAAGTTCTCTCAGGAGATGGCTTCGGCTTCAATTCTGCAGCCGACATCGCCGACCCCGATGGCTGCTCATGGGAGCGTGTAATCGTGCCTATCGACTTCAATGCCGACGGCAACATGGACCTGATTCTCGCCAGCTCATGGAATGCTAAGCTTCTTCAAGGTGACGGCACAGGCAACTTCACCCTCGTTGATACACAGATTTTCAACCTTGACGGTGAAATAAGCATTGACGGTGATGACTCAGAAAAATGGTATACAGGTCTGATGGCTGTAGCTGATTTCAACTGCGACGGTTATCCTGACATTGTGACTTTCTGCGGCAATCCCCGCGAAGATCAGGGCGAGCCAGTACTCTTCATCAATAAAGGTGGATCAGGCGAATTTACCCGTAGCTACGGCGTAGGCCTTCTCCCTCAGCGCGGTGGCACAATAGCTGTCGGCGATTTTAATCGCGACGGTGCACCCGACCTTGCCGTTTCTGGCTGGAACGATGATAAGGGTAATGACTGCATCCGTCTGTACGCTAACAATGGCTCAGGAACTTTCACAGAAGTTGCTTCGGCAGACTTCGACAACGCTCAGGCCGGTTCAGAAAAAGGCCAGATTATTTTTGCGGATGTCGATGGCGACGGCTGGCTTGACCTTTTCGTTACTGGTGAGTCTTGTCCTCAGGGCTGGGCTAAGCAAGCTGCAATCTACAAGAATACCGAGGGTAAATCGTTTGCCCGCATTAACACCACCTTGCCCGGAGTAAAGGCGTCGGGCGCCGATTGGTGCGACGTCAATGGTGACGGCAACATGGATCTGGTGTACGCAGGCGAAGGTGATGAAAAGGCTCTTACCGTTCTTGCAGTAAACCAGGGCGACGGAACTTTCGTGACCAAGGCTGATCTTATGGAAGGTCATCGTGGTGGCGCAGCTCTTCTGGCGGCTGACTTCAATAACAACGGTGTGCCCGACGTGACTGTAATGGGCTATAACGACGGCGGTGCTCATTTCCAGCTCTATAATGGCCTCTGCTCGCGTGGCATCAATGCCGCCCCGACCGCACCCTCAAATCTCAAGGCTGTAGCCGATGGTGACAAGACCACATTCAGCTGGAGCGCGGCTTCCGATGCCAAGACTCCTGCCGAAGCCCTCCGTTACAACCTTCTTGTGAAGACCAAAGATGGCAAGACATTTGCATTTGTTCCCGCAGACTTCGCCACCGGTAAACTCCGTTGCGCCGACGTAAACGCAGCCACCACCGCGCTTACATACACCATGGCAGTGAAACTCGATGACATCGAAGAATGGGGTGTGCAGGCTATTGACGGCGGTAAGCTTGCCGGTGAATTTGCCAAAGCCATCACTACAGGAGTTGCTTCGGTCAACACTGACTCTGAGCTTAAGATTTCGTTCGCAGCCGGTGCTGTAAGCGTAAATGCCCAAGCTACTGTCAGCGTCAGCACTCTTGCAGGAGCTACAATCTGGAGCGGTGTACTTGAAGCAGGTGAGACCCTCCCTGTTGATCTTTACGCCGGAGTCTATGTTGTGAAAGCTGTCGCAGCTTCATCGAGCGCTGTTCTCAAAATAGTTAAATAATGACAGATTGAATAGGTTTATTGAATAGGTAAATAGATTGGTTCTGGTGAAATAGATTGTTTTAGGTTTCCCTATTTTTCATTATCTTTGCAGCACGGCAAAACAGCGCAGTGCTTAACCTTAATTCATCAATACTACAATATGTATAAGTCAAGATTATTTGCCATAACAGCTGCAACGGCCGTAACGTTTGGAGCAGTTGCCGGCAACCTCGATATTACTGACGGAAAATGGTCGATGACATTCGATACTTCCGCCAAGACGCTTAGCTACGCCCAGGATGGAAAAACCTATGTAAAAGGTGCCTATGTTACTGCCACCGATAAAAACGATAATATTCTCGATTCAAAATCATATCCGTCGGTAGAACTGACCTCATCGCCGGTAAATGATGGATTTGGCTCAGGCACGAAGTATACATATACCTACTCCGGATTGGCCGGTAAGGATCGTCTGGAGCATAACATCTACATTTATCCCTCGCTCCCGTATATTCTGGTTGAAGCTGGAGTGGTTGCCTCGTCAGGCACGACCGAGGCTGTGGAGATTTGCCCGATTGTGTCCAAAACCACAACAACTCTTCCTCTGCCTTCGAGCAACAACCGGATTTATGACATGCCCTTCGCTAATGATAACTGGGCAACTTACTCGACCAATTCATGGTCGCTTGGTCAGCCTATGACTTCATGTGAGGCAACCGTGCTCTTCAACGTCGACAGTCGAGAAGGCATTATGTTTGGCTCTGTAGACCATTCGGCATGGAAATCGGCAGTATCTGTTACGCCTAATGGCACCAACCGCACACGCAACCTTACTCTGCAGGCCGGCTACATCAGTCCGCGCACCTGGGATGTGATCAATGGCAAGGCTTCCAGCACCCGTCATGGCGCCGTGAAAGGCTCACGTGTCGATTCGCCCCGCTTTATGGTAGGCATGTTCGATGACTGGCGTGTCGCTCTTGAAACTTATGGCGATGCCAATACAGTGCTTTGCCCAAAGTATGAATGGACTGACGATGAGTCGCTCTTCGGCTGGCAGTCGTGGGGCGGTATGGAATGGGGCCTGAACTATAATTCCGTGATGAGCATGCTCGATTTCTTTGAAAAGGAACTTAAGCCTCTCGGATTCGGCAATAAGAAAGGCCGTTGCCACATCGTGCTTGACTCAGGCTGGGATGCGCTTAACGACAACGAACTCCGCAAGTTTGCCGACCGCTGCCACGAACTCGGTTATGCAGCCGGTATATATACCACTCCATTCTCCTACTGGGGCAGCGAGGACGACTGCAAGCAAAATAAAGATTGGGAAGGTGGAAAACTCGGCGAGATGGTGCTGAAAGCCAACGGCCGTTATCGTCAGATCAATGGCATGTCGCTTGACCCCACCCATCCGAAAGTCAAGGACTGGAACCGCCGTAACTTCGAGAAATTCCGTAACCTCGGCTTTGACTTTGTCAAGATTGACTTCATGAACAATGGATCGCAGGAGGCCGACAGCTGGTACGACCCCAATATCACCACCGGTATGCAGGCTTACAACTATGGCATGGACTATATCAAGGAATTTGCGGGCAACATGATGCTTGACTTCTCAATCGCTCCGGTCTTCCCGGCTAAAGCTCATGTACGCCGCATCGGTTGCGATGCCTGGGGTGACCTTCCTCAGTCGATGTATACCATCAATTGCATCAACGGCTCATGGTGGCTTGACCGAGTATATGCTTTCAACGACCCCGACCACATGTGTCTTTCCGTCGTGCCTTTCTCCGGTAAAGGCTCACGTGATGAGAACGAAGCCCGTATCCGTTACAGCTGCGGCCTGCTTACTGGCATGACACTTCTCGGAGGTACGTACGCTTATGAAGGCGATACTAAGGGTGACTATGGCCATGTAGTTGGCAATGACGCCGAGCGTGCCCGCGTTGTGAAATTCGCATCCAACCGAGATCTGACCTACCTGGGCCAGCAGGGCCGTTCGTTCCGCCCCGTTGAAGGTACACTTCTGCACCATAACTCGCTCTGGAGCACTGACGATATATCGGTCGATAATGAATTCATTCTCGATACTCCGGATGCGTTCTACTATGCAGTGTTCAATTATGGCACAGCCGCGCCTGCCTCTGTTCTTACCAAGGATCCCGACTTTGCCCGCCTCGGCATCAATCCCGCCGACTTCAACAACGTGACTGAGATCTGGACCGGAGAAAAAACTTCGCCTGCCAATCTTAAAGTCAATGTTCCTGTCAAAGATGTACGCATCTACCGCTTTGAAAAAGACTCTTTCACTTCGCTTGATGAAGTGACGGCAGAAGATACAGAATCCCTCTCTATAGTAACCCTCCCCGGCAGCCTTGAAATCAAGGCCGCCGAGGCGGTTCTTTCCGCCGAGGTATATGGTGCCGACGGTCGCCTTCTGGCGGCTGTTTCGGCAGCCAATCCTGCGGAGAGCCTCTCAGTTCCCGTATCGCACACAGGGCTGGCGATTGTGCGCGTATGCTTCAAGACAGGGCAGAGTACCTGTGTGAAGACCGTACTCAGGTAAGCTGGTCTTTTGACCCCAGTTGCCATTAACCGATAATCAATCTTACACCATGAAGCGACTTTTCTCAGTAATAATCTATCTCTTGATAATAAGTGTACATGTTTCTGTGGCGGCGCCCCGAAAAGGTGACTACCAGTTTACTCATGTATCCAGCGCAGATGGATTATCGGAGAGTAATGTGAAGAGTATTTTGCGTGACAGCAACGGCTTCATGTGGTTTGGAACTAAGAACGGGCTCAACCGCTACGATGGCAGCAATATACGCACGCTTGAATGCTATGATTCAAAAGAAAACCGCGGGAATAATAATATTGGAGCTCTGTGTGAAGACGCGAAAGCCCGTATCTGGGTAGGCACCGACCGCGGCATTTACGTGTATGATCCGAAGACTGATATGTTCAGTTTTGTGGGTGCTGCAGCCGCCGATGGTACTCAGGCATCCAATTGGGTACAGACAATAAAATGCTCATCGGATGGAGCGATGTGGGCACTTCTGCCAGATTTGGGCATCTTCCGTTTCAGCGATGAAGACAATGTGTCGTTCTACGCACTCTCATCGGGTACGGAACGATTTAAAGAAACTTTTTTCTCAGACATATGTATTGATGGTTCCGGTACGGTATGGGCCAGCACCACGGGAGACGGCATTTATCGCTATGATGCGTCCTCCGACTCCTTTAAAGCTGTGGAGACTCATGGGCCGGCGGATAGCCATGGCTTACATATTGAAAAAATAACCGATGGTGGTGACGGTGGCATTATTGTTGGCACAACTGATGGCCATCTATTCCGTCTACTGCCGTCGCAGACCAACCGTTTTGTTCCGATTCCTTTCAGTAAGGCAGGGAAGGTGTACTTGCGTGCCATGGAAAAATTTGATAACGGTCTGTGGATTGGCACTCAGCAAGGGTTATTTATTCTCTTTCCCAACGGAAGCGAGACCATCATTAAAGAAAACCTCGCCGACGACTCTTCAATCTCCGATAATACGATTTATTGCATATACAGGGATAAGGAAAACGGTGCATGGATAGGCACAATGTTCGGAGGTGCCGATTATCATTCCGACCGTGCCTTCCGCTTTACAAATTATCTTACGACGGCCGAATTACCCAACCGTCGTATCCGTGGAATGGCTGTCGATCCCAAGGGCCGTGTGTGGATAGGAACTGAAAGTTGCGAGATGACAGTGTTCGACCCGTCTGCACAGACATTTTCGCGTATTAATTCTCTGGATGGATACTATGAACCGGTGGTGAATGTTTATTCCTATCACGGTACAATATATGCCGGTTTTTCCCGTATCGGCCTATATAAGCTCGACTCCGCCGGAAACATGGAGCGTATAGACCGACAAGATGGATATAGCGACAGTAGTGTATATTCCTATCTCATAGATTCGTGGGGCAATGAGTGGATCGGTATGGGCTTTGCCTTATACCGCAGGGATGCCGGCAGTTCAACATTCGAGCGTGTCGCCGAGACTGGATACGACTGGATTTTCGCGCTGTTTGAAGCAAGCGATGGTGCCGTATGGATCGGAACTATGGGAAATGGGGTATACCGTTATAATCCGCGCACACTCGAATTCAAGCTATATACTCATGAAGAGGGGGCTAACTCATCGAATGGGCTGCGCTCCAATTCAATCAGCTCGATTATGGAAGACAGTTCGGGAAATGTATGGCTGTCGACCGATCGTGGAGGCTTAAGCCGATATAATTCCTCCACCGACGACTTCACCACATACGGTGTCGCAGAAGGGCTGCCTGACAATGTGGTTTACAAAGTGCTTGAAGACAACCGCAAGAATCTATGGTTCGGAACCAATCGTGGCCTTGTGAAATTCAATCCCTCCAGTGGAGCTGTAAAAGTATTTACCACTGCCGACGGACTGCCCTCTGATCAGTTCAGCTATAATTCGGCTCTTGCACATCCTTCGGGCGAGTTTTTCTTCGGAACCGTGAATGGTATTGTCTCTTTCCTCCCCGATCTCGACGAGTTGCCCACGCCCTCATGCCCGGTATACTTTACGGCGTTGAACATTCAGCATCCTTCCGGTGAGGCTAATGAGGCGCAAGCTCTGTCTGGCAATATTCTCTTTGCTGACGACATCTCTATACCATACGATAAGGCTAACTTCTCGCTCTCGGTTGCCTCACCGAACTTCGGTTATCTCGGTCAGACGGCGTACAGTTATCGTCTTTTGCCTGTGAGCAAGGATTGGGTGCCACTGGAAGATAATCGCATTTCCTTTACCAATCTGGCTCCGGGATCATATAATCTGGAAGTAAAGGTTGATGCCAATGGGCAGGTAATGTCGCGCGGACTGAAGATTGTTGTGACTCCCCCTTGGTGGAAATCAAGCTGGGCTCTGGCCGCTTATCTAATTATATTTGTAGCTTTGGCTGTGGCGTGGTTCCTCTGGTACAGGAACCGCAAGGAACGTGCCATGAAGGAACGTGAAGAGAACTTCGCCAACAATAAAGAAAAGGAATTATACCGGGCGAAGGTGTCGTTCTTTACGGAAATCGCGCACGAGATCCGTACTCCGCTGTCGTTGATTGACATTCCGCTGGAAGCTATGGAAGAAATGGAGATAGAGAATAAGAACGTGCGGCGTTACCTCAAAATCATACGCCAGAATACGTCACGTCTTCTGCAACTCACCGGGCAGTTACTTGACTTCCAGAAAATCGATTCCCGTCGTCTGACGTTCAAGTATGAGAATGTAAATGTAACAGAACTGGTCAATTCTACTGTCGACCGGTTTGAACCATCAATAACATTGAGTGGCAAGACCCTGACGAGGGATATAGCCCCGGGTGATATATATGCCACACTTGACCGTGAGGCCTTTACAAAAATACTGAGCAACTTGCTCAATAATGCATTGAAATATGCGTCGTCGAGTGTACGGGTTGATCTTTCGTCGTCTGAAGGTCAGTTCAGAGTGGCTGTAACCAGCGACGGTAAACCCATCATCGGCGATGAACGAGACAATATTTTCGAGCCTTTCTACCAAGGTGAAAATGCCCGCGCCGGTAAAAATGGAGTCGGAATTGGCTTACCTCTCTCTCGATCGTTGGCTAAATTGCTTCAAGGCTCCCTTGAATTAGCACCTGCTGATGCCTCGGGCGTCAATACATTCGTGCTGACTTTGCCACAGAATACAGATGCTGTTCAGCATACTGAGACAGCTGATCCGGAGCGACAGAATTATCTCCTGGATGAAGAGTCAAACCAGGCCAAAACTCGCCCCGAGGGCTACACGGTTCTTCTGGTTGAAGATAATGAAGGCATACGGTCAATGCTGGCCGAGCAGCTCGGTCACTCCTTCTTTGTAGAGACGGCTCAGGATGGAGCTGTAGCCTTGGAACGTCTTCGCAACGGTCAGGCCGACATCGTGGTTACGGATATAATGATGCCGGTCATGGATGGCCTTGAATTGTGCCGCCACATTAAAGAAGATCCCGAACTCTCACATGTTCCTGTGGTGTTCATCACGGCCAAGAATGACCTCGACAGCAAGATCAAAGGGTTGCGCCTTGGTGCGGAAGCTTACATTGAGAAACCTTTCTCGGTCAAGTATCTCCGCCAGCTGGTAACGTCGATTCTCGACAATCGCCGTCGCGAGCGCGAGTCGTTCTCTAAAAAGCCCCTTTTCTCTGTGGATAACATGCAGATGAACAAGGCCGATGAGGAATTCATGAATAAGGTTGTTGCCACCATCAACGAGCATATCAGTGAAGAGAACTTCAATGTTGAGGCCATGACAGACATCTTATGCATGAGCCGCAGCAATCTTCTGCGTAAGATAAAGTCGATCTTCAATCTTTCGCCGAGCGAGCTTATCAGGCTGGTGAAGTTGAAAAGAGCTGCCGAACTTATACGCGAAGGCGAATGCCGCATAGGCGAGATCTGTGTGATGGTCGGAATAAATTCGCCCTCCTATTTCAGTAAACTTTTTTATAAGCAATTCAACATAACGCCCAAGGACTTTGCCAAGCAGTGCCAGGCCAATCGCGCAATGGCCACTGATGTTCAGGCATCCTTAGATAATACTTCCGTACATGAAAACTAATCCAGCTAAAATAATTGCGACAGCCGTACTATCGCTTGTCGGTTCCTCCTATGCTATGGCTGTGGTGAGCCTGCCACATTTTGTGACAGACAGCATGGTTGTGCAACAGCAGAGCAAGATACGTATCCAGGGCAAAGGCTCAGGAAATGTACAAGTACAGCCGTCATGGCTAAGCGGCTCAGTGCAGGCTACAAGCGGAACTGACGGCTCATTTATGGTCGAGCTTCCAACTCCGAGCGCCGGAGGACCATACACTATAGTGTTTACCGATGCCGACGGCAGTCTCTGCTTAGGGGATATATGGTCGGGTGAAGTCTGGCTCTGCTCCGGTCAGTCGAATATGGAAATGCCCGTCGGCGGCTGGGGTAAAGTTATGAACTATGAGCAGGAGATTGCTTCGTCGACTAACCCGGACGTGCGTCTTTTGCATATAAAGAAACAGACTTCGCCTGTTGTCCAGAATGATACGGAAGTCAATATGGGCGGCTGGCGTACCGCGGCGCCGTCAACAGTTGCGGAGTTTTCTTCGATTGCTTACTTTTTTGCACGTCAGCTCAGCAAGGAGCTCGGTGTGCATGTGGGGGTGATTGATTGTACGTGGGGCGGTACACCTGCCGAGGCTTGGACTTCTGCTGCCGGGGTAAAGTCGATACCCGGCTTTGAACCGCAGATTTCCATGCTTGAAGAATGCCATGGTGATTTGCAAACGCTTCGGAATCTTTATGACCGCCAGATTGAAGAGTGGACAGCCCAAGCTAATTCTGGCGACTCAAAATTTGATGCTTCGGTATATGCCACCGACGCAGAGCGAATCAATTTGCCTGCCTACATTGAGGATACGCATGGCGCCTTCGATGGTATTTTTTGGCTGCAACGTAAAATAAACGTGCCAGCCGAGTTTGCCGGCCAAGCCATCACTCTGAATCTTGGAATGATTGACGATGAAGACATCACTTATTTCAATGGGGTGGAGATTGCCCGTGGCTCGGGTTATAATGTGCCACGTTCGTACACAGTACCCGGAGAACTTGTCAAAGCCGGAGAGAATCTGATCTCCGTGCGTGTGAGCGACTTCGGAGGCGAAGGCGGCCTATGGGGCAAACCTGAGCAGATGAACGTTGTGATTGGAAACAAAAGTGTTTCGTTGGCTGGAGATTGGGCTTGTGTAGTTACGGCCAATTTCGCCGATCTTCCCGAGCGTCCGGTTTCGGTTGATAGCTCAAGTTTCCCGACAGTGCTCTATAATGCAATGGCCGCTCCGCTTAAAGATATGCCGGTGAAGGGCGTGCTGTGGTACCAAGGGTGTGCCAATGTGGGAAGGGCAGAGCAGTACTCACCCTTATTCCAGCAGTTGATTTCAGATTGGCGTAGCCTGCGTAATGAACCGGAATTACCATTCTATTTCATGCAGCTGGCAGGGTATCTGACTCCGAAACTCATCCAGCCCGATTCAGAGTGGGCAGCCTTGCGCCAGGCTCAGGCCGACGCTCTGTGTCTCCCCGCCACCGGAATGGCATCAGCAATCGATATAGGTAATCCTGAAGATATTCATCCCAAGAACAAGCAGGAGGCGGCCCGAAGGTTCGCATTGTTGGCGCTTCGTAATGCATATGGTAAGACCGATGTCCTTGCTGAAGCACCACGGGCCGTATCCTGCTCATGGGATGGAGATGAAGTAAAGCTGGTTTTTGATGACGAAGTACTTGTCGACGGCGAAGCTCCGGCAGGCTTTATTGTCAAAGATGATGCCGGGCGCTGGTCGCGTCCAGAGAGAATTGTAGCGTCTGGCAGAAATGTGACTTTGCATTGCTCGTCTCCAGTGAAAGAGTTGAGATATAATTGGGCCGATTATCCCGACGGTAATCTCCGAGGGAAGGGCGGTCTGCCAGTAACTCCTTTTAAACAAATCAAGTAAAAAACTCAGGATTAAGATGAAAATTCACGATATACTTGCCATGACTCTTCTGGCTCTATGCTGCGAAGGGGCATGGGCGGGGGAACACACGCGATTTGTTGACCCGTTTATCGGAACGGGAGCTATAGAAGGAGGCCTTGCCGGCAACAATTATCCCGGGGCAACCGTGCCTTTCGGAATGGTACAATTGTGCCCGGATACGCATGAGGCTCCAGATTGGTATAATGCCTCGGGCTATGATTATAACGATAACCGTATCTACGGCTTCAGTCATACCCGTCTCAGCGGCACAGGGGCGAGTGACCTTATTGATATACTTCTTTTCCCTACTACAGGAGATGCGACGTCGTCGGCTTTTAGCCATGAAGATGAAAAGGCACGCCCGGGTTACTACAGTGTGATGCTGGCTGACGAAGATATATTTGCCGAGCTTACCGCTACACCGCATGCGGGAGTACACCGCTATACTTATCCGGAGGGGAGTTCACGCAAAGTGATTGTTGATCTTGAGCATTCGGCCAATAAGGAGAGTTGGAACCGGAAGATTATCAACGGGCAGATACGTCGCACCGGCGACCGCACTTTGGAAGGATACCGCATAATTACGGGCTGGGCAAAGCTCCGCAAGATCTATTTCACAATCGAGTTTTCTGAGCCAATCGCGCATCTGGATCTTAGTGACGGCGACCGCGTTTATCGTGGAACATCGTCAGTAATAAACGGCTCGGCCTTGAAAGCCGTGGCTGAATTCGGGGGAACCAAGCCTCTTGAATGCAAGGTTGGAATTTCTACCGTGTCGATTGCCAATGCACGGGAGAATCTGGCTGCAGAAACCGCCGGGGTAAGTTTTGATGCGTTGTGCGACACCGCTGACGCAATGTGGGAGAAAGAATTGTCGGCAATCGACATAGAGGGCCCCGAAGAGTCGTGCCGGACATTTTACACAGCCTTATATCATACGATGGTTCAGCCGAATTTATTCAGTGATGTCAATGGCGAGTATATCGGTGCCGACTATTCGGTGAAGGCTCTTGGGAAGGGAGAACGCCAGTTCACCACCTTCTCGTTGTGGGATACTTACCGCGCCGCCCATCCTCTCTATACAATTGTAAGGCCTGATCTGGCAGCAGAATTTGTAAACAGCATGCTGCGTCACTACGATGATTACGGCTACCTTCCGATATGGCACCTATGGGGGCAGGATAACTATTGTATGATAGGCAATCATGCCATTCCGGTCGTTGCAGATGCCGTGCTGAAAGGATTGCCAGGCATTGATGCCGCACATGCATATGAAGCGGTGATGAGCTCATCGACCACTCCACACCCCAATTCTCCTTTCGACATATGGGAGAAATATGGCTATATGCCAGAAGAACTTCAGACTCAGTCGGTGTCAATCAGTCTTGAGATGGCGTATGATGACTGGTGTGTGGCCCAGATGGCTGAGAAACTTGGACGTGATGAAGATGTGGCCCGGTTCAATAAGCGAGCCATGCACTATAGGAATCTCTACGACAGTGAAATGGGGTTCTTTTGCCCGCGAGATGCATTAGGCCAATGGATCCGCCCCTTCGATCCACTTAAATATGGAGCGAACGGCGGTTATCCATTTACCGAAGGAAATGCCTGGCAATATTACTGGTATGTACCCCATGATGTAGAGGGTCTGATAGATCTTACGGGCGGTGCGAAGGCCTTTAAATCGAAACTTGACGATTTCTTCACCATCACTGATGCCAGCGGCGAGAAGAATGACAATATATCAGGCATGATAGGCCAATATGCACATGGAAATGAACCGAGTCATCATGCGGCTTATCTCTATGTCGATGCCGGAGCTCCTGCCGAAACTCAGAGATTGGTTCACACCATAATGACCACTCTATATAACAATACCTCGTCAGGCTATGCAGGAAATGATGACTGTGGAGAGATGTCGGCATGGTATGTATTCAGTGCAATGGGTTTTTATCCTGTCAACCCAGCATCCGGAGAGTATTATATAGGCACTCCGACCTTCGATAAATGCACAATCCAACTACCGACCGGAAAGGATTTCGTGATTACCGCCTCCCGCAAAAACCCAGACAGTTATCTGGTGAAAAAGGTAGCTCTTGACGGTGCACCACTTAAAGATTACAAACTAACCCACGGGCAGATTACTGCCGGAGGACACCTACATTTTGATTTAAAGTAAACAGACAAAATATAAACCACAAACTCACATACAAAGCAATGACTACCCTCAAACCTTTTATTATCGGCAGTTTCATGCTTGCCCCGGCTCTTGCAATGGCCGCAGAGCAGATCGTTGTCCAGACTGACAGCACAAGCCTCGTACTCACTATAGGAGACAACGGGCGTCTTTACCAGAGCTATCTGGGTAAGCGTCTGGCTAATCCTGCGGACTATGCAAATCTTCCTCTTGGCACTGAGACATACATTACGCACGGAATGGAAGATTATTTCGAACCGGCACTCCATATCAACCATGCAGATGGTAATCCGTCGACCCTCCTGACATATAAGAACCATACAACAGAGCGGACGGATGCCGGTTCAAAAACAGTGATTACCCTTGTCGATACCGTCTATGGAGATGAAGTGGAACTCGTCTATAACACATACGACAAAGAAAATGTCTTCACTACGAATACGAAGATTACCAATAAAGGTAAGAAGCCGGTAGAGATAGAAAAATTTGCATCTTCGATGCTGCATTTCGACCGCCCGGAGTATTACTTGACCGAGTACAATGGTGATTGGGCTGCAGAAGTGAAGCCACATACACAGCAGCTTCACTATGGTAAGAAAGAAGTTGATACGAAGCTCGGTACACGTGCCAATATGTTCGTTTCGCCTTTCTTCCAGCTCGGCCTTGACCAGCCTGCTGCAGAAGACGAAGGCGAAGTACTTGTAGGAACTATCGGATGGACAGGCAACTTCCGTTTCTGCTTTGAGGTGGATAACCTTGGCGGACTGCGTGTGATCAGCGGTATAAATCCTTATTTCTCCAGCCGTACCCTCAAGAAAGATGAGAGTTTCACCACCCCCGAGTTTATCTTCACAGTGAGCGGAACGGGTACGGGAACAGCGAGCCGGAATCTCCACGACTGGGCACGCCGTTACCGTGTTAAAGACGGAATGGGTGACCGCATGACACTGCTCAATAACTGGGAAGCTACTTACTTCGACTTCAATCAGGATAAACTTATCGATCTGATCGCCGATGCCAAAGCTCTCGGTGTAGACATGTTCCTGCTTGACGACGGCTGGTTCGGCAATAAATATCCCCGTCACAGCGATACTCAAGGTCTGGGTGACTGGGAAGAGACTGCCAATAAACTTCCTGATGGAATCGGCCGACTTACCGAAGAGGCTAAGAAACAAGGTGTGAAATTCGGTCTATGGATTGAGCCTGAGATGGTCAATCCCGGTTCGGAGCTGTATGAGAAACATAAAGATTGGGTAATCACACTTCCTAACCGCGAGGAATACTATTTCCGTAATCAGTTGGTGCTTGATCTGAGTAATCCGGCCGTGCAGGACTATGTTTACGGCGTGGTTGATGGCCTCATGACCAAATATCCTGATATAGCATTCTTCAAATGGGATTGCAACAGCCCAATCACCAATATCTACTCCAACTATGAGAAGGATGAGCAGAACCGTCTCTACGTTGACTATGTAGAGGGCCTATACAATGTACTTGAACGTCTGCAGGCGAAGTACCCCAATCTTCCGATGATGCTTTGTGCCGGTGGTGGTGGCCGCACTGACTATGAGGCGCTGAAATATTTCACCGAGATGTGGCCCAGCGATAACACCGACCCGATCGAGCGCCTTTTCATCCAATGGGGATACTCGCAGGTTTTCCCTGCCAAAGTACAATGCGCGCACGTTACGACCTGGAATTCGGATGCACCTGTAAAATTCCGTGTTAATGTGGCGATGATGGGTAAACTTGGCTTCGACATTAACCTGCATGAACTTACTGCCGACGAACTTGCCTACTGCAAGCAGTCGGTAAAAGACTACAATGCAATGAAGCCGTGTGTGCTGGATGGCGACCAATACCGCCTCGTATCTCCTCACTCGGGTAATCACGCAGCTACAGAATTTGTGGCAAAAGACAAGCGATCGGCTGTTCTATTCGCATTTGATGTATATCCGCGTTATGCCGAGAAGGTGCGCAATGTGGTTCTGAAGGGGCTCAATCCTTCGCTTCGTTACCAAGTGAGCGAGATTAACCGCTTCGACGGTAAGCCGGGTGAAGTAAAAGAATACTCTGGAGACTATCTGATGACTGTAGGTATTCCGGCATTCACTACCGGTAAACTTTCATCGCGCGTGTATAGCATCCAAGCAATCTGATAATCTATCTTGCCCCGGTAATACTTCCGTTTATAGGGAGATTGCCGGGGCATGTTATACCTATTTGCGATGAACAATAGATTTATGAGATGCGTTGGAGCGGCTTTAATCGCTTGTGCCATGCTTTCAGTGTCAGTGTCGGCGACTACATATAATGTCGCTCCGTTGGCGCGTGCGAGCGCGAGTTCCGAACATGATGAGTACCCAGCAGAATCTGTGCTTGATGGCCGTGCAAGAATTCTCGACAGATATGAATGGCGATCGCGTTCAACGACGACTTCATGGGGCCAGATTGACTACCCCAGCCTTAGGCTTGATTGGCCGACGGCGCAGAGGGTTGACAAGGTAGTTTTATATGATTCGCCCTCGCTCGACCGTCATGTGGCTGGCGTTACGCTTCATTTCAGTGATTCAAGCAGAATCTTTGTCAACTCGATTGATAATTCCGGAATACCGCGTGTGGTGGATTTCCCGGAAAAGGAAATAGAATGGATGGAGGTAGAAGTCACTGATGCCGATGGTGTGGATGTTGGATTGTCGGAGATTGAGGTTTATTCCTCATTAGCCTCAACTCCCGACTATGTAGGCAAAGTCAATCCATATATAGAGACTGCACGCGGCAGATATTTTTTCTTTGCCACAGGTTCGTTGCCCTTCGGCATGATAAGCTCGGCACCACTTACCAGGAATAAGAATCAGTATGGCGGCGGGTATAACTATAATTCTAAGGATATCCTCGGATTTCCTCAGCTTCACGATTGGATGATGGGAGCTCTGGTGGCTATGCCTGTAACTGGAGATATTGATCTTTGCGGCGGGGAACAAGCATGGAAATCTCCTTTCCTTCATGAAGGGGAGATTGTCCGACCGGGTTATCATCGGGTGTACCTTGAGAAATATAAGACGCTTGTGGAACAAACGGTGACCGACAGGGTATCGGTGTACAGATGTACCTATTCCGAGCCGACAAGTGATGCTTCAATGTTGCTTAGTCTGCAAGGCTATGTAGGCACTACGACCATGGTGCGACCGCGAGTCAGTAAAATCGATGAAAGAACCATTACGGGAGAGCTGACGACAGTGGGGCGTCTATGGGGTGGCCCCGATTCGGTGAAGGTCTATTACGCCGTATGTTTTGACCGTCCGATTGTTTCGATGAACGGATGGTCGGAGAAAGGAGTGGATAAAGATATAGTATATTTTAGCTCAGAGGCAAGCGCTGTCAAGCATTATCCTGACCAATATTTCAGCTATTGGGATGCGCCTTCGGCTGGTGTGCGCATGGCTTTTGGAGATATGATGCCTGGCGATACGTTAGGAATGAAAATAGCCGTATCATATGTCAGCCGGGAGAACGCGCTTGAAAATATTGCAGGGGAATGCCCGGACTGGGATTTTGACTCGGTGCACCGGGCTGCCACTTCAGTATGGAACCAGTGGCTCGGGCGGATAGATGTATCAGGAGGTACCTCCTCTCAGCAAGAGAAATTTTATACCGACCTATGGCATGTGTTGTTAGGCCGTCATAAAATCAATGACCTCAATGGCGATTATCCTGATTACACTCAAGGGCGGAGAGACGGAGCCGTGACGAGAGACATCAAATTCAAGAGTAGGAAACTGCCAATGAATGCCGACGGCACCCCGAAGTTCAACATGTATAACTCAGATTCTTTCTGGCTGTCGCAGTGGAATCTGAATGTGCTGTGGGGGCTTGCATGGCCAGAAGTACTCGACGATTTTTCGGCGTGTCTCGTTCAATATGCCGAAAACGGAGGTTTAATACCTCGAGGACCTAATATAGGAGGGTACTCCTATATTATGACGGCTTGCCCGGGCACGAGCCTCATTTGTTCAGCATTCCAGAAAGGGATGATGACTAAGATTAATCCCATGGTGGCTTATAAGCATATGAAACGGAATCACACTGGAGGTGGAATGATGGGATCTCCGGAGGAGATAGAGCACTATGAGACGAAAGGTTATTTCGCAGATAATGCCGGCATTACTCTTGAAGCTGCATTTCAAGATTGGGCGCTTGCAGAAATGGCATCCCGACTTGGACAGAGGAAAGATGCGGATTATTTCCGCAAACGAGCTTCGTCATGGCCCGTACTTTTCAATGATTCTCTTAAATTGATCATGCCTAAATTAAGCGATGGACGGTGGCTACATAACAATCCTCTTGATGGCTGGGGCTGGGTTGAAGCGAATGCGTGGCAGGCTACATGGTCGGTTTCGCATCAGCTCGATAGACTTGCAGAACTGATGGGCGGCTGTGATTCAATGGCGCATAAACTTGACTATGCCTTCCGAATGGCGGAAAAGGACGATTTTCTCTCCAGCTATTCATCGGGATATGTAAGTTATGCCAATCAACCGGGGCTTTCGAATGCGCATGTATTCAACCGGATCGGCCATGGTGAGCTTGCTCAGAAATGGGTGCGAAAAGTGCAGGCGAAGTCTTACGGATATAATAATCCTGACCGGGGCTACGGCGGACATGACGAAGATCAAGGGCAGATGGGTGCGATGAGCGCGCTCATGGCGATAGGTCTTTTCAGCGTTACCGGGACAGCTTCGAGTGAGCCTGTGTATGACATAACTTCTCCCATTTTTGACAAAGTGACCATAAAACTACAAGCTCCGTACTACACTGGATCGGAATTTGTGATAGAGATGACAAATAACTCAGAGGAGAATTATCTGATTGGGAGTGCCGAGTTCAATGGAACAGCTATAAATCCACATATGGCTTTACTTAAACACTCTTCACTTGCCAAAGGCGGGTGTTTGAAAATAAATCTTGTTAAACCATGAATCGAAAATTATCATTATTAGTTGCATTGGCTCTGACTGCGTATGGCGCATTTGCCGGAGTCAAGAACCGAGAATTGAATGATGGTTGGCGTTTTCGTCAAGGCCGATCGGAAATATGGTATCCGGCAACGGTGCCAGGAACTGTGCATACAGATCTTATGGAAAATGAACTTATTGAAGATCCGTTTTTCAGGCTTAATGAAAGATCTGTGCAGTGGATTGATAAAGAGGACTGGATGTACGAGACGACTTTCAGTGTGTCTGCGCAAGAGATGAGCGAGACAAATCAACAGCTTGTCTTCAACGGCCTTGATACATATGCCGACGTATATCTCAATCATCATCTTCTGTTGAATGCAGATAATATGCATCGCACATGGATTGCGGATGTGAAAGGTAAGCTGAAAGAGGGTGATAATCTGCTGGAAGTCTATTTCCATTCTCCAGTAAAGATAGACCTTCCGAAATATGACATGTATGACTACACATTCAACACAGGGCCTGATCAATCGCAGAATGGAGGCTTGATGCATAAGACGATAAGCATCTTCGCACGTAAGGCGGGCTATCATTACGGCTGGGATTGGGGCCCGCGGTTGGTTACTTCCGGAATCTGGCGTCCTATAGAGTTGCAGACATGGAGCGGCGTGCGGATTGAGGATGTTCAATATATACAGCGTGCTGTCGATGCGGCACGTGCGAACTTAAGCACAATTGTCGAAATCCAATCGGATACCGACATTCCAGCAGCCAAAATCACAATCAGCTATGATGGGAAGAAGGCTGTGAGCCGCAAGACCGCACTGAAACCCGGCATCAACCGCATTCAGATAGACTATGATGTGAAGAATCCGCGTTTATGGTGGAGCAATGGCCTGGGAGAGCCGGCGCTGACAGAGTTTCGTGTTGAGGTTGCCCATGGAGGTGTGTTTGCGGATAGCTCAACCGAAATGATAGGGTTACGTTCACTCAAGCTGGTTCACGAGCCAGATAAGGACGGTCATTGTCTATATTTCGAGCTTAACGGTAAGCCTGTGTTCGCCAAGGGTGCCGACATGATTCCTCTGGATAATTTTCTTCCGCGGATAAGTAAGGTGAGGTATGAGAAACATGTGCTCGACGCCAAGGCGGTGAATATGAATATGCTCCGAGTGTGGGGCGGGGGAGTATATGAGGATGATTACTTCTATGAGCTCTGTGACCGCCATGGTATAATGGTATGGCAGGATTTTATGTTTGCATGTTCGACGTATCCGGCCGACTCGGCTTTTCTGGCTAATATACGCCAGGAAGCTATCGACAACGTGAAGCGCTTGCGTAACCATGCCTGTATTGCACTATGGTGCGGAAACAATGAATGCCAGGATGTTTACTATGGCTGGGGCAACCGGTATAATTATTATAAGGAGAAAGGAGTGGAGGAACTGACGACTCGCCAATTCAAAGACATGTATTTCCGTACACTTCCCGAAGTCGTGAATGAGTATGGAGGCGGAGTGGCCTATCGTCCGTCATCGCCTTATGCTTTTGAAGACACTCCATCAGATGGCATAAATGGCGATGCGCATTACTGGGGTGTATGGCACGGACGGGATTCGATAGGACACTATAATAATGAGAGGGCCCGTTTTTTCTCGGAATATGGATTTCAGTCTTTTCCAGAGTTTGAATCTGTAAAGATCTATGCGCCGCAGGAGCGAGACTGGAACATAAACTCTGAGGTGATGATGGCTCATCAGCGTGCCGGGTCTTATGCCAACAACCTTATCCGCGAATATATGGACGAGGAATATCGTACGCCGTCTGATTTTCAGACTTTTCTTTATGTTGGATCCATTCTGCAGGGAGATGCTATAAAGACGGCCATAGAGGCTCATCGTCGCGATATGCCTTACTGCATGGGCACACTTGTGTGGCAGCATAACGACTGTTGGCCGGTTGCTTCATGGGCAGGCCGTGATTACTACGGAAGATGGAAGGCTCAACAATACTATTCGCGTGCCGCTTACGATGATATACTCGTATCTCCTCTTGTAAGAGGTGACAGTATATCAGTGACTGTGGTTTCAGATAGGAGAGAGGCAACTGAGGGCACTGTAACTCTGAAATCTCTCGCGATGGATGGCACAGTGCTCGCCTCGAGAAAATGTGATTATACGGCTGATCCATTAAGTTCACAAATGGTGATCAACGAAGCGCTTGGAGAGCTATTGGGAGGCAAGAAAAGAAATGAAGTGATTTTTTATGCCACCTTCAATGATAGAAATAAGGAGTACTCCAATATAGCTTATGCCACTAAACATAAATATATGGCGTATCCGAAGCCAAGTTATAATCTTGAAATTGTTCGGGCTGGAGATGGGTATGATGTAAAGATCGGATCTGATGTCTTTGCCCGTGGAGTGTTCCTATCAATCGATGGTATAGATAATTTCTTCTCTGATAATTACTTCGATGTATTACCGGGCGGATATAAGATGGTGCATGTGAGAACTTCTCTGACAGAACCGGAGTTCCGACGCCAATTGAAATTGATTTCGATGGGTGATGTGCATGCTCAGATTGCTATGTCTCAATCTTCCGGTGCGCGCATGAGTGGAGGAACCTACAAGCCACTCGGAGGCGACTGATAATTGGAACAGTTACTTTATTACGGAATGCTTCGCGGTATTTTATCTGCGGGGTATTCCGTTTTTTATATAAAATATTTATCTTTGTGGGTGACAACAGAATGTAATCAGCCAAACAAACTATGGATCTTATTAATTTTCGGGAATTTTGTCTTTCGCTGGGCGGTGTTACGGAGAAGACGCCGTTTGGCAAGTTTGCTGCGCGGTATGACTCAATTCTTGTATTCTATGTAGAGGGCCATATGTTCTGTTTTATAGATATAGATAACTTCACATGTGTCACCGTAAAGTCCACGCCTGAGGAGATTGCTGAAATGTGGGGTAACTATTCTTCATTGGATTATCCTCTTAATCAAAGTCTACGCCATTGGATACAGATTGATTTTAATGGAGATGTACCATCATCGATTATACTTGATAAGGTTAAACGAGCCTATGACATAGTAAAGGAAAAGTATTCTTCGTCTAAAAAGTGACGCTGACTAAAATACATTTATAAAAAACATCTATAAATTATCAATATAAAGGCTAACCGACATGATCGCTCCGATCTACAAGCAGGAGATTGTTGTTGACAAGAATATGCATGAGATTATTGATTTCATGGATAAGGCGACCTTTCGTCCTACATCGACTGTGATAACACGACGCAGTTTTGTAAAAGGCTTTGAGTTTAGAGGTTCGGTTTGGTCTGACGGTTTTTGCGTCATCCGCAATTCGGACTTTCAATCATCTCTTGCGCCTATGGCAAAGGCTTCAATAATCTCGATAAATGACAATAGCTGCGAAGTGCATCTTGAAATCGGACCAAATATCCTTACAGTCATCTTTATGAGCCTGTTTGCAATAGGAATATTGGCGATTGGAGCCATTGCCATACACGAGATTATAACACACGGGATGGGTGGAGGCTCAGTGCTGATTATGACTGTTTTTATCCTGTTTGCAAGTGTGTTTTTCTTATTTCTTCGTTTTGGTTTCTATTCCAGATATAAGAAACTGAAAAACCGAATGGTCAAATTATTATCTTAAATACCTTAAGACAATGAAAACTGACGGATATATTTTCAAAGATAGTTGGCTGAAATATATTTTCTATGGCATATTACTGTGCATTTTTACATGTCTATGGATCCGTCTTGACACATTTCCATTTGGGGATAAAGGTGCGGTTGGATTGTTTATTTTCATAATGGTTTTCATTATGATTTTGGTTATCCCAATATGGGGCATTATTAGGCATCCAAATCGACTGATAATAGGCAGCGATGGTATACATTATTATTGCCGTCGGGTTACATTGTCAAACAATTCATCACTTTGGATTGATAATTACAAGTTTTATTCATGGGATAAAATTCAAGGGTTCTATTTTAAATGGATGATGGCGCGTGGCGTTATGTCGCATCGTTATCTTGTTCTTGAACATGAACACGACAAAGAAGCTTTTATAAAATTGAATGACTTCACAGGGAAAAAAGATGAATATATAAGGGCTATTGAAGAATTTAGCGGTGGAAAATGTGTGTTGAACAGGACAAAATATGATGAAAACATAAGGGCACGAAATAGAATGTTGTGGGAAACTAGCCTGATTCCGGCTTTGATAGGTGTAGCCCTTACAATTTTACTAATTAAACTCGGAGTCAGATAATGGAAAGCATATTCCGGTATATTGTAATAATAGCCATAGCCTTTATGATAGTCAAGTTAGAATCTATTACCCTAATCCCTAAAGAATGATTACGCATAATGACCAATATATCGCAAAAGAATCTCTGACATTTCCACTGTTGGTAGTGATAATGTTTGGCGTGTCGTTATATGCGTCGATATATACACCTAAATTTTTGTGCATATTTGGTGCGGTCTTTTTCGGTTTGGGAGTGATTGTATATGCTTATAAATTCATCCGGCATGGTAGAACCACACTGATAATAGACAGCGAGGGTATAACAATAAAGGACTGGGGCAAGACCAAAATACATTATTGGCATGATATAGTAAGGGTATATACTGAATGGCGCAGATCATATACGACTTTTGCGCAACAATGGCTAACTATCGAAACTAAGATTGGAGATAGGCGAAATGAGTTTTACGGTATTTGTCTATTCGACCTGTATTGCAGAAGTAAAAGTGTTCGTATGGCGATTGAAAAATATGCCGGACAGTATCGTTTTGATTATGAGGCCTCACGAGAAGCAAAAAGATATGTTTCAAAGATAGTTCTGGTATCTATTGTCGCTTTTGTCGTAATATTCATTTGCTTAACCTATTTTTCAGAGTAATTAATGAAGACTTGGCATAATAAAGAATAGTAAGATTGTCATATAATGGAAGAGATTATGCAGTCAATAATCAGTGCGATAGCACGGCATATTGGAGCCGGGAGGCGGTATTTCTTTCTGCGGATAGTTTGCCGCAGAAAAGCTGTGTCGTATAAAAAGCTATACAACAGCGATAAAAAAGACCCTCTTGCATATAACGATAATGCTTTTGCCAATGGCTGCTTGGGCATGGTTGTTATTGCTATCTTGATTCTGCTAATGGTAAAATATTTATAATTAAGCATGATGCCATGAAGTCTGACAGCAAATTATACCGATTCTTTCTTGGCGAGAGAGGAACAAGAGGTTTGCCAACTGTGGCTATCCTTATAGTTCTTGTACCTTTTTTGGCTTTCGGATTCTTTTTCAGTAATAATAAGCGAGAGAATTTGGCGAATAATCCGGTTTCGACAAGAGTGGCAATCGAAGAAATTTATAGCGTCGGTAATAGTTGGTATATCGACTACCATCTGAATATTGATGGGATTAGTTATAAAGGTAGTGGAAAACTGTTAAAAGGGTTGTCCGTAGGTGACACTATTGGGGTCGTGTATCAAAAGGATAATCCAGCCAATAATATGACTGTCTATGATTACTATGACCATAGCGATGATAAATGGGCTATTATCATAATTCTTTTGGCTACCGTTTTAGGCATATATCGTTGGTCAAAAGTAGGAAAAACCAATAACACGCTTGAAGTACCACAAGATGGAAATGCCAAATGTCAAATATATCGAACTTCAAAGCACTACATCTTCCTGACGGTTTATTATAGTATTGCAAGCAAACCAATCTATTTTCTATCACATGAGTGCATTGATTCAGAATTTGAGAAAACTATGGTTGACTGTCTTGAAACCAGTGTCAAGGGAAAATATAGGGCTATGAAACCGTCTGAGTTGATAAAAGCGATGAAGCAACAGTCATGGCGGCAACTGTATCTGAACTCCACCATGTGCCTTGTAGAATATAGCAGCCAAGAATATCTTGGAGGTAAATTGTCAATCGAAGTTGGCAAGAGGCGTAAAGATGGACGAGGTTTTGATTGGGACAGTAATCGTTCCCGATCATTCGATACGAAAAAGACCGACTGGCGACAAACAATAGGAATTATCCGAAACATTTTAGAACCAACTATCAATGAAACTGACCGATAAACGATTTTGGTACGGTACAAAAACGACCTATTATACCTCATTCATATTTGCATTAAAAGATGCCCTCCTATTCTCTATATCATGGGTGTTGGTAATTTGCATAATGTTATTTTCAATCTGCCTATTTATTCAAATGAATAATGGAGATACAATATCCGGTCAGGTGATCACATTCGGCTTAGTCTCCATTCTCATTGTATTTGTTGTTTCAAACGGTATGTTTCTATACGATAATTGGCTTAAGCAATGTTACGTTATGCGAAAGACAAAGAAACTTCTACCAGATAGTTGTGTTATTTTGAATACAACGTATGACGATATAAACAAGCAATATCAGATAATGCTGGATTACTCAGGAAAGCAGTTTGTGGCAACAGTAAATTTCCCGTTCTTTTATATAAGAGAAAAAGGAACGCGTGCTCTTGGAGCATTGAATATTAATTCACGTAAATTTTTTGCAAAGAATAAGTCGGCAATCGTGAATTATATGTCTTAATGGAATGTTATATGGCACACTACAATACCCGATTCTGGTTATTATGGGTAATAGGGGCGGTTATGGCTGTTATGGTTTGCTCTTGCTACTCTTGGGATGAAGATACATTACTTCTTGCTGTGGTATTTGCATTGTCGCTAATTGCAGTGGCCTTTTGTCATAAGGCAAGCAAACGTGTGGCCGGTTATAATATTCTATTTTGGTTGGGATATAATGTGCTGTTGAGTTACGGGTTACTGTTCAAAAGTAAATACGGTTCGGGGCTTACATGGTGGTTCTATATGTTATGCCTTAATTGTTTGCAATTTATTATCCTGACAATATATTCAGTTTTCTCAATTTATAAGAAGAAAAAACAGTAATCTCCATAATAATAGAACTCCCCATGCTCACGCACAGGGAGTTCCGGTTTTTGACAGCAAAGAAATAGTCCTATCGAGGGCGGATTATTCAGGCTCAATAATTTATAAATAGCTATCGTCAGATATAACGGCAATTTTTATGCATCCAAACCGCCCTGATGCCAAATATTCTTATTAATTTTGCAATGGTTCTTCTGCCTATCTGACAGCAATGGCTTCTGCCCGAGCTAAAATAATTGGCATCTTCCGTCGCCGCCTCTCCTCGGACGGCGATTCGACTATCGGAGATATAGTACCGGCATGACGAACTGATTTTTACCAATCATATCCGCAAACACGTGCTATGGCAATCAAGAAGAAATATATTTTCGGAATAATTATTTGTTCGATTTTATTGTGTTTTTCAGTAATGCTTATTCCTTTGATAACAGGCAAAGACGGATTTGCGTTCCAATTGATTTTGGCGCTGTTTAGTCTTTGGATGGCGTGGGGAATCTATCGTGGATTACGACGTATTTTCTACAAACCGAAACAATCAAAGAAGCTGACTTTTCAAGGAGTGGAATATAATACGGTTCCAACTCCATTGCGGAAAGTGGCATTGGATTTCTTCAATCCAATTAAAATGAGGTTCGACACGATGAGGAGCATCTTCATTGTCGGGGCGTTGGGAATCTACTCATGTCTTGTTGGGCCAAGGCTAATGATTTGTTTTTGGGTAGCTCTCAGCGTGCTGGTTATAGTGAAATTGGGTGTGTTAATCCAGACGCTCAGGTTTGTCAAAAAACAGAACGAACTCAGAAGAGTTGTTAACGATGTTTTGGAAGATAATGATGCTAATTATGATGTTACGGTAGACATGATAAATGCAGATGGTGCGACAAGCGATCAGATTATTAGACCTGTAAGGGAGCGAGTAAGTGTTGGTGGCTTTTTTGATGACTATGCGCAAAATTTATTAAGTTTTACGACAGCACAAAGATATATTCTTGCAATCAACCATTATATATCAGCGGTATATGGTGACTCGCATTATGAGTTTTTCCTCTCAGACCAGGGGAATGTTTACATGGATGCGATAGAAGGCCTCACTGCAATTGGTGCAAATGAATATGCCAATATTTTGCGGAAGGCGGCGGAAAAATTCGAAGGCTTAGAACATCCTGTATGTGACCTGGAAGACCGCAGCGCCAATATTAATTTTTTGTGTGTTGATTTTGAAGACGAGGACAAGGCGCTCTATGAGCTGGACGAAGATGGCAAGAAAATAGAGTCAATGATGATGACATATATCCGTAACCACGCATCTGAATTTATTTTCCAGCAACCTAATATCTGCTGATTCTGGCTCGAGGGAAAGTGGTTGCTGGATAGAATCTCTTTTCGGACACGGTCGGTGAAGTAAATATCTGAACTGATCGCACGGACTATGATGATAAAAAAATATCGCATCTCTTAAGAAGAGATGCTTATTTTTGAAGAGATAATATCTTCAAAAAAGGTTTTACGGCGCAAAGGTACTAATTTCTACTGAATTGCGCAACAATTCATATGGCTGCAAATTTCAATTGCCTATAATATTTGATATAAATTAGGGGCAAGAAAATGGTATTTGTTTAGCATTCAGTCGGCTTCACCCAAGCTATTTAGTTATAACATAGACATTTCCAAAACTATACAATCTCTTCTTAAGAGTTACTTATTTATTAAGTAGCTTTTTCAAAACTAATTAGCAGGTGAAAAACCAGCAGGACATATCTTATACCGAACCTCTGTCGTTAGTTCTCGGAGCGAGATAGGGGGTCGGGAAGAATTGTATCTGTATTCGCCTTATACATTCTGAAGCTATTGCGCCAATTGGCTAATCCTCAGGGATATATTGAGACTTTTCTTCTGGAAGCTTTTCGGGCCAAAGTCGAAGCCATTATAAATCCAGCCGTTAAAAAGAATACTGAGCAAGCTCTTGATTCTTTTGTGCGGTTCTTGAGAGAGTGTAATGTCTCCAATCAAACGCTTGACGAGAATCTTGTTTTTGACTGGGTTGGCTGGCTTCTTGAAAATGGATATTCTCCTATATCAGTGCATACTTATGTGGCGCGTCTTTCGGCGCTTTATAGCAAGGTGATTAAGGCGGAAGGTATTAAGGGGAACGATTGTTTTTCGAAAGTTAAAAGTCGCCTTCGAGCATGCTCGGAAAATGGAGTTAAGATGATGGCTGATCGTCATTTCTTTATTAAATTGAGAGCTCTTGTTCAGGCGGACTACACTAAAAACTTTGAACTGCAATTAGGAAAAGACCTGGTTCTTTTTTCACTCTACAATGGAGGCTTGACTTTCAGCCAGCTTGCTGACTATCGTAAAGATGATTATGTTGGTGAGGAATCAGCTATAAATGAGATAGTCGAACGCTATACCCGACCCAGAAATAAATATCTGTTTCCTCTTAATCACTCGGAACGGACAATACGGCAACGTTGCCAAACGATTTCTACATTTATCGCGAACGCTCTTCGATCGGTGGGAATTGAGTTGAAAATTGATTCCGACATGTTTCCAGCAGAATTATGGGCAGCGGCAGCCAAGGGTGCCGGTATGTCTTCCGGGGATATCAAAGCTTGCATAGGAGATACATCGGAGGGGTATGTGAGCCCATTTTACTCATTTGCAAGCATGAATGCCTTGAGTGAGGAAAGGAAGAGTGAAGTGAGAGATTTCGTAACGAAAAATCTCTCGAAGAACCCAGATTATTGGTATGCGATGCAATTCCGACCACATGTCGACTTTGATATGATCAAGGCCCGAATGAATATGCGAGGTATCCGGTTTCACAGTTCGTTTTATCCGATGGAGGAAATCGTACGTCGAATAGGGAAAAAGCTTATCAGGACGACGAAGCCTGTGGTGCCTGGACTGATGTTCTTTAAGACCAAATCCACAGATTTGGCTGATATATTTTATAATTTGGGAGATCTTGCATGGGGTTATCGGTCGAGTCGTGGGGCCGGGAGTGCGTATGCAATTATTCCCGATTCGGCCATTGACAGTTATCAGAGAGCCATAGGGCAGTTTACAGATAGTGTGGCTGCATATCCCGATGGTCACCTTAAGATCGAAGAAGGTGATAAGGTGGAAATAATCGGAGGTGAGCTCGCCGGCTGTGGCGCGACGTTTGAAAAGGAGATATGTGAAGTAGTTCAAGGTGAAGAATCGGTTGAACGCGTAATCTACCGCCTCCGCCTTGTAGGCTACAACAATATATCTTGGATTGTTGACCTTGATCCCCGACTTGTAAAAAAGATATAGCTCATAGGTTAGACTATTCTTCAAGATAAATTATCTGGATTTCAAAATTTTGAAAACGGCAGGAATAACAGTGCCTTGTGCGGCCGATGTCGATTATACCAATGTCGAAGAGATCTGCGGCTATCAAATATTGCTAAGCAAGATATTTGAGGAGTCGGGCGGTTTCGTGTGGCCCCAGGTAGTAAATCCGATTATTATTGAAGTTCAGCGTCAGGGGGCCTATTGGCTTAAGGAAGTAAGACAAATTATCTCGCAAGTGCTTATAAGGCCGATTACTGCAGATATGCCCTCTCACTCAACACTTCGTTTGCGCGATATTCCTGGAATACTTGACTCCTATGACATCTGCCATCGTATTTGTAAAGGTGTGCCAGAACTTGACTACATACGGGATGTCAGGCTTAAAATTGTTGATCGATGGCTTAATGGCGACAAAGATATTTCGCAGACTGATATAGTGTTGTGCATTCTCAAAGAAGCGGATTGTGGAGGCCGGTATTTAGACAACCGCTATTTAACCTACGCATACTCCATTCTTGGCACATGGGTGGATGAGTTGATTCAAGGTGGTCGCTTTCCGGGTATTCCGTTAGACGAAGCTTACGCCAGATTAATCTACATGATTAAAGAAGACTTGTCGGCTTATATAGGTAAAGCTCAATCAAAAGTCAAAAAGATATGGGTAAAAGAGTATTCCATACCTTGTGGGTTGGTTAAGACAATTGACTCGTTGGACACGAAGACTTTGCAAAACTATATCATTTTTGTGAGATATGCGTCGGCGTTAGGTTATCTGGCTGATGAATATTTAGGAAAGAATACAGACCATCTATGTTCTCAACTCGAGTCGCGCCCAGATGTGCATCCGTTTTTGCGTGAGGCCATCAGAATTGACCTTCGAGATCGTGGCAGATATTCTGCATAATCTGAAGAAAATACAAACCTTTCCCTCCTTGTCTTTTCCCTGGATGGATTTACGGGTTACTAATCATATACTTTAATATGTCTACCAAAGTTTTAGTGACAGGTGGAGCCGGCTTCATCGGCTCAAACCTATGTGAGCATCTGCTCGTAAATGGATACAGCGTGCGATGTCTCGACAATTTCGCCACGGGTAAGTGGCAGAATATCATACCTCTTATAGAGCGTTTCCCGGAAACGTTTGAAATGCAGGTCGGAGATATACGCAAGCTCGATGACTGCCGCAAGGCTGTAGAGGGTGTCGACTATGTTATGCACGAGGCTGCCTTAGGATCTGTTCCCCGCTCAATCAACGATCCGATTACGACCAACGATGTTAACATCGGCGGCTTCCTGAATATGCTGGTTGCCTCGCGCGACGCTGGGGTGAAGCGCTTTATTTTTGCGGCCTCATCGTCGACTTACGGCGACAGCAAGTCGCTTCCCAAAGTTGAGGACGTGATTGGCAAACCACTATCACCGTATGCCATAACCAAGTATGTAGACGAGCTCTACGCTGATGTATTCGCCCGTACATACGGTACCGAATATATCGGTCTTCGCTACTTTAACGTGTTCGGTCGCCGTCAGGATCCCCATGGGGCATATGCTGCAGTCATTCCTTTGTTTGTCAAGAAGTTCATGACCCATGAAGCACCTAATATCAACGGCGACGGTGAATACAGCCGTGACTTCACCTATATCGACAACGTCATCCAGATGAACATGCTGGCGATGACAACAACTAACCCCGAAGCCGTCAACCAGATCTACAACACAGCCTTCGGCGAGCGTACGACTCTTAATCAGCTCGTAGGTTATCTGCGTGAGTTCCTCGGCGCGAAGGATGAGGTGATTCTCGGCATTGAACCTACCCACGGGCCTAATCGCGCCGGCGACATCCCTCACTCTCTCGCATCGATCGACAAGGCCAAGAGTCTGCTTGGCTATGAGCCGAAATATTCTATGCGTGACGGCCTTAAAGAGGCGGTGAACTGGTACTGGGAAAATCTCTAAATTCAAAATTACATAATCAAATGGAAAAAGACATCAAAATCTGTGTGATCGGTCTGGGCTATGTAGGTCTTCCGCTTGCACGTCTGTTCTCTACCAAATACCCAACAGTGGGCTTTGACATGAACGCCAAACGATGCGAGGCGCTCATGGCCGGACATGACGCCACTCTCGAAGTAAGCGATGAGTTGCTTCAAGACGCCATCAAGAACCATAATTTCAAGTGCACAGCCAACATCGACGATATTCGCGACTGCAACTTCTATGTTGTGGCTGTACCTACTCCCGTAGACGAGAATAACAACCCCGACCTGACTCCGCTGTACGGTGCTTCGACTACCGTTGGTAAAGTCATCAAACCTGGCGATATCGTAGTCTATGAGTCAACTGTTTATCCTGGTGTGACAGAAGACGAGTGCATTCCTGTAGTAGAGAAGGTGAGCGGTCTTAAATTCAACAAGGATTTCTATGCTGGTTACTCACCCGAACGTATCAATCCTGGCGATAAGCTCCACACTGTTGAGAAAATCAAGAAGGTTACCTCTGGCTCGACTCCCGAGATCGGTAAGCTCGTCAATGATGTATACTCATCTGTGATCACTGCAGGTACCCATCTCGCTCCCACAATCAAGGTTGCCGAAGCTGCCAAGGTTATCGAAAACTCACAGCGCGACATAAATATCGCCTTTGTAAATGAGCTCTCAAAGATTTTCACCCTTATGGGCATCGACACGATGGATGTGCTCGAGGCAGCCTCAACAAAGTGGAACTTCCTCCCGTTCAAACCAGGACTGGTAGGCGGTCACTGCATTGGTGTTGACCCTTACTATCTTGCACAATGTGCTCAGCGCTACGGCTACAACCCCGAGATTATCCTCGCCGGTCGCCGAATGAACGATGGTATGGGCGCCTACGTTGCCGACCGTGTGATCAAGCTGATGCTTAAAAAAGGCATTCAGGTACTCGGAAGTCATATTATCATCTATGGATTCACCTTTAAAGAGAATTGCCCCGATGTTCGCAACACCAAGGTGGTTGATATCGTCAAAGCACTGAAGGAGTACAATCTCAACATCACCATCTTCGATCCCTGGGCCAATCCCGCAGCAGTGCAGCACGAATACGGCCTCGAAGTAGTCAACGAACTTCCCGCTGGCGAGAAGTTCGATGCAGCGATTGCCGCAGTAGCTCACAAGGAATTCGAAGGCATGGACATCACCTCCGTTCTCAAACCTAATCACGTAATCTTCGACGTGAAGGCCACCCGCCCCACCGCCGAAATCGACGGGCGCCTATAAAGGCTCTATAATAACTATCAATTATAGAATAAGGTATTAACTGACTGTAAAAAAGATCCTTCTATGAGAATAGCTGTTGCGGGTACTGGATATGTAGGACTGAGTATCGCGACCTTATTGGCAAAACACAATCAGGTCATTGCTGTTGATGTGATTGAGCAAAAGGTTGAGAAAATAAATAATCACATTTCTCCAATTCAGGATGATTATATTGAGAAATATCTTGCTGAAAAGCAGTTAGATTTGACCGCGACTATTGACGGGGCATTAGCTTACAGAGATGCCGACTTCGTTGTTATCGCAGCCCCCACCAATTACGACCCTGTAAAGAATTTCTTTGATACTCATTGTATTGAGGATGTGATTGATTTGGTGCTCAGTGTTAATCCAGCAGCCGTGATGGTCATTAAATCAACTATACCGGTAGGATACTGCAGAAATCTATATGTCAAATATGCCGCAAAGGGTTTCAATCAATTCAACCTACTCTTCTTCCCTGAGTTCCTACGAGAGAGCAAAGCTTTATATGACAACCTTTACCCATCGCGTATAATCGCAGGCGTTCCCAAGATAATCAATCGACCAGAGTTTATTGAGGAAAACGAAGCCATACTAGCTGTGACAGATGTAAATAAGATGAATGAGGCAGCCCAGACCTTTGTAGGCTTACTTCAGCAAGGTGCCATCAAAAAGGATATTCCAACTCTATACATGGGTATGAAAGAGGCTGAAGCTGTCAAGCTTTTTGCCAATACTTATCTTGCTTTGCGAGTAAGCTATTTCAATGAACTTGACACATATGCAGAGGTTAAAGGTCTAGACTCCCAAGCCATAATAGAAGGTGTTGGTCTTGATCCTCGCATCGGTACTCATTATAATAACCCTTCATTTGGCTATGGTGGTTATTGTCTGCCCAAGGACACAAAACAACTACTCGCTAATTATGCCGAGGTTCCCCAGAATATGATGTCGGCCATTGTAGAGTCTAACCGAACTCGCAAGGACTTCATTGCCGACCAAGTTCTTCAAAAGGCTGGGTGGTATGGATATTCCCAAAATAATGGTTATGGCTCAAGTTCAGAAAAGCCGTGTATTATAGGGGTGTATCGACTTACGATGAAATCTAATTCCGACAATTTCCGACAGTCATCGATTCAAGGCGTAATGAAACGCATCAAAGCCAAAGGCGCACAGATTATAATCTACGAACCAACACTTGCAGACGGATCGACATTTTTCGGTAGTCTTGTAGTCAATGATATTGACAAGTTTAAAGCACTCTCCCAAGCAATCGTCGCCAACCGATACGACACTTGTCTCGATGATGTTGAAGATAAAGTTTATACCCGTGACATTTTCCGAAGGGATTAAAATTTATCCAAATAAGGAATAATATTTACACCTTTCTATGAATCTTTGCTGTTTCTTTAATTATGCGCCTCTATATAGGAGAAGCATATACGAAAAAATAGATAAAGAGTTTGAGACACAATTCTATTTTGGTCGCGAAGTAATTGATGGTAAAGTAAGCGGAATTCCTTCCATTGATTACTCAATTTTTAGAAAAAAGCCCATTACGTTTAAGAATAAGGTTATTTTTAAATTTTTTCAATGGCGTACAAAGTGCTGGTATCTGCCATTTAAGCGCTATGATACCTTTTTAGTTACAGGCGATTTCGTATATTCTTATATCCCATTTATAATATTGGCAAAGATTATGGGAAAACGAGTATATGGTTGGGGCCATGGAATAAAGAACAGAAAAAGCAAATCTATATTCCTACACGACTTCTTTTATCGAAATATTACCGGTTTTTTTTCATATGGAGAAGGTGGAAAGGAACGATTAATCGAGTTGGGATATGATCCCCAAAAAATCCATGTAATTTATAACTCGCTTAATGAAAAGTGTGAAGACTTACATTTAAAAAGCGATGTGTATAAAACACATTTTGGAAATAACTTTCCAACACTTATCTTTATAGGTCGCCTTACTCCACAAAAGCGACTTGATTGGTTACTACTTCTTCTAAAAAATTTAGAAGAAGATGGAGTCCTATGCAACTTAGTTTTTGTCGGCACCGGACCTTGCTCAAAGAATCTTAAAGACCAGACATCTAAATTGAAATTAGAAAATAGGGTCTGGTTCTATGGCGAGTGCTATAACACATCGGTTACTGATGAATTATTATACAATGCTGATTTGTGCGTATCGCCAGGCAATGTTGGGCTCACTGCATTAAGCTCAATGCAATGTGGTACTCCAGTTATAACTCATAATGACTTTGAGACCCAAATGCCGGAATATGAGACTATAGAAAATTGGAGGACAGGTTGTCTTTATAAAAAGGATGATTTCAGCGATTTCAGCGAAAAAGTAAAAAAATGGCTGCATGAATTTTCTGATAGACGGCAAGAAGTTCGGAATAATTGCTATGCCATGATCAACGGCAAATGGAATTCTGACAATCAGATTGAAATTCTAAAAAGCGTATTGCTGTAAGATGAGAGATAAATATCTCAAATATGGTAAAAACTTGACCACTTATTTTGGTGCATCAATTATACCAATGGGACTAAGTTTGCTATCCAATCCTTGGATAGCAAAGAATATGAGTCCTGAAGATTATGCTATCAGCGGATACTACCTATCTTTTTCCGCGCTTATCAGTCCTATTATAATTTTTTATTTAGTACATTATTACATTAAAGAATATTTTAGGAAGGATGAGGCTGAAAGAGTGCGGTTATTTGCCGCTATTGCAAAGGGGGTAATATGGTTTTCAGGATTGGTGTCAATATTTTGTTTTCTTGCGCTATATATCTATTTAAAGTGGATTATTGGAAGCTTGTCTTTCCCGATTTTGCCCTATCTTGCGTTAATGGTGTTTGCTCTTCCACTTACTGGCTTATATTCACTGCAACAAGCTCAGTTTAGGATGGAGAAAAAAGCTTCGGCTTTTTTCAAACTCTCGTTAATAAACAGTATCATTTCATTAGGATTGATTTTATTGTTTGTAGTATTGCTGAAAATGGGGGCTTTTGGCAAACTATTTGCGCCTCTTGTCGGTAACTTATTAATATTCATATTTCTGATATATAAATTCAAAAAAGTTTGGTACATTAAAATCCAGATTTCAGAATATGGATCAATATTAAAATTTTGTTTCCCGTTAGCATTGAGTGCAATGCTTGGATATTTTACTCATGGCTTTTCAACTACTTATCTGGAGAGTGTCGGTAACAATACGGAATATGGCATTTATATCGTTGGAAACTCGATTGGCACTTATCTTACAGTATTTGCTACAGCTGTAAACAGTACATTTCAGCCTGATTTATACGAGTCAACAATAAAGAAACAATGGGGGAGATATGCCAAATTCTGTATACTACAAATAGGAGTAGTATTTTTAGTCGCGATAGCTTTTGTTATTTTTGCCCCTTATATAATATCACTTCTTACAGCGGGAAGATATGACATGTCGACCCCATATGCCCAAATAGTTGCTCTATCGATTATAACGAGTACATTATATTATCTTATAAATAATTTTTCAATTGCAACTAATCGTCCCAGACTCTATTTATATACGTCTATTTTGGGTAGCGTGTTCATAGTATTGGGTATGCCCTTTGCAGTAGAACGTTGGTCGTATTATGGAGGTGCGTGGATGACTGTAATTTCGTTTATTGTCTTCTCTTTGATTAATTTAATACTTTTATTTTTTGTTCGAGGAAAGATGAAGCCACAATCTTGTAAATAATGATTATCTGGAGTATTATCAAGGCATTGAAGCTACCGTTTTTAATGCTTATGCTATGTGGCTATACACTGATAAGTCCAACTAACGTATATTTTGCGATTGCCTTTTGCCTTTTGATGTTACCTATTACGATAAAGCATCAATTTCAGTGGGATCAAAGTGCCACAGTCCTGCTGTTCTGGGGTATAACTTATTTTGGAATCACATCGTTATACTATACTCCTAATAGTTGGGCTAATGAAATAGTATATTTGCTTGGCCCTCTAAGTTTATATATGCGGCAAGTTGTTTGTATCTAAATTAAGAAATGAAAAGGAGATAATATGGATGATATTTATCATATGTTTCATTACCTCGTTGCCTCTATATATCCTAACTATACAAGATGTACTTAAAGGAGAATTAATTGCGTACAGCCGAAGGTTTGAAGATAGCGAAGTAGCGCTTGCGGCTACTTTATATGGTTTAGTTGCCGCGATCTCACTTTCCGGCCTTGGATTCTTCATTACTTCTGATGACAATTGCCCACGAATAGTTAAGTGGGGTTTCCTGATATTATTTGCATGTTCATTACTGACAACTATTCATCTTATTAACCGAACGGGTATAGTAATTGCGTTAACGAGCCTTATTGCTCTTATGCTAACGCAAAGCGTGAAGAAAATAGGTAAGTCAATTATATTATTAATAATTGTATCGATTGTTGTATTAATCTATTTTGGATCTGACTGGCTCATTGATTCCGTAACTGCCTATACTTATAGGAATGATTCCGGATATGGTGTGGATTCTGGTGGAGGGCGCTTTGATAGATGGACTGATGCCTTAGGCAAATTTTTAGAATATCCTATGGGCTGGTGGCAAAACAAATGGACCTACAATGCACAAGTTCACAATTTATGGTTGGATATCGCTCGTGTCTCTGGTATTATTCCCTTCATATTAATGGTAATGTTTTTTGTGCGAGGATTACTTACACAAATGTTTTTGTTAAAAAAATCGAGAACAAATCCAGTTATAACGCTGATTTTTGGAATTGTATTAAGCATGTGTTTGGCTGCAGCGGTAGAGCCTGTTATTGAAGCTAAAATATCATATTTATGCTTTATCATATTCTTTATCGGGGTAGGAAATAGCATATTTATAAATCGTAAAACGGTACTGAATGATTCAAAGGAATGACAAATTCCAGTAATCGTTTATACGCGAGATTTAGAACTCTATGAATATTCTTTGGATTACAAATATACCCCTGCCTCCATTGAGCAGATCTATGGGTTGGAATAAATTACCAGTTGGTGGTTGGATGTACTCTTCTTTACAGAATCTACGTCAAGTGCCTGATTTTAACATGGCTATCGCTACAATTTATTCAGGAAAAGAGTTTATAGTAAAGGATATTGACCATGTTAGATACTATCTCTTACCTCTTTCTGGCCGATCGAAATTCAATTATAATCCTAATCTCGAAGAATATTGGCAAAAGCTAGCAAATGAATTTAAACCTGATATAGTTCATATTCATGGTAGTGAGTTCCCGCATGGACTTGCTTATGTTAACGCTGTGGGAAGCAATGGGGTTGTAGTATCCATCCAAGGTATGATTTCAGGCATAGCCCGGTATTATGATGGTGGCATTGATTATAGGAATATTAAGAAATGTTTGACATTTCGTGATTTTATTAGACACAATGGATTACGGTATGGTCGGGCTGAATTCGAACATAGAGGCAACTTGGAAAGAGAGCTGATTTCTAAGGTATGTCATGTAATTGGCCGAACGGCATGGGATAAAGCCCATACATGGGCTATTAACTCTAAAGCTAAATACTATTACTGTGGAGAATCTCTTCGTGAATCGTTCTACCGCCACGTATGGAAATATGAGAATTGTGTTCCTCATACTATATTTGTGTCGCAAGCTGGCTATGCACTTAAAGGATTTCACAAATTACTCGAAGCATTCCCACTTATCTTACGGCATTATTCAGATGCTAAGGTGATCGTAGCGGGGAGTGATCCAACTAAAGCCCCGTGGTGGCGCTTGACTGGGTACGGTAAGTATTTAAAAACTCTGATTAAACGACATGATTTATATGATCATATTGAGTTCGTCGGGATGTTGCATGAGGAGCAAATGTGCCAGGCCTATTTAAAGGCTAATGTATTTGTCTGTTCATCCTCAATTGAAAATAGCCCCAACTCACTCGGTGAAGCGCAGCTCCTCGGTATGCCACACGTTGCTTCCTATGTCGGAGGAATTCCTGAGATTGTGAACGGCAACCCCGATGTCCTTTATCGTTTTGATGAGATAGAGATGTTAGCAAAGAAAGTATGCCAATTATTTGCAATAGGTAAAGATTATAAAGCACCAGAATATGACCGTAATCGGTATAATTGGGAAAAGAATAGGTCTGACCTTGTTGCCATATACAATAATATAAAAACCTCAGAAAAGCAGTAATAATGCGAATAGCTTTTTTAGGTGGTATTTTCCCGCAAGAGAATATCTGCGAAATATTGGCCAATAGTCATGGCGTTGTCCAATCGGCAGCCGATGCTCTCCAAAAATCTATTTTAGAGGGCCTTGGGGCTTACCGTGATGACATTGATATCATCAATCTTCCTTTTCTTGGATCTTATCCCAAGAGATATAATAAGCTATTTACACCATCAAACGATTTTGAGGTAACGTCGCATTATGGAAGACGGTGTACAATTAAAGGGAAAAACGAGTCGTATTGTAATCTTTCACTGCTGAAATATCAGTTCATTGAACATACTGCTACAAAATCTTTATTAGCTTGGGCTCGACACTATTCTAAAGAAGAGAAAGTAATAATCGCATATTCCTTATTCTCGCCATTCCTTATCTCGGCAATTAAGATTAGAAATAGGTTTCCTGATACAAAAATATTGTGTATTGTGCCAGATTTACCTCAATTTATGTCTGCAGGAGGCAAGTCTTTGCTAAGAAAAATGTTTAAGGATTATTCAACAAGAAAAACGGAAAAATTCTACGACAAAATTGATGGATTTATAATTCTTAGTAAATATATGGTTGAGCCGCTTAGGATTGGCGCTAAACCATATGCTGTCGTTGAAGGAATATATAATAGTCTTGATGAACAATTTACCGTTAGCCCTTCTCGAACAGACAAAGAAAAGATAGTTCTATATGCAGGAACATTAGCTCGGAGATATGGGATATTAAGACTTCTCACAGCATTCACCTCCCTTGCGGATCAAGATATCAAGTTGATTATTTGTGGAGAAGGAGATGCTAAAGAGGATATAGAGAAAATAGCGGCAAATGACAAGCGCATAATCCTGAAAGGAAATATTCCAAGAAAAGAGGTATTGGATTTAATAAGTCATGCGACTGTTCTTGTAAATCCAAGAACACCAGAAGGCGAATTTACAAAATATTCCTTTCCATCTAAGACTATGGAATACCTTGCATCTGGAACCCCTACAATATTGTACAAATTGCCGGCAATGGACGATGAGTATTTCCGGCATTGTATTGCCTTGGAGGATCTGTCAATTGAAGCACTTACTTTCGCCATTTCCCAAGTTCTTTCAATGGATGAACATGAGCGTAATCGTTTTGGAAAACAAGCCCGGGATTTTATACTCTCTAAGAAGAACCCTGAGATTCAGTGCAAGAAGATTATTAATGTAATATCAGATCTTTTTTCAACCAACTAAAAAAATAATTTTTACGAATATTTGTGGTTGCCTTAGACGACTTTGAATGAGTTTTAGATATGACATGATCAAAAGACGTCTAATAGTCAAATTGAGTAACTGAAATTATCTCGATAATAATTGCAAAATCAAAATATTAAAATATGTCAGTATTCAAAGACAAGACCCTCCTGATCACGGGAGGAACCGGCTCGTTCGGTAACGCTGTGTTGAAACGTTTCCTCAACACCGACATCAAGGAAATCCGCATATTCAGCCGTGATGAGAAGAAGCAGGATGATATGCGCCACGAATATCAGGTGCGTTATCCTGAAGTTGCCCATAAGATCAAGTTCTACATCGGCGACGTGCGTAACCTGCAGTCGTGCAAGAACGCGATGCCCGGCGTTGACTATATTTTCCACGCAGCCGCTCTGAAGCAGGTTCCCTCATGCGAGTTCTTCCCGATGGAGGCTGTGAAGACCAATGTGATCGGCACTGACAATGTGCTTACAGCTGCTGTGGAGGCCGGTGTGGAGGCTGTGATCTGTCTCTCGACCGACAAGGCGGCCTATCCCATCAACGCCATGGGTATCACCAAGGCAATCGAGGAGAAGGTTGCCGTAGCCAAGAGCCGCTATTCAGGCAAGACCAAAATATGCTGCACACGTTATGGCAATGTGATGTGCTCACGCGGTTCTGTCATTCCTCTTTGGATAGAGCAGATCCGTTCCGGCAACCCCATCACCCTCACTGAGCCTTCGATGACCCGCTTCATCATGAGTCTTGATGAGGCGGTAGATCTGGTTCTCTTTGCATTCGAGCACGGGCAGAACGGCGATATTCTCGTCCAGAAGGCCCCCGCCTGCACCATCGGCACCCAGGCCGAGGCAGTATGCGAGCTCTTCGGTGGCAAGAAGGAAGACATCAAAGTTATCGGTATCCGACATGGCGAGAAGATGTATGAGACACTGCTCACCAACGAGGAGTGCGCCAAGGCCGAGGATCTCGGCAACTTCTACCGAGTTCCGGCCGACAACCGCGGTTTGAACTACGACAAGTTCTTCAAGGAAGGAGACGAGACCCGCAATACCTTGACCGAATTCAACTCCAACAATACCCGCCAGCTCACCGTGGAGGAGACGAAGGCGAAAATCGCCTCACTCGAGTATATCCAGAAAGAACTCAGCGGCGAAGGAAATTTCGTACAATAGCGGAACGCTATTGTACGAAAGTCAAAAGTTTAAAGTATGAAGTGTAAAGTGTGACAACCTTCCGACTTTTTACTCACAAAAATACTGAATACTTTTGACTTTATACTTTATCC
>CAJUJB010000007.1 GCA_910586595.1 uncultured Muribaculaceae bacterium | reverse complement strand
AGCCACAAAATTTTTCTGCTACATTCCCGCTTATGAGTCCAATAACACAAATTATATTGAATCCTGTCCAATATTAAGTTGATTTGATTGCAAATAGATAATATAGCAACAGCCATCCATACTCTATACAGTAGAATATGAATGGCTGTGTATTAAAAAGGTGAAGCGAATATCTAAGCTGTATTTACTCCCACTCGATTGTGGCCGGTGGTTTCGACGAGATGTCGTAACATACGCGGTTGACTCCACGCACCTTGTTTATAATCTCGTTCGACACCTTTGCAAGGAATTCATAAGGGAGATGGGCCCAGTCGGCTGTCATCGCGTCGGTCGAAGTGACAGCACGCAGAGCTACAGCCCGTTCATATGTACGCTCGTCGCCCATGACACCTACACTCTGCACCGGCAACAGAATGACGCCAGCCTGCCATACATCGTTGTAAAGGCCGCTGTCGCGCAGACCCTTGATAAATATATGATCAGCTTCCTGGAGTATACCGACCTTCTCACGTGTAACCTCTCCAAGTATACGCACAGCCAGACCGGGGCCCGGGAAAGGATGGCGCGTGATGAGGTGCTCAGGCATACCCAAAGCACGACCCACAGCTCGCACTTCGTCTTTAAACAGCAGGCGCAGAGGCTCGCAGAGACGGAGATTCATGCGCTCGGGAAGACCGCCTACATTGTGGTGGCTCTTGATCACAGTTCCGGTGATTGAGAGAGACTCGATGCAGTCGGGATAAATCGTACCCTGGCCGAGCCAACGGGCATCTGTAATCTTGGCTGCCTCTTTGTCGAATACTTCGATAAAATCGGCACCGATAATCTTACGTTTGCGTTCGGGATCGGTTACCCCGGCCAGGTCGGCAAAGAATTTATCTGATGCATCCACACCGCGGACATTCAGGCCGAGGCACTCATAATCACGGAGTACATCGGCAAATTCATTCTTGCGAAGCATGCCGTGATCAACAAAGATACAAGTTAGATTAGAGCCGATCGCACGGTTGAGCAGCACTGCAGCCACCGATGAATCCACACCGCCGCTGAGACCCAGAATCACACGGTCATTGCCGAGCTGGGCCTTGAGTTCGGCTACGGTAGTCTCGATAAACGACTCAGCGCTCCATGAACGCGAAGCGCCGCAGACACCAACGGTGAAATTCTCAAGGAGCTGCATACCGCATTCGCTGTGATAGACCTCCGGGTGGAACTGTACGCCCCACATCTTCGGGCCTGCGCAAAATGCGGCAAACTTAACCTCAGGTGTCGAGGCTACACAAGTATATCCTTCAGGAAGTGAAGTGATGGTATCGCCATGGCTCATCCATACCTGCGCACCAGGCTCGATTCCCTTGAAGATGGGGCAAGCCGGATCGATATAGCTCAGGTGGGCACGACCATACTCACGAGAAGGCGCCGGTTCGACTTTACCGCCGAAGGTGTGGGCCATAAGTTGAGCACCGTAGCAGATTCCAAGCACCGGCACAGCTGCATTAATTGCAGCGATGTCGACTTTGAAGGCGTCCTTATCGTAGACCGACAGAGGGCTACCGGAAAGTATTACGCCGATAATGCCTTCTTCAGCCTCACGACCGAACGGATACTTGTCATACGGAATTATTTCACTGTAGATGTTGAGCTCGCGCACACGCCGCCCGATAAGTTGGGTTGTCTGCGAGCCGAAGTCGAGGATAACAATCTTCTCCTGCATATAATGTGGAATAGGGTGTAATTCTTCCGCAAAGGTAGCCATTTTTTACCGGATATGCAAAACTACGAATGCAGGCCACCTAAAAAATGTGACACACCAAACCATGTGAACAGAACCGCCCCGAAGGCAATGACCAGATATACTCTGAATGCCCGGCGGCTCTGCATAAATTTCAGGTGGCGCCGATGAAGAGCCAATGCATAGACGAGTATTGTGACGAGCGCACATGTCTCCTTCGGATCCCAGCTCCAATACCTTCCCCATGCATCAGCAGCCCATACAGAGCCGCACACCACACCGCAGATCAAGGCTGCCTCTCCCCACACAAGCAGACCCGTGCACAATCCGACATTGAAGCGCAGCACACCCGGAATAAAACTCACTGACGCATACACCCCCAGAATGGCCAGGAGGCTATAGGCCAACATCACAAGACATACGTGCAAGCCTAAAAGTGGATGCCGCAACCCTGGCCCGAGATTTCCTGCGGGCAAAACAAGACCGATAATGGCGAACACCGCCCCGAGCGCCAGCACAATACGCATAAGGCTACGACTATGCCGCAGTAAGAGGCAAGCTATACAACATACAGCCGACATGAGCAGCAGACAGTCATGCGCTCCGGCGGCCGGAAAAGACTCGAGCTCTTTAAACCTCAGAACGAGCGCAAACGCGACCGAGAATAGAATGCCAATAGCCACAAAAACCTCGGTAGACTTCGCGCGGATTCGGCCTCCTGACGATTGCCATCTCCTGCGGAAGGCATAACCCAGCATGCCGAGCACCAAGGCTGCGTAGCCGCAATAGACTATATTCCTCCCCAGATAATTATAGCCTACTCCCAATGTGGCATATAAGCCATCGGAGTCAATTCCACGCAAAATGAATGAATACCCCTTAAACTCCCCCGCGCGGAAAAACGAAGTGCTCATGACGGTGGAATCCTCACCACACTGTGCAACAAGTTTGAATTCTATATCCTCTTGGCCATCCACAATATCCATAAGGCCAAGCTTGAACGGAAGAGGCAACACCGCTCCGTCATCACCACGCCATGTCGCCGCCAGCCCGACGCCCTCTCCGAGCACAATATACCCGCTTCGGTCAGCACACCATGACACAATCGCACCGCATAGAATCACTAAAAGACCTATGTGAACCATCAGCCATGCCGGCGTGCACCATCGGGGAAGCCTCTTCATCGCACGGCCGAACACTCCATCTCTACCAGCCAGCCTGGACGGCATACTGGCCCAAGAACGACCGTAAATGGCAGGCCGGGATAACGCTTGCCTATAAGTTCGCCAACATAAGCAGCATCGGCTGTGTCGCGAACATAGACAATCGCGTGAGTCATATCGGAAGCCGAGCAGCCGGCTTCAGCGAGCAGGACCTCGACATTCTCGCACATGCGCATTGTCTGGCCGTGTATATCGCCCGGACAGACTATTTCCCCATGGTTGTCGATGCTTGCCGTACCAGATACAAGCACGTGTCGCCGATCAGGCAAATCAATTGCCGTAGCCCTCTCGAAAGCCACACCATATTCCGCGGTCGGATTTAAATGGGAAGCTCCTTTCAGATAGGTGACCGCCTCGGACGGCAATCCTGTCACAGCATACGTGTCAAGCATCACGGTCGACCGGATGTTGCCGCAACACCCACCAATGCCCGTACTGGCAATGAAATGCCCGGAAGCTGTGAGATTCTCGGCGGCAAACACCTCATTACGCCCCTTTACCATACCTGCGTAGTTGATGTCGACATCGCGCACAAAAAACCATGTGCGGAGACAATTACGCTCAAGCGACGCACCATAAGGCATAAGCAGACGCGCATATGCACTAAGCATCTCTGAAGTGGCCTCATATGAGGTTTCTCCGGGCCGCGACAAGCTGCCTTGCCATAGCTCAGTCAGATCGGTTCCGCTCCATCGCGACCGCCATATACCACCGTCCATTAATTCTGGCTTGGCGTCCTCCCTGAGATATAGCCATACCGACACCTTATCTGGAGCCTTATAGAGTGGCGACTGCCCTACTACAGAGACAGCACAAGCCGGCAAGCCTTCAAGCAACGGAGTCTGGTTAGCCGGATCACTCAAAAACACTCGCGCAAACACAGCATCTGCCTTGGCACACAATTCTTCGACAGCCTTGCTCACTGCGCTCCACTGCTCAGAAAAAGTTCTGCCCTTAAGCGGTCGTATAATCGCGTTATACTCGGCTACTCCGCCCTTGGCCGGCTTAAAAGCCGATACAGAGGCGGCGGCCCGCCCGTCGGCAAGGCATAAGTCTGTATATTGAATCATGATTGCGGTATGGTATTAGGGTCGCCGGCACACTCCCGGTCATTAGTAATGAATCGCTCTATATACTCGCTCGGAAGCATACCAAATTCTTTTTTGAAACACAGGCTGAAATATTTAGGGTCATTGAACCCTACGGCATAGGCCAGTTCAGAAATGCGTATATTCCGTTTCTCCTGCATGATACGGCATGCGGTTTTCAATCTTATATTCCTCACAAATGCCGAATACGACAGCCCAGTCAAAGACTTCAGCTTGCGGAAGAGTGTCGACCGGGAAATACCCATTTCCTCGACAAACATAGTCTGGCTATAGTCAGGATCATCGATGTGCGCCGTGATACAATCCACAGATTTCTTCAGGAAATTCTCATCGAGACCCGAGTAATCGAAGCCATCGACATCAGTCACAAATTGCTCACGGAAATTGCGGTTTGCAGTGCGTCGCATCCTCAGCAGATTTGAAATACGGGCCTGGAGCACATTCATGCTGAAAGGTTTAGGCATGAATCCGTCGGCTCCAGCCTCATAAGCATCAACTTCCGCCTCTTCAATAGTGTTGGCGGTAAGCAGCAGTATCGGTATATGACATGACTCGATGCGGCCTTTCGCCCAACGGCAGAACTCCACGCCGCCGATACCGGGCATCATTATATCGGAAATAATCAGATTGATGTCGTTATTAAACAATAGCTCACGGGCATCCTCAGCAGACGAAGCCGTCAGTACCTTATACTCATGCCCCAGCACCTGAGCCATCACCTTCAGAAGATCCGCATCATCCTCAATTACGAGCAGTGTGGCACTTTCGCCAGCAACTGTCTTCTCCGACTCGCCCCGGTCGACCACTGAGGCGCCATCACTTGCTCCGGATGAGATGATAGGCTTGGAGGTATCTATCTCATTATCGGCATACGCGCTGCGGCAGACAGGGATAGTGACAATAAATTCAGCACCTTCTCCTTCACCACTCTTAACCTCAATATTGCCATGATGGAGGTCTACAAGGTCTTTGGTCAGAGAAAGGCCGATGCCATTCCCGGTGGTATTGAAGCGGCGATGTTCACCTTCATAGAACCTCTTGAATAAGTCTGGGAGGCGAGACGACGGTATTCCGGGGCCGTCATCGCGTACTGAAAGAACCGCATGGTCTCCTTCAAGCTTGAGTGTGACGACTACCGAACAACCTTCCACTACATATTTAGCGGCGTTTGAAAGTAGATTGTACAGAATCTTATCTATCTTATCGGGGTCGTACCATACACAAAAATCGGCAGGCTCGGAAGTAAACGAACAACTAATGCCTTTAGCCTTGAGCACGGGCATGATATTATCCACCACATTTTCCACCATCTCCGGAAGGTGGCCTTCCGACACACGGAGGTGGAGGTTTCCACTCTCAGCTTTGCGGAATTCAAGCACCTGCTGAAGCAACCTTGAAAGGCGGTTGACGCTCGAAGTCATTATGCGGTGATATTCCCGGTACTCCGGCGTGACACCTTTCATCTCTTCAGCCACAGCCGAAATGATAGAGAGAGGCGTGAGCCATTCGTGGGTGATATTGGTGAAGAACTTAAGTTTGGCCTTGTTGAGCTCCTCGGCCTGGGCCAGTTCGAGCTCACGGAGATGCAATGCGTTGCGGCGTTGCACGCGTTTCCGCGAGAACCGATAGACCGAGTATGCCAGCGAAACAAAGATAAACAGGTAGATCAATTTAGCCCACCAGGTAGCCCATGCCGGCGGCAGTACCTGTACCTTCAGTGTCCGCTCGTCGTCGTTCCACCGCCCGTCGTCATCCGAAGCCTTGACCCGGAAAGTGTACGTGCCAGCCGGAAGATTGTTATAGTAAGCGAAACGGCGCGATACATCAGTGTATTGCCAATCGGAATCAAATCCATCAAGGCGGTAAGCGTATTTATGCTGAAGAGGATGATTGGCGAAATCAAGAACAGCAAACTCTATACTGAAGTTATTACTTTCGGGCGACAGGGTTATATGGTCAGTGTATCCAGGCGCCAGTTTCGACACCGCCTCACGCTGTGATGATGCAAGCTTATCCCACGCCACACCGAAGACCTCCACATTGGTAATGGTCACCGGGAGGGCACGATGGTTTATTTCGTCAAGAGGGCCGGCAAGTATGTTCAAGCCATGCGGGCCACCGAAGTACATACGGCCATCCTTATCCATGCTGGCCGAATTACGGTTGAACACATTATCCTGCACCCCGTCGCGGGAAGTATATACCCTGAAATTGACATGTGTCGTATCGGGAGATACCTTCAGGCTGTAGAGGCCCATGTTCGAGCCAATCCAAAGATTGGCAGAACTATCACCGAGTATACTCGACACCACATCGCCAGGCAAGTTCCACTTCATGTGAACGGGTACAAACAAGTCGCTCTTGTAGTTGTAAAGACTTAGCCCCGAGCCATCGGTACCTACCCATATCCGTCCGTACGCATCGCAATACAGCGCCGTCACCATCGAGGAATTCAATGTGCCTTTCTCCGGATTATAGTGAGCAATGCTGTAGCCTCGCCGGTCGGAGCCGGAGCCGTCTATACGCAGCACGCCCATGTTCTGTGTGCCGATCCATATCGCGCCATCAGCACCTTCCGTGATGCAGTTGACCATCACTTGCGACGGGATGATAGAGTCTAACCGGCAGTAAGAACCGTCGGGCATAAGCACCGACAAGCCCGGAAGACCACCTAACCATATCCTACCCCCACGGTCTTCAAAAATATCAGACACACGGTCGCCTGACACCCACGGAGTGTCTGCCTTCTGATGATGGCTGAGCATCTCACCATCACGAGACATGATATAGAGGCCGCCGTCATAGGTGCCGACAAAGATGCGGCCATCGTGGCACTCCAGCAAGCTTTGAACCGTATATGGCGTCATCGCAGCCGCCGAAAATGGGAAATGAGGATTGGTTGTTATACTCCGGTCGGCCGGATTATAGGTCACAAGCCCCACATTGCCTCCGAGGCTAAGCCACAGACGGCCCTGGCTGTCGGCAAGCACCCTCTGGACGGCGTTTGTGCCGAAAGTTTTTCTTATAGCATCCAGCTTATCAAGATGAAGCCCCGACTGCCGGGTAATTGTGGCCAGGGCCCCCTGCCCCAGCATACTTATCCACATCATGCCGATGCGGTCACAGATAATCGACGTAACCTCTCTTACAGGAGTTTCGAGAGCCGGAACACGTATCTGCAAGAAAGAATCGCCACCTTCACGCAGCAGGCTTACGCCACGCCGGGTTCCAACCCATATAGTGCGCGTAGCTGGATCTTCGGAAATAGAATAGATTATATTGTCGGAAAGTGAGGCTTCATCTTCAGCCGAATGAACATAATTTACCCATGTGGTCTTGGCCGGCTCATATGGATTACGAAGCATATAGAGGCCACGCCCCCACGTACCGACCCATATACGGTGCCGGCTGTCCTCAAAAATAACATGGGCAGACTTTCGGTCGTTAAGCGCGCCGTAGGCATGGAACTGACCATCAGGATCTATGCGATAAAAGTTTTCATTCCATGTGCCGATCCATATATGGCCGCGCGAATCCTCAATCAGTGATTTTACAGAGGTTTGCGGCATTACATCGCCCGACCGTTCACGAGTATATAGGTAACAGGAGTCACTCTCGGCAAAATACTCATACAAGCCCTGATCCGACCCAACGAATATGCGGCCGTCGCGCGTAGGCAGTATGCATGAAATGGGGTTGTTTCTAAATTCCTTCCGGTCGATACGATGCAACTGTCCGGTAGGCTTATCGAAATAATTAAGTCCATCGGGAGTGCCGATCCATAGCCGGTGGTTCTTATCTTCAGCCAGACATGAGATGCTGTTGTTGTTAAGCAGATCGCCGTTACGTACACTTGACTTGAAGATTTCCATGCCAAATCCGTCATAACGGGCCAAGCCGTTACGGGTTGCGAACCACATATATCCCTCACTATCCTGGAACACCTGCTCAACATTATCGGAAGGAAGGCCATCGGCAGTTCCGATTGTACGAGATCTAAAATCAATGGTAGACGCCATTGCTGTGCAGTGCATGCCCAGCATAAGCGCCACCAAAATCAATGAGGCCCGAATCTTATTTATCAAGCGTGACATTTACAGGCTCGTGCTTGATGGCTGATACAAGTTCGCGCTTGCTGAGCGACACCGGACAGACCATAAACTCGGGTATGTTATACGACTTCATCAGATCCTCGTCGTGAGAAGGAGAAGACTGAGGCAGACGGAAAGGCTTCGAGGCTGTTCCGTCGGGGCGGAAATGAGACAGATACAGACGAGTGTACGACCCATCGTCGCGACGTGTGCTGAATATAATCCAACGGCCATTCGACGACCAACTATGGTAGCTCTCGACATTGTCGCTGTTGAGCTCATCCATAGGCCTTATGGCACCTGAAGTGAGGTCGGCAAGATAAAGGTCGCTGTCGCGATGCCAGATATGGAAGGTACCGAACGCGCCCATGGTGAAGAGAAGGTATTTCCCATCTGGCGACGGACGCGGAAGGGTGGCACTCTTGCCGTAGCCTGAAGCACACAGCACAGTATCCACAGCACCGAATGTGCGGGTTACAGGATCAAACTCGCGACGGTAGAGGTCATATTTGAAATCCTCATAATTGGAGTTCTGATATAAACCCATTTCTTCAGCGGTCATAGCAGGCACCGATGCAGAAACATACCATAGACTACGACCATCGGGATGCCAATATGGAAAAGTTTCCAGCTCTGTGCTGTCGGCTGCAATGATGCTTATACGATCATTGGCCACATCATAGAGAATCAGATCTGAAGCCGCATCCTGCACCTCGATTTTGTTTATATCCTTCGAGTGAAAACTCTGGGTGGTAGTATTCAGTGAATAAGCAATCAGAGGCTCGGTAGGATGCCAGCTTGGATATACACCTGCCGAAAGGGTCTCGGGAGTCTTGAGATTGACCTTCTTGATGGTGCCGTCGTGAGCGATTACCGTGCCGCCGTTGCGCACGCGCACATGCATCTGCATGTTCCCGGCGCGGTTATAACCTTGGTAAGAGTGACAATTGATGCATTGTCCTTCATCTTCAGCCGAGAGAGCCTGACTGTTGTAAATCTCATGCTCGTCGAAGTTTTCAAGGTTACGCTGGCAGATAGCCATGGTCTCGAACGAGATATACGACGGTTCGATAAGACGATAGGAGATATAGGGGTCGATGCTGTCGGCCACCGCGTTACGTATCGTCGCATAGCGGGTCCATGCTCCATCTTTCTCCACATATATGTCGGCAAAGACAGTGTCGGCGTCTGCAAGCAGACGATGCCACGGCTCAACGGGTATATCGATCGCCTGGCCATCTACGACTATGCCTTCTGCATTGGCATCGGTATAGAAATGGGCCCGGAATGACTCGCCATCCTCATCAATCCGGCAATTGAGGGGAGCTATATTGCATGGCACGGTGATGCCGCTGTAATCGGGGTACAATTTAGGCTCAGCGGCCGTACGCGTATAGTTCTCGGGCAAACCCGGAGAACAGGAAGCAAACCCGAAGGCACATGCAACGGGTATCAATGAACTGATGAGATGCTTCAATGAAGTGGTCATGTGGTTTTCAATCCTTTTGTAAAGAAATAGTAGAACCAGTATGTATCGCCGAACATGGGGCGGAATATTTCTCTGTTTGCGTCCTCCGAAAGACGGGAGTTCTGATTTGCAAGATTCATGAACTTCGCAAACGAGGCACTAACGTCATTATCGATATTGAACTGGTGCCAGTCGACTTTCCCTTCAAGCGTAGAGAAGAGGATGGCGGCCTCCTGGTAGTGGCGCGGGAGGCGGTCGTGCGTACGGGCATAGAGCATGAAGCGCGGCCAGAAGTCAGGAATATTCTTGCGGATCATATTGAACTGCAGCGAGAGCTCTACCAATGGTGGCGGGCCTCCTGCCAGAGCGGCTGTAGTGCTCGATATGTAAGTCTCGATAAGGGCACCATCACCTCCAATATGGTTATTATAGGCCATCAGCGGACGGATGGCGGCAAATTCAGGATCATCAACCATAAGCTCGGGCCGGTCGACATACTCCATGTATTTCCTGGCCCACTCGCGGTGGAACAAGGTCCGGGAGAGCATGCGGATGTATCGGCGTGCAAGATCCATCTCGCCATTCAGCAGCGAGCACTTGGCAAGATACTTTATATACTCCACCTTAGGGCCATACTCAACCATATCTTCCATACACCAGCGGTAACAGTCGTTGATGCGACCAAAACCATAATTAAGGCCACGCGAACATGTAACACGCAGGGCAAGGTCAGGAAGCGGCGAGGCATAGTCGGCATCCGACATCGGGAAGGTAAACAGGCTGTCGCCGGCAGCGCCTTGATGGAACAAGGCAAGATGAGTATACAGTCCGTGCACGCGGGTAGGCTCGTCGTCAAGCTCGCGGGCTGCAGCTACGGCAGCTGCGTAGTCAGCATCCTCAATGGCCATATCCATCTCCATGAAGGTGTTGAAGTTGGGGTCATTGAAGCGCCCGACAAAGGCAGCCACGAGTGCAATGCCAAATACTGAGCATGCCGCAACTTGTCCGCTGAAAGAAATCTGCTTGGCATGGGATCTTCCGGCATAGACAGCTCCAAACACCATCACGATAAACACTACGATATACGGCAACCACAACGCCGTGCTCGAAACTCCGAAGCGCGGAAGGCTTCCCGTATAAGCATTGGCCAGCATCATGTGTGACTCCGCAAAATAAAACCACAGCTGCGGCACAAGGGCTCCACACACTACTCCTACAGCTGCGGCCCACCATGTACGACGTGCCATGAGCTCATATGCGGCCGCAAGCACTATTCCGAATAAGGCATAAAAACCAAACAAGGGATAGAGTGCCGCAGTCACGAGCAAGACGACCGCACGCATGGTGCCGCCACTGGTAGTCCGGTAGGCCAGCAGCACAGATGCCGAGACGGCGAATCCGAGCAAGGCTGTGAACGGGAAACCCGGAGTTTTCATCGTATATATGAGATATCCGGGCATGACGGCTGCCAGGAGCAGCATCACCGGAGCAACCCCGGCCAGCGGCGCCAGAGCCTTCTGAAAAGAGAAGGCCTTACAGAGCAGCCACCACAAGCCTGCCAGCAAAACAGCGAACACGCCGGTGCCCAGCCAGGGATAATAAAAAAACTGAGTGAGGAAAGCCCCGGCCCAGGACAACAAGCCACCTGGCACCTGCAGGCTGTCGTGGAAAAATGAGCCCGAGCTCATGAACAGAGACAGGTCATCGAGTTTCCGCAAATAGCTGAAATTGGTGCCACCGAGCAGCACACAGGCAAGCACAAGGAAGAGACCTGCAGCAACCGGCAAAGCGTAAGGGGCTATGTTGAAATTGCGTTGCACGCGCTTGTGAGAGGATTTTGCTGAGTGTTTAGGCATAGGTTAATTTAAGGTATAGCGTCCTAATTTGTCAATAGTTGTGTACAAAATTACGAAAAAAAACCGAAAACCATGCTCTAAGCCTTAGCATTTATTTTTTAACGTACTACGACTTTAGCAACCATACTGCCCCACTCGCCCGTGAAGCTTACCAGATAGAGTCCGTTAGCCAGAGGTGATGCGAGATTGACAAGATTCTCTCCACGGCTCAGATCGCACTGCTGCGCAAGAATGGTGCGGCCTGAGGCGGCTTCGTAAATATACATATCTACAGCATCCGTGGCAGTGGAATACACTGCGAGAGTACGGTTGTCCACTACTCGCACAGCTGAAGCCATGACACCAGCTTCAATTTTGTCAACACCTACGCTTGCCTCATACTCAGCCTGCGCGGCCATCTTCTCGCGGTTGGAAGCACGGTAACCGGCGCTGAACATATCTGCGGCAGTATAGTCATTCTCGCGTACGTCGAAGTACAAGCCGAAACTCTGCGAAGTGCTTGCTCCAGGCTGGGTCATGAATACAGGAGTTCCGGCGAGCTGGGCAGCCCCTGAAACAGTAAGCATCTTGGAGTCGTTGGTATTCTGGATTTTATAGCAGCCATCTTCTTCAAGCTCCAGTCGCCAATCCTGAGTGGGCTTGCCATTGGCCTCACTAAGCATCAGAGATCCGAATACCGATTCAAGATATTTACCTGACTCAACCTCGATGAAGCGCCATACATATGGATTCTCAGTCGCCTCAAGGCGGAAATCAATGTTTGTGGCATCATTGTCATTGTCGATATAGAATCCATTACCTTTTGTAGACATCCATCGGTCGGAGTATTTGTCGAGTATACGCACCACCATACCGTCGGCAGGATTTTCTATACGGGCGAAGCGGTCGCAGTTATCGAACACGCTTAGATCCCAGGAGTCGTACCATTTCACAGTCGGGGCACCCGAGCGCACGCTGAGCGGCAGCCATACATACTCCGACTTGCCGCCTACATCTGATGAATTCCAGCGGTCGCCCATGTAGACATAGGCTCCGTTATATCCTTCAACCGGGAAAATATAAGTGCTCTGACTCTTATATGTGGTGGCCGCGCCTTCATCGATTGCAAAATTCTTTCCGGGCTCCCAATAACCGAGAATCTCAGTTGCTGTGGCACTGTGACCGGGGTTGGGATCCCAGCCCGTACAACCTGAAAATACACCGAAGTATGTGTCGCCGACCTTGATTATGGCGGGAGCCTCATAGCTCAAACCCTTCAGAATCTTGGTCTCGGTAACGGGGTTCTGCTCTGTTGAGAGATAGTCTTCGGCCAGCAGAGCAACATTCATATTGGTGTTCATGTCGGTCGAGCCGAAGTGGTATGCCTTACCATCAGAATCCTTGAATATCGTCTGGTCGCGGGAATCATGTCCGTTGGGGCGGAAGGTGCTCACAAATTCGTATTCGCCGTCGACACGGTCGCAGACAGCCACACATACGCGGGCTTCTCCGTAACCATTACCGTTCTCCCAGTGGATATACATCACCCACTTACCTGTGGTGTCGTTATAAACAACCTTCGGACGTTCCAGGATACACTTACCGGTCTCAGGATCTTTAGCTTGTGCCATCTTGAAAGCCAAGCCAATCCTTGTCCAGTTATACAGGTCGGTTGACTTATAGCAACTCACGCCGTTGCTGTCGTAACCAGTGCGGTCTTCTCCAAACCAATAATAAGTGCCGTCGACATACACCACACAACCACCGTGTGCGTTGATATGCTTACCGGAAACATCGTTCCACACGGCGCCAGGAGTAAAATTAGTCTTTGCAGCCAACGCTGAAGCCGGAGCTGCCAAAATAGATGCGGATAATATCAGATGAGTGAGTTTCATAACTTTAAAGCAATTAAAAATCAGTGGTATAATAGAAAAAAAATAAAATATGAAAAGAAAAGGCGTGCGGGCCCGGGCTCCCGGCCCCGCACGTCAGAAAAAACTATCAGAAGATTACCTTGATGGTCTGCGATTCCCGGGCGCCGGAAACCACACAGAGATATAAGCCATTAGCGGGAAGAGCGATTTCGCTGCCTGCGGCGTAGTCATGAACGGTAGCCACAAGTGCGCCGAGGGTATCGTATACAGATACCGATACTCCTTCTTCAACGTTGTAGATTGCCACGCCGTTGGCGGTGGTGTTTGCATAAGCCTTCTCAGCAGCGAGCACATCGTCTACACCTGTGCCGAAGCCGGGTTCGAATGGTGCGTAAGCGCCGGTCACGTCGAATGCGAAATATTCAACATTGGCACCGTTAGCCTTGAAGCCAGTCTTCTGGTCGAGTACACGTGATGTACCGGTAAGAGTCATTTCGTCAACAAGGAAGGCCTTCGGGCTTGAACCCCAGCCGCCACCGTTGAGGAAGCGTTCGTTGTAGAGAACAACTTTGATCTGCTTGCAATCGGCAGAAGTGGTATAGTTGAGGCCATACTGCTCCATACCTTCTTCGTTGGTGATGTCAACCTTGGCACCGAGGGTTGCGTCCTGAGCTTCCTGGATACGTACAGAGCTCATTATCTCACCAGTCTTGGTGTTCATACCGCCACCTGCGAGGAACGAGAGGCTATAGGTTGAATTGGGAGCCACGTCAACAAGCTGAGAAACTGTACCTGCACCCCAACCGTCGTTCCAGTTGTAGCGCTGGAGCTTCATCACATGGTTGTTGTAGTCGAGTTCGTTGTTGATCTCGTTGTTGATTACATAATACTGGCAGTTGTACTGGTCAATAGGATCGAGGAACCAACCTTCAACACGGTTAACCTGACCGTCGGCACGTTTGTTCCATTCGCCTTCGAAGTCAGCATTCTTGAGCAGGTTCTCTACAACCTCACCATTTTCAACAGCCCATTCAGACTGATGGCCATAGTCGGCGGTGCGGAGATTTGCAACGAAGAGGCCGTCGCGGTAGAGGGTCACACGACCGTCGGAAGCTACAGCATAACGGTAGGTGTGGAAGTTGCCGTCTTTGTTGTAGAAGGTTTTCTTACCACCGTCGGCTGCAGTTGCAGGATTCTCAACGTTTACCTTGGTAAGACCATTGTAGAGGCCAAGAGCTTCAGGATCGACATAAGCCTGGAATGCAGCGCCATCGGTAGTTACGGCGTATGCGTCGAGTGTGCTCATCGAGTTGTTGAGCTTAGCGCGGAATTCGATGGTATAGCCATCCTGGCCAGCGGTAAAGCCTTCTGCTGCACCAGCGGTGAAAGACTTCTCAGTACCAGCAAATGCGGCACCTTCTTTGAGATCTTTCTGCTCGAGGTCGGCAGCGTAGCCGGTCAGGTCGATATAAGTACGGAGGTCGCCGCTGCGGAGAATAACCTTACCGCTTGTCTCAGGCAGAGTGCTGTTGAGGGTGATGCGGATCTCGCCGTCCTTAGAAGGATCGAGTACGGTGGGGAATACCGAGAAACCTGTGGTAGCCGAAACCTGAACTTTGTCAGCCGAGATAAGATTGGCGATATTGACTTTGACGGTCTTTGAAGAACCGGCGCCATCGATAACCACTGCACTTTCGGCGGGTTCGAGAACAGGGGTGAGGGGTGCGTACGCACCGGTTACGTCGTATGTGAAGTACTCAACCGACGCACCATTGCTGTCGAAGCCGGTCTTCTGGTCAAGAACACGAGAGGTACCGGTGAGCACCATTTCGTCGACATAGAATGCCTTCGGGCTCGAGCCCCAGCCACCACCGTTGAGGAAGCGTTCGTTGTAAACGATGACCTTGATCTGCTTGCAGTCGGCAGAAGTAGTATAGTTGAGGCCATACTGCTCCATACCTTCTTCGTTTGTGACGGATACAGAGCTACCGAGGGTGCTGTTCTCAACTTCCTGAATCTTTACAGAACTCATTATCTCTCCGGTCTTGGTGTTCATACCGCCGCCAGCGAGGAATGAGAGGCTATAAGTCGAGTTGGGAGCTACGTCTACAATCTGCGACACTGTGCCAGCGCCCCAACCGTCGTTCCAGTTGTAACGCTGGAGTTTGAGCACGTGATTGAAGTGGTCGAGCTCGTTGTTGATCTCGTAGTTGGGAACTTCGTAAGTACAGTTGTAACGGTCGATAGGATCGACAATCCAGCCTTCAACTTTGTTTACAAGGCTATCGCTGGTGCGCTTGTTCCATTCGCCTTCGAAGCCAGCGTTTTTGAGGAGGTTCTCAACAACGTCGCCGTTCTCAACGCCCCATTCGGGCTGGTTGCCGTAGTCGCTGGCACGCAGGGTTGCAACCTGGATACCGTCGCGGTAAGCAAATACGCGCTTGTCGCTGGTAACAGCGAAACGATAGGTGTGGAATTTGCCGTCGCGGTTATAGAACTGCGATTTACCGCCTTCAGCCTCGGTGAGAGGATTGGCGAATGCTACCTTGCTTGTGCTGTTGTAGAGACCTACGGCTTCGGGCTCAACATAAGCCTTGAAGGCAGAGCCCTCTGTTGTCACAGCGTAAGCATCGAAGCTGTCGCTGGACTTGTCGAGTTTCACACGGAATTCAACGGTATAGCCGCCTTCGCCTGCGGTAAATCCGTCGGCAGCACGGTTGACAAATGATTTGTCGTTACCGCTGTATACGGGCGCTGCGCCGAGGTCTTTCTGCTCGAGCTCGGAGCCGTAACCGGTTACTGGGATAACTGCACGGTAGTCACCGCTGCGGAGGATGATGCTGCCTTCTGTGAGAGGAAGTGTGCTGAGCAGAGTCACGCGCACAGTCGCATTGGCTGCATTTGCGGGCAGTACCTCGGGGTAAACCGCCAGACCGGGAGTAGCCGTGAGTGTGATGCGGTTGCTAAGATTTGCGGCATTGACTGTGAAGGTGCCGGTATTACCGGTGCCGTCGATCACCACGCCTGCAGCCTGAGCTTTAGCCGGGGCAGCGGCCACTGCTGTGGCAGGGGCACCGAGAGTTACCACAGGTGCGCCAGCATAGCCGTAGAACGGAGCTGCGAGGGCAAGCGAAGCAAGCAGGATTTTGCAATAGTGCTTTTTCATCTTGATTGGTTTTGGGGTATTGAGTATATAATGCTTATTGTTTATTAGTTTACGAGAAATTTAAGCGGGCGGGTGGCCGAGGCGGTCGCCACATACACACCCGGTACAAGGTCTCCGGTCGAGAAGCTCTGGCAAGCAGCCGTCTGACCGACTGTCTTACCTACGGCGGAGCACACGTTTACGTTTTCGAGAGGCTGCCCGTCGGCCCTGTAAAGAAGTCCACTGGCTTGATTATAGATGAGGCCAGAATAAGCCGCCAGATCCACATTTGCCACTCCGGTGGCTGCTGAGCCAATGGCACACCAGCCCAAAAGAGCCTGCGCGGGAGCCGGAGCCGCGCCTGCCGACGTTTCATAATTACGGAAAACCGTGGCGCCATCGCCTGATACTGAAGTTGACCGGAGCGAATAGGTGCCATCTCCGTGCGAGTCCTGAACCGCACTGAAGAAAGATGCCAGCCCTAAGTTCCGGCCATATTCTATGCGGCAGCCCTGAGTTGATACATTACCGATAGGAGCCTTCTCCATGCGGCCAACAACAATCTCGCGGTCGCCAATCAGACCACTTCCGGGAGTAAATGCCACATAGTCGACATCTTCTTCGGCAATGTACGCGTCAGCCGCCGTTTCGCAGCGCAACTGCACATCAAAACCATCGGTGCTTACTCCCGACACGTAGGCTACCGAATGGTAGTCGCTCCGCGATGATACAACGGTGGGGATCACAACGGGCACTGCGGCCATTGTGCGGTCGAATGTCACACGGCGCACTTCGGCAGAACTGGCAGAAGTCTTGCCAGCCACAGCATCGACCCCACCGAGCTGGTAAAAACCGGCCGAAGGGAAGACGATATACGACAGAGTATCGCGGCTTACAAAAGAGTCAGATGTATTATACTTCCACGACAAGGCGCCGAGCGCGCCCACATCTCCATCAAAGGCAGCCGCAGCGGCCAACATCGGAGATTTCATACGGTAGGTCTGAGTGCCGGCAACGACTACGGGAGATTCCGAGGCAAAGCCTTCGGGCAACAGATAATTTTTCAATCCCTTGCCAACAATGGCGCGACCTGAAATAATGTTGCCGCTGGGCTGGGCTGCATAGCCGTACGATACAGCATCTGACGTGCATATGCCTTTCCCTGCCGAATCGAGCGAGACGAGGCGGTAAGCAACCTCCGATTGCGCCGCCACCGGTTCTGTCTCAATCCACTCAGTGACGCCGGCCGGAACTGTGGCCACCGGAGCGAACTCCGCTCCATCGATGCTGCGTTCTATCTGGTAGCCACCAGTCTGCTCGAGATTGATGTCGCTCCAGCGGAGACCGAACAAACGCTTGCCCTGGTAGGTGGCGCCCGCAACAGCAGGTGTATTGACATTCCACACCGGTATGACTTCGGTAGAGCGAGAAAAGGCAGGTGCAGCCTTGAATGATGAGTATACTTTGCCGGCAGGAGTAAGATTAAGATTGCCCCAGAAGAGCGACCTCTTTTCCTCGACCCAGTTGTAGACAGAATAACGCTCGATAAAGTCGCAGGTATCCATCATGGCGAGGACTTCTTCCATAAAGGCGCGTTGTTTCTCCTGCTGGGCAGCCTTATCGGACGGCCATGACTCATGAGTCCAATTGGCACCGTTATTCCACTCTGTAATCCAGATCGGGCATCCTGTTTTTTCGTGTATTTCCTTAAGTTTATTATACCAGTCTTTGACCGAGGTAACCTGCACAGAGCTGCCACTTCCGCCCCAGTAGGCATGAATAGCCACATAGTCCACACGGTAATTGCGCTCGCGGCAACCGTCCATAAACCGGTAAAGCCATGAAAAATCGGTGGTGGCAGGCGAGCCCAGACGTAAGCCCGATTCCAGATGCTTGGGCCATTCTTCGAGAGCCTGCTCGACCGACACATTCGACTGCTCGCCGTGGTCAGGCTCATTATAGCTCAGCAGATGGGTCGACGAAAGGTCATTGGCGATTATTTTCCAATCTTTGCTTCCGCCACGCCCCCATTTCTCGGGTACAAATTCCTGGTTACGCCAAGGTTGACCCTTAGCCTGTGGAGACACGCACCAGTCAGCCGAAGTGCCCCAGCAATAAACCCACGAACTGCCGGTTGCATCGGCCTGCTGGTCAAGATACCCTTCGGGGGGATTGACTTTGTTATTACCGCCCACCCAGCCTTTTTTAGAGGCTTGCTGCCAGGGGAATACCCTGACAAACGACACCTTGCCGTCGAGTTCTGCCGGAAGCTGGTCTACTTCGAGGTCGGCATTCTCAGCTATGAAGCAACGGCTGTAACCGGTTCCGTCGGGATTCGTAGCCAAAGTTGCCATATAGCCGCGACGGAGGCGGAATGAGCGCATGGAGTCATCGAGCTTAAGCGCCCGTATATTGGATTCCTCGACATCCGCCGAGGGTGAATTGGAGTAATAAGGCCCGGGCACATAGCTCTCGGGCGATCCGCCGAACTCCACGAGGCCGTAGCCTTCGAGCGGAGCATAGTCACGGCCATGAGGGAGAATCTCGGTACCATGACGATATACATTGATGCGGACATTGGATTCGGGCTCAAATTTTTCGCCACCCACTGTGATGGAGCCGCTGTACCGTGAGATAACATCAGAGGGGCGTATATTATCAAAATAGAGCCGCGAGTCGGGATCGGCAAGGTCGATAGTCACACCTGAGGCGATGGCTCCTTCGGCAGCTGTGATATGGAGGTCATCGGCGGCTTTAAGCGCCATATCCGACTTTACATTCTCCACCACAATCAGGCCGGCATTGGCCGTAGCCGATGCGCTTACGACAGCTAAAAGACCGATGATAATGCGTGATAAATTCATAAACTTATGTTTTAGGATTTATGTGCAAATTAAGCGTATAAACTGCGATGCGGACTCTAATTTTAGGTCAAAAAAGGAGAAAGAGAGGTTTTTGAAATATTTTTTGAGAAGGAAATGGTCGGAGCCCGGCGGAGGGAGCCCCACCGGACTCCTGACCATTAACCAATTTCAGTTTAGCAATGCATGGTGATTACTTTACAATCACAACCTGAGTTGCCTTGAAGCCTTCGCCCTGAACAGCTACAGCATATTTGCCAGAGCCAAGAGCGAGAGTGAAGGTCGATTCAGATGTTTCGTTGAAAGCGATCATGCGGCCGTCGAGTGTGTAGACTGCGATTACACAGTTACCGGCGAGACCTTCTACAACCAGATTACCAACAGCAACCTTGATTGAGAAACCTTCAGCAACTACACCGGCTACGCCTACATTTTCACGGGCATATTCAAGAGCGGTGCGGAGATCCTTCTCTGCTTTGGCAATCTCGGTCTTGGTGTGGTTGTCGGCATCAGCTACGATAGCCTTGGCATCTTCAAGAGCGAGAGCGAGAACGAAGTCATCATTGCCGTTAGCCTTGATGAATTCCTCAGCTTCAGCAATAAGGGCGTTGATTGAAGTCAAGTCATTCGGAGCAATCACCTGAGCCTTGAATGTCTCGATGGCGGCCTTGAGATTTGCGACAGCGGCAATGAGCTCGGCCTGGGTCGAAGCTGTGTTGAGGCTTACTTCAAGAGCTGCCTCAATAGCGGCGTGGAGACCCTCGATAGCCGACGAGGGATAGTTACCGGGCTTGAAGCCAGCTTCTGCGTTATCGAGAAGATCCTGAGCCTCAACGAGAACCTCGTTGATACCGGTAGACTTCACAAGGTCAGCGTTGAATTTAGCGGTAGCTTCAACAAGGTTAGCAGCCATAGCATCAACATCGGCCTGGTTGATGGCGGCACGGTCGATAGCCTTAGCTTCGTTGATCACAGCCTGGAGGGCATCAACTACGATCTGCGGGCATTTGCCTTCGGCATCGCCGATTTCAGTTGCGCTGGCTACGGCTTCCTCAGCTTTGGTGAGGGCTGCGTCGAGCTCGGTGAACTTGATGGTGACAACAGATTTGTCAAGAGCTGACATTGCGTCGTTGAGAGCCTTGGTGCATGCGTCAATCTCTTCCTGAGTCTTGCTCATGTCGGCCTCGGCAGCCTTGGCACCCGCAAGAGCTTCAGTAAAGGTGTCGATAGCTTCCTGAGGATAATTACCGTCGAACTCACCTGCCTGAAGGTCGGCATATTTGTCGGCCTCTGCGGCTGCGATAGCCTTGCGGAGCGGAGTGCGGTTTACAGAGATAGCCCCGTTGAGGAACGATGCACGTGCATCGAGGAGAGCTTCGAGATCAGCTACGTCGGGAGTTTCAACTGCCTTGGCGGTTGCGATGGCGGCAGCGAATGCATCAACAACTTCCTGAGGACGTTCGCCCTGGTTGTCGCCGATATTGTCTTTTTCTGCGTCATAGAGAGCCTCGGCACACTTGATGGCGTCGGCGAGCACGTCGGCTACAGGCTGTACTTCTTCATTACCTGCGAAAGCCTCGGTGGCAGCCTTCACTTCTTCAGTAAGGGCGTCGCAAGCTTCCTGCTCGGAAACAGTGTTTGCCTGAGCTTCATATTCTGCGATCTGAGCTTCAAAAGCTTCAATTTCACTTTCGTAGTACTGACCAATCTCGATACCGATTTCAGCAGCGGCAGCCTTAGCCTTGGCAGCTGCGATGGCGGCTTCGAGTTCGTCTTTGATCACGGCATTGGGATTGTTGCGGAAATCTTCAACAGCAGTCTGGAGGGCTGCGGTCTTAGCATTAACTTCTTCCTGGGTTGCACCGGCGAAGTTGGCAGTTTCTTCGATAAGCGCGCTGAATGCCTCACATTTGGCATCGCTGTACTGGCCGATGGCATTACCACGGTCGATTTCGCTGAGCACTACACGGCAGTAAGCAGCCCAGTCTTCAAGGCTTGTAACATCGGGGTCGTTGACAGGATCAACAGGGAGAATGCGGCCCCAGTGAGCAATCTCACCGGCATTGAAATTCTGAATGGCGAAATTCTTGCCGCTGCCGAATGTCATACATTTGGTAGGATCATCGTATTCAACAAGTGCGAAATAAGGCACAGAGTTGTAGAGACCGGTGTATACGGTTGTCCACTTGGGTGCGTCGGCATCGCTGACTTCAGCGAAAGTACCGTCGTAGTGCAGAGCTTTGCCGTCGTTCTTTACGATATAGGTGTACTTGGCACCCTCAACAGGCTGGAAAGTAAGCCACTGGGCTTTGTTCATGGGGTCGAAGCTTGCGGTTGCGGCTTTGTCTTCGGCGTTGGTGGTGTAGTTGCTCTGATATTTGCGCACTGAGAAACGGTAGTAAGTATTCTCAGCAGGCACAAAGTAGGGATCGATCTTAGCTGCGAGGAAGTTTGCGTTAGCCTCTTTAAGAGTGTTTACAACTTCGTTAAGCTCAGCCTGAGTTGAAGCTGTATTCTGCTTGGCTGCAGTAAGGGCTGCGGTCAATGCGTCGATGGCCTCCTGAGGATATTGACCGGGCTGGTCACCGGCAACAGCCTTTGCGAGATAAGACTCGGCAGCTGCAACAGCGCTGTCAAAACCGCCGGTAAGGAGTTCACCCTCAACGACCTCTTTAATCTGCCATTTAGCAGTTGCATAATTATTGCCCTTGTCGGTATAAACGAGGGTACCAACAGTTGATCCATCGGTTGCCATATATCCCCAAGCATTCAGCTTCTTGAAGAAGTATACATTATTGGCGAGATCTGAAATTTCAAATTCAATCTTGGCAACATCCTGGGTAGGATCACTTACAACAGTTGTGTTCCAGTTGCCTTTTCGTGCAAGGTAACCCGAGCCATCGGCAATTTTGAGGTTGAATGCGATGTTGCTGCCTTCTACAGGAATAATCTCAAACTTCTGGTTGTTTTCTGCGGTGATGTCGTCGAGAATAGCCTCATTGCTTGAGCTTATACCAAGCATGAGGTTTGTAGAGGTATTGATGATGTAGTACTGTGCACCAGCTTTAGGCACGAATACATAGCGCTGTGAGGCAAATGCCGAAGTAGCAGCGACGAGGGCTGTATTGGCCTCGGTGAGCGCAGTTGCGTCAGCGCCATTCCATGCAGCTACAGCGGTAGCGAGAGCCTCAGCCATGGCATCAGCAGCCTCCTGAGGATATGCACCGGTTTTGTCACCAACTTCCGCGGTCGAAAGTGCAGTGTTGGCGCTGGCGAGATTACCAATAAAGGTATTGGCAATCGAAACGAATGCATTCAGCGCGTCGGCAGCTGCATTTACTTCAGCCTGAGTAGAAGCATTGAGACCTTCCTTGCCTGCGGCTATAGCGGCTTCAACTGCAGCAACAGCATCCTGAGTAAAGGTGCTGCTTACCTCATTCTTAGCCAGTATCGCCTCTGCATTTGCAATAGCATTTTCAAGGCTTGCGGTGATAAGGCCATCGGTAGCCTCAACAATCTGCCAGAGATGCTTGCCATCATTGCCACCCTTATTGGTGAAGATACCACCACCCTCAGAGTTATTGTCGGTGCCGAAATAGTCGTTGGGGCCTCCGGTTGCCTCATAGTGACCGAGGTTACGGAGCACGATGTAATCTTCAAGGTAAGAAACCTTAAGCTCGAAATGAGTCATACGGTCGGAGGGATCACTCATAAGCAGTGATGTCCAGCTCTTATCTGTGCCAAGGTATTTGCCGTTGTCGAAGAGAATGTTGTATACGCCCTCTTCGCCTTCTACGGGCACAAATGTAACTTTCTGAGTATCACCGTTTCCGGCGCTCATGATTTTAAGACTGTTGCCTGAGACTGTCATGAACAGCGAGCTTGAGTGCTGTATCATGTAGGTCTTCGTCGGATCAGGCTGTGTGATGGGCGCGGCCATGACAGCTTGAACTGCCATAAGCACCATCAGCACAAGTAATGAACTGATTTTCTTCATGATTTGATTGGTTATAGATATAGATGTTAGTTGGTTTTAACGAATTTGAGACGTAACGATTTACCTTCCGGTGTAATAACAGATGCAATATAGACTCCGGCTTGAAGTCCTTCAACATCGACAGTCGATGCTCCGGCAGCAACTTCCGCACCAGTCACAGCTGAATAAACGCGGGTGTCACATCCTGCGACATTAACCTGCAGCACATTGCCTGTCAGGGTTGCCGAGAGGGTGGCATCAACAGCTTCGAGGCCGGTTGACACCTTAATTTCGAGCAGCTTCCAGAGGTGGCGGGGATCATTGCCAGACTTATCGGTATAGATGCCGCCGCCTGCGCTATTTGTATCGGTGCCGAGACATCTGCTCCGGCCGATATTTTTGATGTGCACATATCCTTCTTCACCCGATTTTTCAACGGTGAAACGTGCGTAGGAATCTGTAAAATCCTTGAATAGAATGACATCCCAGTCCTTATTGCTACCCATATATGAGCCGCTGGGCAGCTCAATGCCATACGCCCCGGGCTCATCGGCGGCAGGCACAAACTTAACTTCTGAAGCCTGAGCTTCGTTGGCAAGCGTACAGGTCGAACCATTCTCGGCCAGATATGCTCCGCCGGAATGTCGGATAAGGTATTTACTATCGGGATTTACTTCAACAGCCCATGTCGATGGATCGGTGTCGGCGAAGCTCTCCGAAAGGAAGGCTATACGCTCTGAAATAAATTCTTTAAGGTTATCGACGCCACCCTGATATGTGGGAAAGAGATAATTCTCAAGATACACGCGGTTGTTGAGTATTTTCCACTTATCAAAGTTCATGGTCTGCGAAGCATTGATCTGCTCGGCATATGCATCGATTGTTGCAAGGAGATGTTCTTCAATTCCAGACTCTACCAGCTCGCTCCATCGGTTGTTGACCGCTGTGCGGAACCAGGTATCTTTCCACATCCGCTGAATCCATGTGCGTGGATTGTGGGCATGCTCGCGCATAAGCTTGTGGGTTGCATCACCGAGGCGGTTGTCATTATTGAAGGCGATGTCGAAATCCCAGAGAGGGCCGAAGTAAAGCTTCGCATCCTCTCGTTTCTTATATATATAGGTGCTCCAGAAGGCATCGCTGTTTGCAGTTAGCTCACAGGCGATGTACCAGTTGACAAGACTTTCTTCATCGACCATGCTGCGATAGCCGGCCTCGGCATCGGTGAAATTGCTTGCAAACAACTTCGACTCGAATAGACGTACGTAATCGGTGATATATGCCTGCTGTGCAGAATTGATCTCGTCGTCCTTAGGATATTTAATAGTCACTTTCAGGCCTTGCTCAGTAGAGAACCACACCGGTTCTGAGTCGGCGAATCCATCAATCTCGAGGAGGTAGCCACCGGTGACAGCCGGTTCTTCGGTGTCGGTCTCCTCCTGTTCCTCCACAGGAACACGTTTCTTGGCAACTTCGGTCTGGTCGGTCACCATATAGTTCCCCAGATACTCACCGTTGAGCACTACATCGACAAATTTCACCGACGGAGTATACTCCATACCTATATACTCGCTTATCTCGAATGCGATAGCATTCCGCATAAGGGTCTTGTCGGCATAGTTTGCAAGAAGAACCCAACTCTTGGCTTTGGCCGGAAGGTTGAGAAAGTTTGTCTTTGAATCGAATTTTATGCGGTAAGGTTTTTTAGGCATTCCCCAGGTCGAATTGCCTCGCCCGCGGATGCCCATCGACAGTTCTGAGCAGACTTCGCTGTCATCGTCACTCATTACGGTTACAGTTCCCTTCACATAATCTTCCTTTCCGGTGATAGGGGCACTGTTGTCAGTATCGATGTAGACGGTGGGAATGGAGGTGAGCTGCTGGCGCTCTGCGGCACCGGCCGAGAGACAGAGCGAGGCTGCAAGAATTGGTAGAATTCGGTTCATGAGGTTTAAGGTTTTTAGGGGGTGGCCGCCATGGCCTGATGTGATTGTAGTGCAAAAATATCACACACGCGATTTTTTGAGGTCGACAAATATTGCAGAAAGGCATACGGCAAGTTTTGAGGTGCTTAAAATGACTATAAATACTGATTTCGCCCCTTTTTTTTACGATTTTGACCCCTATCTTCCCCGGCAAATATGAGCTCGGCACAATATGGCGATCAAAGTGCCAGCAAAGCCGCTCAGGTAGAAAAATGCTTTATAACATATTCTACCCTCAAATGCACGCCACCGGCAGCGTCGGAGTATAACCCGAAGCTGCCGGTGGCAATGGTGGTTTAACTGTCCAGAATTGACTAATCGTCGACCTTCAGAAACTTGCCTGAGCGGTCAAATTTCAGCTCGATTCCATTGGCCAAAGTTATATCATAGCTGTTGCGGTCTTTTTCAATATCGACAATTTTCGCACCGGCATAATTGGCGGCAACGAAGTCGCTGATGGGCTTTAAGACGAGGGCTGCGGGCACCGCTTTCTGACCGCGGTCAATCGACTTCCACTCCCCGTCTTTATTGAAGTCTACCTCCGTACCGTCATTCAAAATTACCTCGTACTCCTTGGAGAAGACGTCGCTGTCAACCTTGACATGGTTCACCTTCTGCGACGGGAAATATGTTGCCAGCATAGTCTTGGCCGCCTGTGGGAGAGGTTCGGCTGAATTATATACTTTGTCGCGGGCGCTCATTGAGCCGGCAGCCAGGGCGATTATTGCCAATATGGCCAGAAATTTTTTCATAATCAATTTGCTTTAATGGTTGATACATATAATGATAACAACCGGATGGCTACAATGTTTTACCAGAAATTCCTCTATTATCACCTCTCCCCAGCTTCATTACCGTAGCATCAAGGTGATTACGGTCGCCCCTGGCTTTATTGCGTACTTTAGTTCGGTAATTGTATATGGTTGTGAGCGAGTATCTCAAAAAACGGGCGATGTTGTCGCTGTCGGTTATTCCCAGTCTGATTAAAGCATAAATTCTCAGCTCTGCACTGAGGCTTCCGTCCTTCTTCAACTGCAACTCCTCTCCCGGAATAAGTAATTTATTCAAGTCTTCAACAAAGGTGGGGAACAATTGAAGGAAAGTACTGTCGAATTGCTCGTAGAAGAGCTTCAGTTCACCGTTGATCTGGGAATCTGATCTGACCATATCGCGTAGCTCCTCAAATTTGCCGCTTCCAAGCAACTTTGCAACCGTCTTGCGATAAGCATCAAGTTTCTCGATATAAATCTGACACTGCTCCATATACCGGCTTATATACACCTCCTTTAATTCAGAATTTTCTGCAATATCGGCATTAGCATCCTGTAACTCAGCATTGAAGTCCTGCAACTTCGCATTAAGTGTGTTCAGCCTCGTATTCGATATTTCAAGTTGACGGCGTGCACTTGCCACACTCCGCATCTGCTTATACGTATTGACCAGCAAAAACAGCAATAGAACCGACAATAAGGCTATAATCACCACCGTGCGCTCAAGCATCTGCTTACGCTTATGAACCGTGTCAATATAAATCCCGTTGATCATCGGATAAGCTTCGCTCAACTCTATGATTCTCTGTCGGGCCCCACTCAGGCTGGCATCGCCTATTGCCACAGTCATGAAGTCGTACGCATCCTCCAGATTGCCTTCCTCGAAGAGCAATAATGCAAGCTGGCGCAAAGAGGCATATTCTCTAACGCAAGATTTCATATCTGCGATAGAGGATACTATAAGATAATGTTTTTGGCCCAAACTATCGCCTAACGCCTTGTATGCCTCAGCCAAGGTCCATGCAATTATAGCCTTTTCGTGCTCAGATAAATCATGGGTTCCCATATACGCTTCAAGCCTCCGTACGGCATCGTGTGATTGTCCGTGCACACTGAGCTGGTCGGCCTTTATAAGCTCATGCACCAGAGTACCCTCAGCGTTCACATTCAAGAGCGAATCACGGTAGAGGTCGGTTAGTTCCTCATACCTTATCCTGTCGCGGGCGAAAGAAGCATAGTCGGCAAGCCTCCCGTATAATGTGCGCATCGTATGATAATAATACGACACCATATCAGCAGGCAAGCGGTCGTCTGTCACAGAATCAATAACGCAGAAAGCCTCATGAAACATGCCTGTGGCACTAAGTATATTGGCGCGATTCAACAATGATTTGCCGAGCATTGCCTGGTCTCCACATCTGCGGGCAATTTGTTCCTGCCGCAAGCTCATAACAAAAGCCGAGTCACCGTCGAACGGATGATACTCATCGAACAGTTCACCCAATATCGCAAACCTACCGGCATCCTCTTTAGCGGTATCGAGACGCTGCTTAATTGAGGCAAGTCTCTCCTCTTTCGCACGTAGATATAGATCGCGATGCGAAATGGCTGCCCGGAGTTCAATCAACAATGAGTCGACCGACTCATTGGAATACCCGGCTGCATATGCACTAAATCCTCCAACAGCAAATGCCAGCAACAGTAAATATCTAAACATATAACTCACGTAAAAGAGCAAGTACCTGCAATGCAATGCAAGCACTTACTCTATAAAATTAGTAATCATGTGTTAGGCCATATGGCATGGCTCTGCTCTATCGCACCCAAACCTTCTCTGCGCAATTTGCAGTGCGCCGTATACACAGCCCGAAACCGGGATTTTTTAACCGTATGCCTCGGAGGTCATAGTATTCTTCCGCCTCGTGGTCTACTTGCGCGTCAGGTACGGGTTCGACAGTCTCCACGCCACTTTCGCCATAATACGTTCCGGTAAGCACCTCCCGGCGTGTATCGAGTTCAATCCGGTAAAAGCCATCGCGCGAAATTGTCCATTTCAGATCGTCGCCTCCAGAAATCCGGGCGTCACTCGAGCCCTCGGCAGCCGCATCAGCCTTATAAGGATGAAAAGTTGCACCAAACCAATCCTGTGCGGTAAGTATTTTAAATTTTGATGGTTCATCGGGGGTAGATGTACCTCCCTGGTTATCCCAGCCTATCCGCAATTCGCCTTCCCACACCATAATGTCGGGATTAGATTCGTCAGGATAGAGACAGCACACGCTCGCATCCCAATAATTCCAGGCGTGCTCACAGCAGCCTCCCACAAGATACAGCACCGGATAAGGCTTATAACTCTTGGCTGAGTAAGACATCGTGCCGGCATCAACGTAGATTGCATAGTCGCCAGGGATTGACACCGACCATCCCATCGCACAACTGTCGGCGCTCGATTCAAGAGTGGCGGCATAACCGTCTCCAAAACTTATATCCACATCTTTCAGCTTAGGCACATAATAAGTAGTTGATGGCCCCGGAAACGGCGTATCCATAAGTTTCACTTCCCCTTCGCGGAGATGATATACGCCCTTGAATTCCACACCACCTACCAGTGGCGTATCTGCACCTCCGTCGCTAACGGCAGATCCATATAGATATAGCTTTTCGGGCCGCTCAAGCGTTTTTTCGGGTATCGAGAGCTGCATTCTCATGGCCGTAAGATCGACTACGACATGGTATTCACCGGTGGTTGCCACATGGAATTTACAGTCCTTAGTGCCATCAAGAGCCCAATCGGCATAGAAATTCAGATTGTAGATCTGGCCAACTTCAGCCAGCTGAGCTTCCATTGTGCCAACTACATGTTTATGCCACCCGTCGCGGCTGTTCATGAATTTGAAATCCTTCCCGCTCTCGAGCGTTCCGATCCATTCAAAGACTCCATGGTTAGTCTGCGCCATTTCAGGAGCCGCGCCAAGATTCCATGAGGTAGGGGTTGCATCACCGACAATGTAGAGGTGGTCGTACTCTATGGAGTTCGACATATCTCCAGCCGAGCAAATCCGCATGGAGAGAAAAATCATCATTATCAAAAAGATGTGTTTCATAGCGTCACCAGATCATTTAATGAATTTTTTTACAGTCACCTCTTTATCAGTCTCAACCCGGCAAATATATACACCGGCACCAAGCGTGCGCATGGGCTCTGTAAGATGAGCCACATTGGAGTAATCGCGTTTAAGACGGCAATTAGCACCAAGATCGCTGATCACCAGCTTAACCGACTTCTGAACCGCCCCAAGGTCAATCACAAGAGAATCGATAGACTTATCATAGTTTAACCGAGCATCTCTATATCTGACGGCCGCCACATCAGATTCCTCCATATATGTCACATCTACAGATATTTGCTTTGAGCAATCTTCTTCCGGAAGGTTTATAATGAGCATCCGCGTGGCCGGATCATACGTCCATGACGACTTGTCGAGCGTCGCTCCATTGCGTCTTACTTCGGCTGCCGGCGATGCGTTATAGATTTCCATAGTCCACGCCCGGCGAGCTTGAAGGCCGTCTGCGTTACCCGACCGTGGCTCAATCAGGTAAGTCTCCGAAAGGCCGTCGGCTATATGTGAGAATTTTGTGGTTGAATACACCGATGCGTAATCGCTGTTATCGCCCTTATCTTCGTAAAGCGAGCCTTCGCCTGATGTGCCGGCAATAGTTTTCAGTATCAATTTATCAGGACGCTCAGTGACGTTCATCACGCTTGACGGGTTAAACGGAATCATCGAACCGGCACGAAAGAAATAAGGGATTTCATCCTGGGTAAATTCTATAGTCATAACACATGGGCCTTCGATAAGCGAGCCATGAGATACATCCCACCACTCTCCGGCCGGGAACCAGATTTCTTTTCCAGCTGAGCTATGGTCTGAAGAGGCCTCTGTCACTGGCGCAACCAGAATGTTGTCGCCAAACATATATTGCCCCTCAAAGGTATAGGCCTCCTCCGACTCAGGGAAATCGTAATACATAGGGCGGCACATGCCTATACCCGTATCATATGTGGCGCGTGCTGCGGTGTAGATATATGGGAAGAGAGAATAACGGAGTCTTACAGCGTCGCGCATCAGCGGAAAATTAGGGAATTTCCACATGCGACGTTCAATGCGGTCGTCTTTGGTTGCGTGTGTGCGGAAAATTGGTGTAAATACACCGAACTGGATCCATCTCAGCACTAATTCGGGATCATTTACTATATTCTCATCTGTAAACGCATGTCCGCCGAGGTCATGCCCCCAGAAGGCATACCCCACATTGCTGGCTGTGGCCGTAAAATATGGCTGGAATGCCAGTGTAGGGAAGTTGATAAGCGCATCGCCTGAAAATCCTATCTGGTAACGGTGGCTGCCCAGACCGCCCCAACGATGGAATATTACTGGCCTACGGTCTGGCCGGTTTTTCACCATGTCATTATAGAATACATGATTACACCAGAATGTCTGACCCAGACCCTGGGTATACGGGCTCGTAAGATGTTGCTGCCAGTCCAACCACCAGAAATCCACACCTTCGCCCTCATGGTCACGTATGATTGTATTGAAGAATGCCTTGGTAAAATCCGGGAAATCAAGGCTCCACGCAATATTGCCTCCGTTCTCGTATTTGCCTCCAAGCTGAGTGTTCATCGCGGTGTAATATTCCGGCGACTCGACTTTGTTAATTCCATCGGCAGGATGGAGATTTAGCGCGATTTTGAAGTTGTTGGCATGTATTTCCTCCAGGAGTTTTTCGGGTTCTGGAATCAGATTGGTGTTCCACGACCATCCGGTCCAACCACCACGGCCTGCCGACATGCTGGCGCCATCGCCATTCCAGTGCCAGTCCATATCAAGAATCATCACGTCGGCCGGAATAGCATTCTCACGCAGATCCGCCATGATGCTCCGGTAATCATCTGCTGAATAAGAGGCATACTTGCTATACCAGTAACCAAAAACATATGCGGGAGGAAGAGGTATCTTGCCAGCCAGTTCGGTAAAGTCCGCCAAGGCTTTACGGTAATCCTTACCATATCCCATGAAATATAGATCCATGGCATGCGGATCGTTTCTCTCAGCCCACCAGTCGTAGCCGGTAGTTGGATTTGCTTCAAGTGCAAATGAGCGGCTGCCGTCAGGGCGAGCGGCTGTCCATGAATCATCAATTACAGCCCAGCCAGAGCGGGAAATCAGTCCGTCTTCCAATTCTGCCCGTTTATTATCGCCATTGCTGCCGTCCAGTGTCCGGCAAGTGCCCTTGAGATTCAGAGGATCTGGCTTTCCCGGATACCACATCACCGTATGTCCGTCTTGGGTCAGGCTGACCGACAGATTCTCAGGCGATGCAGGAAGAGTACGCGGATAGGTTCCCTTGCGGTAGGTCAGGGCTAACTTGTCAGTAGAGATATATAGATAGACAGAATCTTCGGTCACGTTATAAGCCGGCGTCACATCCATTGCCCGGTTGACCACAGTGAAGGTGGCCCGGTCTTCAAACACACCTTTATCGCTGTATTCGATGCGTATCATCTCGGGCTTCAGCACCGTGAAGCGTGCATTACCGGAGACGATGACGGCATCGGGATTTGCCTCCGGATTTCCGGCCTGCGCCATCACTGCAGCCGACAGCGTCACCAACTGCAACAGACGGGTAGTTACCATTCTTAATCTCATGTCTGAATCAGGTATTAGTATAGAAATTTAATAGTTTTGCACGTCCATAATTATCGATGATGGACGGTGCAAAATTATGTAGCCCTCGAAGTCCATGCAAACCGATTCACTAAAAATGTAGCTATTCTCAACCGGTAAAGATTTAACAAGCAACCTTTTAACCAAAGCCCATCAGGTAATAAATGTAGTGCTTGTTTAGTACAATATTAGCCCGAAAATCCAATGTGACTATATCGATTTTCCACCCACACAGAAATAATGGTAAGAAGTCAGGGAAAATGTATAGGTTCCGTTGGCAATCAATCACCTAATTTTGTATCGGATCTATGATATAATTCCACTCACATGAAAAAATTCATCATTGCACTTATCGTCATCGTCACGGGCATACAGGCAGTATGCGCCTCCTCTAAAGTTTATCGCACCAGAGACATCTCCCCTGAAGCTCTGGTTAAAATTTATCAGGCCCTCGGGCGCCCGGCCAACGGCCATCGTGTAGCCGTAAAAATAAGCACCGGAGAGGCCGGTAATCCCAACTATCTCAAACCGACTCTTATCAGCGCCCTCGTCGACACTGTTCATGGCACAATAGTAGAATGCAACACTGCTTACCAAGGCCGACGGAATACATTCGAGGCACATTGGCAGACCGTGAAAGAACATGGCTACGACACCATAGCCCCGGTTGACCTCATGGACGAAGAAGGACAAATGAGAATACCGGTACGCGACCGTCGGCACATTTACTATGACATCGTCGGCAACCACCTCCCGCGCTACGATTACATGATCAATCTCGCCCACTTCAAAGGCCACGCAATGGGTGGCTACGGCGGCGTGCTCAAAAACGCCAGCATAGGCGTAGCGTCGGCCGATGGAAAGACATATATACACACTGGAGGCAAGACCGACGTAACTGAAGAACTATGGAACAACATAGCCGACCAGGACATATTTCTTGAATCAATGGCAGCAGCCGCCCAAGCCGTCGACGATTATTTCGGCGACAACATCATATACATAAATGTGATGAACAACATGTCGGTAGACTGCGACTGCGACGCCCATCCATCCGATGTACTTCTCAAGGACTATGGCATCCTCGCATCGACAGATCCAGTAGCTCTCGACAAGGCTTGTGTCGACATCATTTTCAACATGCAGCCTACCGAGGGCAACGATAATGCGCCTCTCATCGAGCGCATCAACAGCCGCCACGGCACCCATACCATCACTCATGCCGAAGCAATCGGACTCGGTTCTACCGACTATGAGATAATCGATATAGACCTCTGATCAAATCCCTCGCAAATTATGAAGCTTGCTCCAATATTGCTGCTTGCCTCACTAACGACTGTCACAGTATACGGCACCGAGAGGGCCGATACTGTGACTGAGCTAAACGAAGTGGTTGTTACCGGCACCAATGCATCGGTGGCCCGTAACCTCCTCCCCTACACCGTGTCGGTCATCGGTAACGAGCGTCTCGAATCAACAGGGCGCACACAAGTGCTGTCGGCTCTGTCGGGTATGGTGCCGAGCCTGTTCGTATCCGAGCGAAGTATTTTCGGATTCGGTGTCAGCAATGGTGGCTCCGGCCACATCAAACTCAGGGGTGTCGGAGGAGACCGTGCCAGCGGTGTACTGATGATGGTCGATGGCCAGCCTCAGTTCGCAGGGCTTTATTCTCATCATATAGCCGATTTTTACGACAAGGAATATGTCGAACGTGTCGAGGTGCTGCGAGGGCCTGGCTCGGTGCTCTATGGCTCAAATGCCATGGCCGGCGCCATAAATGTAATCACCAAGAATCCTCGTCACCACGGTGTGCGCACAACCATAAGCTCTCAGTTCGGGTCATACAATACATGGATCTCATCAGTCACCAACACTGTAAGATTAGGCAAATTCTCTTCGCTGGCATCGGTGTCCTACAACCGTACAGATGGTAATGTCAAAAACTTTGACTTCCGGCAGGCCGATGGCTATGCCAAGCTCGGCTATGACTTCTCTCAACATTGGAAAGCTTATGTCGATTATACCCTGATGAATTTCCGAGCTAATGATCCTATCTACCCTACCCTATCCGATCCGTCATCTACCGACATCTACCGCCAGAACATAACCCGAGGGGAAACTTCTGCCACTATTTCCAACAATTATTCAGGTGTCAACGGAAGTCTCAGGCTTTATTACAGCTATGGCAATCACTATGTAGATGATCCCCGGCATTTCCACAGCAAAGACGACCGCTTCGGAGCCATGCTCTACCAGAACTTCAGCCCTTGGCGTGGAGCCTCTGCAACTATGGGCTTTGAGTTCGACACATATTCGGGAGAAATACCCATGTCGGGAGGGATCCAGCATACCGAAGGGTCAATGAGTACTCTGAGCCGGAAATCTATCACGGAATACTCGCCCTACATCACTCTGGCTCAATCTCTGGCCGGCGATATAGTAAATCTCAACGGAGGCATCAGAATGGCCAACAGCGACAAATTTGACACGCAATGGATTCCCCAGTTCGGATTTTCCATCAATCCCGGAGCCGGGTTCAACATAAAGGGCAACTTAGCCATGGGCTATCGCAATCCGTCGTTCAGAGAACTTTACCTCTACCGCATGGCCAATCCCGACCTGCAGCCCGAAAAGATGATGAATTACGAGGTCTCCGTCTCCCGGGAGTTCTCCCGATTCCTCTATGCTGATCTTACCGCATATTACAGCCGCGGGCGGAACATGATCCAGGTGCTTGATAATAAGAATGTCAACACCGGCAGTTTCATCAATAAAGGAATAGAGTTTTCGGCCCGAAGTCACCCGTTGGATAAGCTGTGGCTATTTGCCTCATACAGTTATCTCCACACCTCTCTATCCAACCTCACCGGCGCTCCGGTCAATCAATATTACTTTGGAGCTCAACTCTCACTATGGTCTAAATTAATTCTCAACGCCGACCTCAAAGGTGTCGGAGGTCTATATGTAGCCGACGACGTGAAAACACAGAATTATGCCTTGCTGAACTTCAAAGCCACTTGGAAGGTATGGGCTTATACCGACCTTTTCGTAACTGTTGAAAACATAACCGACACGCGCTACACAATCAACAAAGGATATGAGATGCCAGGCATAACTGCAATGGTTGGCTTCAAGATAAATCTGTAAGCCAACCAGGCAAACAGCATAGGAAATAAAGAGAGGCGGCTGACCGGAATTTTCACCGGTCAGCCGCCTCTCTTTACAGCAAATTAAGTTTAGATCTTGTGTGCGACGGGGGTGAGCATGAATGTAAATTCATAGTCTCCGTAAGGCAGCTGGTACTGCTCAAGAGGAAGCGAACGCCAGCTGTCGACACATCCGAGACCCATCTGAGCCTTGTCAAGCAACAGGTTGGTGTAATCGGCCTTTTCTACCAGTTCGGAGTGGCTCTGACCCTTATCATCGCCATCGTCGAGCGACTCAATTGTATAATTGAGGGCAGATGCCGAGAATGGCGCAGCCGCTACAATCTCAAGTCCGAAGCCGCTCTTGTTGAGCTGACGCCAAACACGGATATCTGTCTTGTTTCCGTTCTCTTGCGGACGGATATAAGGGTAGAACTGGTCTTTTACCTTCTGGCGATAAATGCCAAGATCGGCGGAGTTATTTCGGTCGACATAGTTTTCACCGGGGCCGCGGCCATAGAATTCAATCTCATCAAATTCAAGAGGCATAGGCATCTGGACACCAAAGCGGTAAAGGTTTGAAACCTTGGCTGTCGGATCTGCCTTGAAATCTTCAGTGACTTTTATCGCACCATTGTTATTGATTGCGTAGGTCATGGTCAACTGGGCGGCAACGGATGGCATGTCGTATTCAGCCTTGACAACAGCGAGCCCAGCCTCATCGAGTTCTCCAGTGAGCGACTTGAGTTTAAGTTCAGGATTGCGCCATGCGGCATATTCACGCTGGAGACCTGCGCCCATATCATTGTCGGTCGATGCTCGCCAGAAGTTTGGAGTCAGGCTCTCGCCGTCTTTGATAAAGTCCTTGCCATCTACCTCATATTTCATCATGAAGCCATTCCATCGATTGAATTCAATGTCAAAATCAGCCCCTTTTACGATAAGGTAGTTGTGGTCAGTCTCATCAATTACAGGCAGCTCAACAGAGATATTCTTCTGCACGGCATTTGCAATATTAAGGGCTGGTGCCTCATAAGGCTTCAGTACAAGCTGATTTTTGGCTACAACATATCCCATCGGAAGAAGACCGTCGGGCTGCTTGAGCTCGTATGCGACATCGAGCAGCCATTCTCCATCCTCCGTGACGGGGCCGAAATCAATGTTGACTGATTTAGTCGACTGCGGAGCTACGTCAAGCTTCTCAACTCGTCCGGAACGAACCGGAGTACCATTTTTCAGCACCTTCCAAACCATTGCATAATCATCCAGATTCCGGAAGAAGTTCTCATTGAAGATCTTTAATTCTCCCTTGGAGAGGTCACCGGGCGTAGTCCAGATATTCTGATAGATTCGTCCAACTTCATACATATGTGGATTAGGCACACGGTCGGGGCTTACCAGACCGTTGTCACAGAAGTTATTGTCGGAGGCATCATAGCGGTTGAAGTCGCCCCCGTAGCCATAGAAAGTCTTGCCATCGGCAGTCTTCCAGCGTACCGACTGATCAACAAAATCCCAGATGAAACCGCCCTGGAGCTTGGGATACTTACGGTATAGATCCCAATATTCCTTGAATCCGCCCATCGAGTTGCCCATGGCATGAGCATACTCACACTGGATGAGAGGCTTTACTTTAGAGGGGTCTTTGGCATAGGCTTCCGTCAGCTCGTAATTGTAATACATCGGGCAGAAAATATCTGTGTGCTCACGCTGGCGGGCTTGCTCATATTGCACGGCGCGCGACGGATCGTTTTCTCTCACCCATTCGCTGGCAGCCACAAAATTGCCGCCGTCGCCGCCTTCATTGCCAAGCGACCAGAAAATAATCGCAGGATGATTGAAGTTACGGCTTACATTGCGACCGTTACGCTCAATATGGGCCTTCTTGTAGGCCGGATTCTTAGCCAGCGTCTCATCGCCATAGCCCATGCCATGAGATTCAATATTAGCCTCGGCAACCATATATAGACCATATTGGTCGCATAGATCGTACCAGAGATTGTCGTCGGGATAATGACATGTGCGCACTGCATTGATATTGAACTCCTTCATCGTCTTGATGTCCTGGAGCATACGCTCGGGCGACACTACATAGCCTCCGTCAGGATCAAGTTCATGACGGTTGGCGCCCTTGAAGAGTACTGGCTGACCGTTGACAAGCACCTGGCCGTTGACAAGCTCTATCTTGCGGAAACCAACCTTTACGGGAATTACCTCCCCTCCGGGCACACTGGCATAGAGGGTATAGAGATATGGCGATTCGGCCGACCACTTTTCGGGAGCCGAAACGCTCATCACATTCTTTCCGTTCTTTGCATCGAGTCTGGCAACTTCCTTACCTGCAGCGTCAACGAGCGTTAGCTCTACGGGGCGCTTGCCTTTCATCGTCAGGTCAACTGTCAGAGTACCGTCTTTATATGCGGCATCAAGATCGGGAGTCACGCGTATATCCTCGATTCGGTTCTTATCGCGTGCCGTCAGGTAACAGTCACGGCCAACACCGCTGAAACGGAAGAAATCCTGGTCTTCAAGATACGTACCGTCATTCCAGCGGAAGACCTGAAAGGCTATAAGATTGTCTTCACCGGGCTTGAGATAAGGGGTGAGGTCAAACTCACTTTCAAGCTTACTGTCCTCTCCGTAACCCACAAATTTGCCATTTACCCAGAGATAGATATTAGACGTCACTGAGCCGAAATGGGCTATTATATCTTTATTCTTCCATGAGGCTGGAATATGGATGGTCTTGCGGTAGGAGCCTACGTGATTGTTTTTCACAGGCACCTCAGGAGGATTATTTGTGAACTGGTTTCTCCAGCCGTATCCTACATTCACATATTGTGGATCACCGTAGCCATTAAGCTCCCAAACGGCAGGAACTCGCATATCATCCCAGCCGCGGTCATTGAAGCCGGGTTTAAAAAAATCTGTAGGCCGGCTGTCGGCATCCCGGACCCAGTTGAATTTCCAGAGGCCGTTAAGGCTAAGAAAATTATCAGAGTTTTCTTTTACTCCATCGCGCGCGGCCGCATCATTCTCATACGCGAAGTACGAAGTATGCATGGGCATGCGGTTCACTTCATTTATATTCGGGTCTTGCCATTCCCTCATTGTCTGAGCCGATAGAACGGTGGCAGTGAAGAGCAGCCCGAAAGACAGGACTGTATTTTTCATGATAATGAATTGGATGATTAAATCTACGGCTTAAAATTAACAAAAATATGAGAAACTACCTCGATTTTGGAGGCAAAAATTAGCGGCCTGCAGGGTCTTTATTTGGTAGAAATATGGTAGTCCTGAAAAACGTCAACTCCAACCCTTTATTGATCAAAGAGTTGGAGTTGACAAGTAATCCGCCTGGGAGCAAGCACGTCTATATCCATGACGCACCCTGCAGGCAAAAGTCCTATTCCTTTTGTTACTTCTTTCGAAAAAAAGAGTTCCGATTTGCAGGTGCAGTCTTATTCAACGATCCTGCTGGTGTTTTCTGTCATGGTTCCGTGTTATAAATCAACTATTCCAAGTGCGCTCTATTCCAATTGGGAGAGAGGGATTTATATGAGTCAATGAAGTTGTTGTTAGATGGGAGGCAAATTGTATCTATGAAATAAAGGTTGCCGTCGATTCCATGAAGAACATTGTTTGGCAATGCGTCGAAAATATCCACCTCGTCGTTTGTAAAATATTCTCCGTCCTGCATAGGCGCGAACCCCATCAAGGCTAACGCTCCGGCAATTTCTTCAATAGAAGCTTCACGATCTGCCCGAATAAACGGTTGAGAAATGACAGCGCATATTTTACCTTCTTGATTCTCTGTGAACCCATGTAGGGTATAGGCGCAATCGGCGAAAAGATTGTTATGGATTTTTATCCGTTGGAAGAACGATTCAAGATTGTCGTCGGCATATCTGAAATCGTTTAATTTGTAAACAATTTGATACACTGCGTCCATATAGACTTCATTTTCTGAGCCACGGTCAGAAAATTCGCCTAAAATATCGTAGCTGGAAATCCAATACCCTTTTCCTATAGCCCATTTCTTCAGTCCATTGATTTGGACTCCCTTGCAAGACGTTGTTCCCGCAACTTCTTGAATTGCGCACGATATTCTTCGGGCTTCATTGGCTGCTTCTTCCAAGAGGCTATCGAAGCCTTCTTTTTCGCTATTGATTCCTGGTGATATCTTGTCATCTTCCATACTTTTTTATATAACAAATGAAGGCGATGAATTGCTTCATCGCCTTCGCAGGTTTGTTAATGGTGATCCGGCCGCGACTCGAACGCGGGACCGTCTGCTTAGAAGGCAGATGCTCTATCCAGCTGAGCTACCGGACCCCACTGACTGCCACGGATTTCTCCGTAGCAGTATGTATTATATTAGTCCTGGTTGAGGTTTACGCGCTTGAAAGAAACTACAACGAGTCCTTTAGCGGCTTTCTCCAGGTACTGACCGATGGTAAGCTCACCGTCTTTAACGAATTCCTGCTCCATGAGGCAAGATTCCTTGAAGAACTTGTTGAGACGGCCTTCGGCGATGTTCTTGATCATCTGCTCGGGAAGGTTGGCAGCCTTTGCAGCAGCTGTCTCGGCCATGATTGTGCGGGCCTTGGCAGCTTCGTCTTCGGTGAGCCATCCCTTAGCGATGTTAGACGAGATGTGATCTTCGCTGTCTACGAGGTTGGGGTTGATGCCGGCTTTCTTGAGAGCTGCGTCTACAGCCTTCTTAACCTGCTCTTCCTTGGTCTTTTCAACGGCTACGTTGTACTCTGAGGTCTTAACCTCTTCAGCTACGCTGTCGCGGTCAACTGCGATGGGGTTCATCGAAGCGATCTGCATGGCAACGTCACGACCGACCTGGAAATCTACGCCTTCGAGGTTGAAACCTGCGATGGTAGAAAGTTTGTTGCCGAGGTGGTTGTAAGAAGTGGTTGAAGGAGCCTCAAGGCACTCGTACTGGCCAAGCTCAATCTTCTCACCAGTTTTGGCGGTCTCGTCGGTGATAAGGTCAGCAACGGTCATACCGTCGATTGTAGCGGCCTTAAGTTCGTCGAGCGACTTGATGCGGTTGGCAACTGCGAAGTCGAGAAGACGCTGGGTGAGAGCTACGAAACCTGCGTTTTTAGCAACGAAGTCTGTCTCGCAGCAGAGGGCTACGATAGCGGCGAAGTCGCCTTCGTTCTTAGCGAGCACGCAGCCTTCAGAAGCCTGACGGTCTTCACGTTTTGCAGCTACGGCCTTGCCTTTCTGGCGAAGGATTTCTACTGCGGCGTCGATGTCGCCGTTAGTTTCGGCGAGAGCTTTTTTGCAGTCCATCAGGCCGGCGCTTGTAAGGTTGCGCAGCTTGGTGATTTCTGCCATTGTAACTGCCATAGTCGTATATATCGGTGTTAGGCGTTAGTTAATATGGATTATTCGGCAGCGGGGGCTTCTTCTGCTGCGGGAGCTTCAGCGGCTTCTGCTGCGGGTGCATCGTTGCGGCGTACACGACGACGTTCGCGGCGGGGAGCGGCGTTTTCAGCCTGTGCTTCAGCAGCCTCGTTGTCGAGTTTCTCTGCCTTACGCTCTTCGAGACCTTCTGCCATTGCAGCTACGAGGGTACCGGCGATGAGCTCGATAGACTTCGATGCGTCATCGTTTGCGGGGATTACGTAGTCTACGGTAGTAGGATCAGAGTTGGTGTCAACCATAGCGAATACGGGGATACCGAGACGGTTAGCCTCAGCAACGGCGATACGCTCTTTGAGGACGTCAACAACGAAGAGGGCCGAGGGAAGACGGTTGAGGTCGGCGATAGAGCCGAGGGTCTTCTCAAGTTTGGCACGCTGACGGGTGATCTGGAGACGCTCACGCTTCGAGAGGTTGTCGAATGTACCGTCTTTGCTCATCTTGTCGATGGTGGTCATCTTGCGGACAGCCTTGCGGATGGTGGGGAAGTTGGTGAGCATACCACCGGGCCAGCGCTCGATAACGTAGGGCATGCCTACCGATGAAGCGAGGTCGGCGATTACCTGCTTAGCCTGCTTCTTGGTGGCTACGAAGAGGACTTTCTTGCCTTGCTTGGCCATGCCGCGGAGCACGTTGGCAGCCTCGGCGAGCTTGGCTTCGGTCTTATAGAGGTCGATTATGTGGATACCATTACGCTCCATGAAGATGTAAGGTGCCATTGCGGGGTTCCATTTGCGTTTGAGGTGGCCGAAGTGGCAGCCAGCTTCGAGGAGCTGTTCAAATGTGGGATTAGCCATTTTTGTAGTTGTTAGGTTTACGTTCTTTTGATTTTAAGCAACCGCGGGGTAGGGAACGCAGGTCCATCGGCGCGGTTTAGATACTAAACACTTGTCAGGCGGCACATCCTGAAAGGATGCTGAAGCCGCCGTATGGTAAGGGAGATTAACGCTTGGAGAACTGGAAGCGTTTGCGTGCCTTGGGCTGACCGGGCTTTTTACGCTCGACAGCGCGGGGGTCGCGGGTCATGAAGCCGTGCTTGCGGAGAACGGCCTTGTCGTCGGGGTTGATTTTTACAAGCGCGCGGGCGATACCGAGACGAAGAGCCTCTGCCTGGCCTTTGTAGCCGCCACCGTCGAGGTTGACATGGATATCGTATTTGTCAGCAACTTCGAGTGTGTTGAGGGGCTGCTTAACGATGTACTGAAGAATCGACGAGGGGAAGTATACGTTGAGGGGGCGCTTGTTGATGGTGATGGTGCCGTTGCCTTCTTTAAGGATTACGCGGGCCACGGCGGCCTTGCGGCGGCCAACTGCATTTACTGTTTCCATTGTGGCGATTATTTCAGTTTGTTAATGTCGATTACAGTGGGGTTCTGAGCCTCGTGGGGATGATTGGGACCATTGTATACGTGCATGTTCTCAATCAGGCGACGGCCAAGACGGTTCTTGGGGAGCATACCTTTCATCACGCGGATGAAGAGGGGGTTCATGCCGGGTTTGAGGTGCTTGTTGAAAGATTTTTTCATGAGCACTTCAGGTGTAGCCTGACGCTGGCCACCGGGATAGCCGGTGTAGTTGAGATAGATACGGTCGGTCATCTTTTTGCCGGTGAGAACCACTTTGTCGGCATTGATGATGATAACGTTGTCGCCACATTCAACGTTGGGCGAGTAAGAGGGTTTGTATTTGCCGCGGAGAAGTTTTGCAACTTTTGCGCAGAGACGACCAAGAACCTGGTCGGTTGCATCGATCACAACCCATTCGTGCTGAACTTCCTGAGCATTGGGAAAATCGGTGCGGTAGCTAATAGTATCCACTTTCTAATTCGTTGATTAATTGTTACATAAATCGACTGTCGCGTAGAGGCGTGCTTGGCCAAAAGCGTGCCGCGCGGCTGTCATCTAAAGTGTTGGACATAATCGGTGCCGCAAAGGTACGACTTTTTTTTCATTCTGCAAAAAGTTTTTTATTTACCTTTTTTCAGATTGCCAGTCTGAAGCCTACCGAAAGACTCCTCGGCAGCATCGGGCCATAGATATACCCGGAGTCACGCATGGGCCCCTGGTCAAAGTCACGCTGGTAAGAGTTGAAGATATTCGATATGCCGGCAGTGATGTCAAGATCGGCCTTTCCGAGGACTTTAACACAGTATGTCAGCATAAGCGAGGCGTCAAAGAAGACCGGCGTACGTACTGCCTCGTCGACCGGAGTGCCCGACCCGGCAAGATGCTGCACTGTCATAGGGCCTGTGCATGTGCCATTAAGAGATGCCTTGAATGCCCGGCTGATTTCCCAGTTGGCGGTGAGATATCCATACACGTCAGGTGTGCGGAACATCTTTTTTGCCGGTGCCACATCCGGATTATCACTCCACACCTCGGGCGATTTATAGCGGCTGCGCTGGAGGGTGACTCCGGCCTGCACATCAATATGAGCAGGGAAGAAAGCCTTCGCCTCTATATTCACGCCATATACGCGCGCACCTGAGCCATTATACCGTTCAAGAACGGCATTCCCGTTTTCATCAGCCTCCGGCAACTCGCGGAGTGCGAATACATCGCTTAGATCAGTGAAGAAGCCTTCTATAAGAAGATTGGTCTGTACATTTCCGAAACGATGATACATATCGGCCGACGCGCTTACACTGCGCGAATCCTCTTCTTTGAGGCCGGGAGCCAATACCGTCACAACCCTCTCTCCTCCGACAATCGCCACGTGGAGATCTTCATCGTAGGTCTGTGGCGACCGGAAGCCAGTCGAGTACGATACACGGAAATTAAAATTATCCTGAGGATTGAAGCGGAGATTGATTCGTGGCGACACCACCGGTTTTGATATGAGAGAATGCTTGTCGACGCGTGCGCCGATGAGTATGCCCCATTTGGTGTTGCGCCACTCATTCTGTAGGTATGCGCTATAGATATTGACCTTCTGAAGCATATCGTGGTCATATCCCAGCGTCACATCATGAAGGCGGTTATGGCTATACTCTATGCCCGCCACCAACTCTGAAGGCATAAACAGAAACCGGTCGATCTCGTGTGTCCACTGCGAGCCGGCCGTCACAACAAGATCCGACGTGCGGCCATAAGCGTCGGGATCCATATCCGATCCATAATAGCTCTTGCGCCGGGTCGACTGCATGGCCGTGAAGACCGACACATGATCGCGATGCTCACGCGGCCATATATCATAAGTAAGCTCGGCCGCATGGATATTGTGCTCCGCCTGCTCAGCGACCATAGCCATATGGGCCGGTTGGTCGAGCTTATCACCTCCGCGGCGGTAGTCGTGTGTGGTATGATATTCCGCAGATATGCGCGAGGCTGGTGCAGGGCGCACAAATCCGCGCACACCGATGGTCTGGGAATTTAGCTCTGGCACCTCTGTAAAGCCGTCCGCGTCATCATCGTATCCGTCGCGCACATTGCTCTGGGCATACAGCGTAAGCCCGGCCATATCGTTGTCGGTAACTACTGACGCATTCAGCATGGTTGTGTTTTCAAGGCTGCCCGACACGCCTATCGAGCGGAGGGTATGCGACACACTTGCAGAATTTTCGGTAGGGTCTTTGGTTATGATATTGATCGTTCCACCTACGGCCGAAGAACCGAAGAGGGCCGAACCACCGCCACGCATCACTTCGACTCGTTCGATCATATTCGCCGGAATCTGCTCAAGCCCATACACCCCGGATAAGGCCGAGAATACCGGACGTGAATTTACCAATATCTGAGAATAATGGCCATCGAGTCCATTGATACGCACCTGCGTGAAGCCGCAGTTCTGACAATCGTTCTCAACCCTTACACCAGGCTGGAAATCGAGGCCTCCGGCAAGTGTACACGCCCCTACCCTATCGAAAATCTTTGCGGGAAGAACGCTCACCAGCGCAGGGCTCTCACGCCGGCGTATCTCACTTTTTGAGGAGGTGACCACAACCTGGTCAAGCATGAACGCGTCTGGCTCGAGGACGAAATTGACCTCGGTCATGCCGGGTTCGGCCAGAGCACGTGCATTTTTAAACCCGGTATATGATACCTCAACGTAGTACTCAGCATTCTCGAGGTCGGTGAATACGTAATGTCCGTCAGCATCTGTTACAGTGGCTTTCGGTACATTCCCTTTAAGAACAACAAGACATCCGGTGAGCGCCTCTCCGGTCTCTCCGTCGGAGACATTGCCGGCTATAGTCTGTCCGGATATATCCTCCCGACAGAACGATGTAAGGGCCATGACAGAAGCCATGGCCGCCATGATTAATCTTTTAAGCATTGCGGTTTTTTGATGGTTGAAATGTGGTATAAATGTCTTTAAATCACATTTCAACCGGCGGGGCACGCAAGGCCACATGAGGCACCACCATCCAGCCGGCGGAAACCGTACGCTCAACCTCTATGCGTGAGCTTTCGGAATGAGCTGCGATAAGGTCGACGCAAGCCGAGGCCTCCATGGAGGCAGCCCCCAGATTGAATGAGGCAATCTGGTCGAGTGATTTGCAGCTATGGTGATGATGGGCTCCGGGATGATAGGGGTGTGAATGAGTGATGGTATGTCCGTCGATGCACAGATGCGAGTGTGTGAATACCGTATTGGAAAACACGAAATTCACCACAAGGCATAGCATTATGCCACATAGCACCTTGTACATTTTCTCTTTCACGCTGCAAAATTAGTGAAAATTTGCCAAGCAAGCAAAAGAGGCCTATACAGCAATCGGGCGCCCGGCATGACTGCCGGGCGCCCGCATATGAAGAATGGGTTTTAGATACGGTTAATCTTCGAGTGAGTGTATCACCAGACCCGAACGGAGCTTAGGCTCGAACCAGGTGGTCTTCGGAGGCATGATATTGCCTGTGTCAGCAATATCCATAAGCTGCTTCATGCTCACAGGATAGAGTGCCAGCGCGAATGCCATCTCACCGGAGTCGACACGGCGCTTGAGTTCTTCCAGGCCGCGGATACCGCCTACGAAGTCAATACGTTTGTCGGAGCGCAGGTCTGTGATACCTATTATATCACGGAGAATGAGATCCGATGATATTGTGACGTCGAGCACACCGATAGGATCGCTGTCGTTGTATGTGCCGGGGCGCGCAGTAAGTGAATACCAACGGCCTTCAAGATACAACGCGAAGTTGTGCAAGGCATCAGGAGTATAAACTTCCGTACCTTTGTCGACAATGACGAAGTTCTTCTCGATACGCTCCAGGAATTCGGCGGGCGAAAGGCCGTTAAGATCACGCACCACGCGGTTGTAGTCGATAATCTTCAGATGCGAGGCAGGGAAAGCCACCGCGAGGAAGTAATTGTATTCCTCGTCGCCTCGGTGTTCTGGATTGGCCTTGGCCTTTTCGTTTCCTACGAGGGCTGCCGCTGCCGAGCGGTGATGGCCGTCGGCTATATACAGATAGGGAATCTTGGCAAATTCCTCAGTGATACGTGCGATAGTCTCGTCGTCATCAACAACCCAGAAATGATGGCCGAAACCATCGGGCGCGGTAAAATCATATTCGGCTTCGCCTGCGGTGACCTTGCGGATTATCTCCTCCAGCACAGGATTGTCGGGAAAAGCGAAGAACACAGGCTCAACATTGGCATTGTTGATGCGCACATGCTTCATGCGGTCTTCCTCTTTATCGCGACGGGTGAGCTCGTGCTTTTTGATGCGGCCTTCCATGTAATCGTCGACATTGGCTGCCACAACGATGCCGTACTGCGTACGCCCGTCCATAGTCTGAGCGTAGATATAGTAGTGGTCTTTCTCGTCTTTTACGAGCCAACCGTTCTTCTGGAAAGCCTTGAAGTTATCGACAGCCTTGTCGTATACTTCAGGCGAATGCTCGTCAGTGCCCGGAGCGAAGTCAATCTCAGGCTTGATGATATGGTAGAGAGAACGAGGATTGCCCTCTGCCTCTGCACGCGCTTCTTCGCTGTTGAGTACGTCGTAAGGGCGCGATGCCACCTGGGTGACCATCTCGCGAGGCGGGCGAATGCCCTTGAATGGTTTTACTTTGGCCATAGATTTCTGGTAATATTCAGTGTTTTAAGGTAGTATGCAGATTTGTAACTGACACGCAGACTTATTCACGGATAATGGTCTGCTCGCGATCGGGGCCAACCGATATAATCGACACGGGCACACCTACGCGTTCCTCTATATAGCGGATGTAATCGCGGAATGTCTGGGGAAGCTCACTCTCCTTCCGGGCTGCCGAAATATCGGTCAGCCAACCGGGAAGTGTGTCATATATAGGCTCCACATCGGCCACGCCGGCGGCATTGCGGCCTACGCAGAAGGGGAACTCATCGGTTACAGTGCCGTCGGGAAGACGGTAGGCGGTGCAAACCTTGATATGCTCGAAGGTGTCGAGCACATCGCTCTTCATCATGATAAGGTTGGTGGCGCCATTGATCATCACAGCATAGCGGAGAGCCACAAGGTCAAGCCAGCCGCAGCGGCGCTCACGGCCTGTCACCGCACCATATTCATGACCGATAGAACGGATTTCCTCTCCGGTGGCATCGAAAAGTTCTGTCGGGAATGGGCCGCTGCCGACACGTGTGCAGTAAGCCTTGAAAATACCGTATACCCGACCGATTCTGCCAGGGGCGAGGCCGAGACCTGTACATGCGCCGGCGGCCACAGTGTTGCTCGATGTCACAAACGGATATGAACCGAAGTCAATGTCGAGCATGGTGCCCTGAGCACCTTCACAGAGCACGCTCAAGTCATCGTTGAGGGCTCGGTTGATATAATGTTCTGTGTCGGAAAGCTCAAACGAGCGTAGGTATTCGAGGGCATCGAGCCACTCTGTTTCATTCTTGTCGAATGCAGCGCGGTCAACCTCGGCTCCCATATTGGCAAGCGTACGAAAGTGGGCATCGCGTGCCGAAGCATACATGCTGTCGAAGTCGTCGGCCAGAATGTCGCCTACGCGCACACCATGACGCGATATTTTATCAGAATATGTCGGGCCGATACCTTTACCGGTAGTACCGATTTTTCCACTGCCCATGGAGGCCTCTCCGGCAGCATCGAGCAGACGGTGGGTAGGCATGATCAGATGGGCTTTCTTCGAAATCTTAAGTATCGAGTGAAGATCCACCCCGTCGGCCTCAAGCTCGGCGGCCTCCTTGCGGAAAAGCACCGGGTCGAGAACCACACCGTTGCCAATCACATTGGTTATGGCACCCTTTGCAAACACACCCGAAGGAATCGAGCGAAGCACATGCTTGTGACCGTCGAATTCAAGAGTATGCCCTGCGTTCGGGCCGCCCTGGAAACGGGCTACAATATCATAATCGGGAGCGAGTACATCGACTATCTTGCCTTTGCCCTCGTCGCCCCACTGGAGACCTAAAAGAATATCGGCTTTCATTTTTTTGCTTTGGATGATATAACTGGTTTAGACTGTTTCTGTTTTTTGGCCTCGGCCTGCCGGGCTTTACGGGCGCATGCCGAGCATACACCATACACCGACAGCGAGAACGATGCCGGAGTAAAGGCTGAGTAACGGCGAGCGCGGAGTATTTCCTCAAGAGTGGTGTCGTGAACGTCTTTGATCTTGCCACAGCGTGTACATACCAGATGATGGTGGCTCGTTGGCGAAACTTCATAGCGCACCGCGCCGTCATCGATATGCAGGCGGCGCACAAGCGAGCATTCCACAAGGTATTGAATAGTGCTGTAGACGGTGGCGGGAGCTACATGCTGGCCGGCTGAGGTAAGACGAGCGCACACGTCCTTCACCGTAAAGTGCCCCTGAAGCGTCTCCACAGCCTCAAGTATCATAAATCGCTCCGGGGTGCATCTGCGGCGACTGCGCTGCAGATACTCCGCGAAGGTCTTCGCTGAGGCGGTGGCAGGTATAGCGACGGCTGTCATTATGCTGGGCTGGTAAGGCTTCGTGGAGGCAAAATTACGAAATTTTTTCATAGCTTCCGCAAAATCGCGTAACTTTTGCAATAAAGACCCTTTTTCTCACCCTCTTACAGCGTAAAGACAATGAATAATGAACAGGGAACAATGAATAGTGAATAATGCGCAAGGCCACCTCACCGCTTTCCGTGTTTTCCATCGCGCAGGGTGGAAAACGCGGAAAGCGCGGAAAGCACCCCAAGGAAAATGGACAATTAATAATGAACAGCGAATAATGAACAACGAACAACGAACAATGCGCGAAGCCACCTCACCGCTTTCCTGTTTTCCACCGCGCAGGGTGGAAAACGCGGAAAGCGCGGAAAACACCCCAAGGACAATGGACAATTAATAATGAATAATGAACAACGACTGCCGGACGTCTTTGCGGCCGGAGCTGTCTTCGTAATCCACGCTTCACAATATATTATTCTTTATTCATTATTATTTGTTCTTTGTCACCACCAGACCGAAAAAAGGCGTCCGGCCAGGACGCCAATCTCAAGTAACCCGGCACATATTCACAGGATTAACAAACATTATCAACCCAATCCGCGTCTTCCTGACGCCAATTTTTCCCCCACGCCTCCACCAAGGCTCCGGCGTAGGGCCGGACGTTCTCCCCGCAAATAATTAATGTTAACCACATATAACTTAACTCCCCGTTCTCACACGGTTTATACCCCAATTATACAATAAGTAAAATGACGGGAGCTGAGCGGAATTTGCTAATTTTTTTCACCGCTCCCGCAAAAATGCGTAACTTTGCGAGAAACTAAGAGCATAACTGACGATGAACGATTATTATAAAGTAGATTTCACCATCTCCCCGGCCAGCACCGACGCTTGCGATTTGCTCGCGGATGCCCTCGCCGAGGCGTCTTACGAGTCTTTCGAGCCGGCTGACGACGGATCGGCCATGACTGCCTACGTGCCAGCTGGCGACTTCAATGAAGATGCTGTAGCTGAAGCCATCGAATCCCTCCCCATCCCTGCCGAGGTGACACATACGGCATCGTTTGTCGAAGGTCGCGACTGGAACAGCGAATGGGAGAAAAACTACTTCAAACCTATAGTTGTAGCTGGCCGCGTAGCTGTTCACAGCAGTTTCCACACCGATGTTCCTCCGGCCGAGCATGATATTGTAATCGATCCCCGGATGGCCTTTGGCACAGGCCACCACGCCACCACCACCCTGATGATGCTCTCGCTGCTCGATGGTGGCGACACAGCCGGCGCCACTGTCATCGACATGGGCACCGGCACCGGTATACTTGCCATTCTCGCCGCCATGCTCGGCGCAAAAGAGGTGAAGGCTATCGAGATTGACCCGTTCGCAGCCGCCAACGCCGTCGACAACGTGAAGCTGAATCTCGGCGATAACTCTTGCATCGAAGTTATCGAGGGCGACGCATCCGCCCTCGACGGAATGGACGCCAAAGCCGATATTTTCCTGGCCAACATCAACCGCAACATCATCACGGCCGACATCCAGCGCTACGCCGCGGCCATGAAGCAAGGCGCCCGCCTTACGGTAAGCGGCTTCTACGTTGCCGACCGTGAAGTAGTTGCCGAAGCTGCCAAAGCCGCAGGATTAAGCCTCAGATCAGTAGCCGAAAACGACAATTGGTCGTCGATGACATTTACAAAATAATGAAACGCATCATCACATTCATATGCCTTGCCGCGCTGTATATAGCGTCGGCATACGCTCAGGTGCCCCCGTTCGACACTCCCGATGGCGAGCACGAACTCGACCGCATTGAGCAATCGTATACCCGCCCCAAGCAAAAACAGACACGTAAGACCGTGCAGAAATACATCAAACGTCCGGTTGCAAAAGGGCCAGCCCCTAAGATAGAACTTACTTGGGGGGCCGACGTCGGAGCATCGATCGACATGAGCGGACAAGACATGAGCTCGATAGACTTCGACCTTGCCGTTGGTATGCGCCGCAGCTGGATTAAATTTCTCGGCATCGGTGTTCAGGCCGACATCATGACTTCAAATTCATGTAGGTCGTACCCGTTGTTCGCCCTCTTCCGCACCAACTTCCTCAACCGCCCCACCAACTTCTTCTGGGAAGTGAAGGCCGGAGCGTCGCTCAACTATCTTGAGCATAACCACAGCCAGACAGGTGTATACGGATTTACGGGCGCGGGCTTCCGCCTCGCTTCCGGTGCAAAATTCACCTCGCATATAGTCATCGGCTACACTTTCATGCAGAGACGGCGCGTAGTCGGAGAAGAAATGGTGCACAACTTCAAAGACCTGCATTGTGCGTCTGTAAAGATTGGAGTAGCCTTCTGAGCGGCGACATGAAGCTCCATCTTTTCTATCCGGAAAACGACCTTGCCCTTGCGCGAGATATAGCGCGTTACACCGCCCCACCCGCAGCCGTAAGCCTCCGACGCTCAGGTGCCACTCTGCCGATATGGTACGGAGAGGCTGGCGACAGCTTCATATCCCACGGCGTTAATGCCGAATGGCTACGCAGCATTGAGTCTATGTTTGCGCCCGGCATCTCCCCGTTCAACCATCAACCAGCGGATTTACAACCCGCGCCATGGGGATGGTCCAAAGCCTCGCGACAGATTTTTTCCGACCAGGGATTTCCGGCCTCCGTCCTTCCATCAGATTCGGGCTTAGCGTCGCTCAGGCAGCTGTCGCACCGACGCACCGCCGCCAAGGTCGCCGAAAAGTTAGCCTCAGCATTACCATTTAATATCGCTCCGCCTGCGGTTGAGCTTAATACAGAAGACGACATCCGTAAATTCGTAATGAGCCAGGAAAACGGAACTGTCGTCAAGCTCCCATGGTCGTCGTCAGGGAGAGGGCTGGTGGCCACAGATCCACGCACCATCAATACCCAGGGAGGTATGTTCCGCGGGATGCTCAACCGCCAGGCATCGGTGATGGCCGAGCCACGTTACACCAAACTGCTCGACTTCGCAATGCTCTTCACCATCGAGGGCGGTCATTGCAGATTCGACGGACTCTCAGTGTTCACCAACACACAGCTCGGCAGCTATGCAGGGAATACCTTAGCCACCCAGGAAGAGCTTGAGCAGATTGTATGCAGCCACATCGAGCACACGCAGTTCGCTGCCGTGAAAGATTGTCTACCCGGCATACTCGAAAAAATAGCTGGAGGCATATACGAAGGCCCACTCGGGGTAGACATGATGGCTGTGGATGCGGCGGCCTACACACTCGTGCCGGTAGTCGAAATCAACTTCCGCATGACAATGGGGCATCTCTGCCGACGATTCTACAACCGCTTCGTCGAGCCCGGAGCCAAGGGCACATTCAGAGTCCTGCCGACCCGCGCAGACTCCCCGTCGGGCCGTATCGATGCACACGCATTCAACGGCCGACTCTGCGACGGAACGCTGGATCTCGCACAGCCCGGCTGCGACTTCTCATTTCTTGCCGAGCTGAAATAAGAATCAAAAACAGATGTGACGACAGCCAAGCTCATATTTTTTCACTATCTTTGTCATCGATTTTCAACCATCCGACGTTTATGGACGTTAAACAATCAATGCGCGACATACTACGCGCCGAAAGTGAAGCCATCCTCTCAATACCAGTCAGCGACGCATATGATGCAGCCGTCGACGCCATCGTGGAGCATGTACACCACCGCAAGGGCAAACTGGTCACAGCCGGTATGGGCAAAGCCGGACAGATTGCCATGAACATAGCCACCACGTTCTCCTCTACAGGAACTCCGGCCGTCAACCTGCATCCGAGCGAAGCCCAGCATGGGGATCTCGGAGTCGTACAGCCCGACGACATCGTCCTTCTGGTATCCAACAGTGGCAAGACACGAGAAATAATCGAACTCATAGAGCTCCTTCACGGCCTCTATTCCGACATACCCATCATAGTGATCACCGGGGCTCCCGACAGCCCGCTCGCCAAAGCAGCCGACATCACCCTCCTTACCGCCAAGGCGCCCGAAGTCTGCCCGCTCGGCCTCACTCCTACAACCTCGACCACGATGATGACCGTCATCGGCGACGTGCTTGTAGTGAACGTCATGCGCCGCATAGGCTTCACCGCCGACGACTATGCAAAGCGCCACCACGGCGGGTATCTCGGCACTGCCGCCCGAGCCCAAAATTCCGGAAAATGAAAAAAATAATCTGCATCGGCGAATGTTCGCTCAACATTGTCCTCGATCCCGAAGGACGCCCTCTGGGCAGCATGCCCGGTGGGCGGGTGCTCAATGCAGCCGCCATCCTCGCCTCCGAGAAGTACAATGTAATCATCGCCTCTGAAGTTTCTGCCGACCCGGTCGGCGACATACTGGCCACACACCTTCAGAACAAAGGGGTAGATATCTCGTCGCTCGACCGCTTCACAGAAGGTCGCACCGCATTGAATGTATTCACAGCCGCCGATGCCGACTCAGTACCCACCTCACTGACACGCTACGAAGCTTATCCCGACGACTGCTTCGACATTGTATGGCCACGTGTTGATGAAGGCGACATTATTCTCTTCGGAGGCTTCTATGCCATCGACCGTCGTATGCGTACGCGCCTCACCAGATTCCTGGCTCACTGCGCCGAGCGGAAGGCTCTGCTCATATACCTGCCCGGATTTCTGCCTCAGCAGGAACCACGCATCACACGCGTAATGCCTGCCATACTTGAAAACCTTGAGATAGCCAACGTGGTGGTGGCACGCAACATCGACCTCAGCCTTATTTTCGGCATCGACAACACCGACAGCGTATACCACGACCATATCGACTTCTATTGCCGGTCGCTTGTGAGTGTAGACACCGCCAACCGCCGCATCAGCTACTACTCCGGCAAGGAGATGAGCTCGGTGGAAATTCCTGAGTCGACCTGCCGCACAATGCTGTGGAACTCCGGTGCAATCGCTGGTGTGGTCGGAGCTATAGCCGAACGCGAACTTACGGCAGAGGCCCTTGAAAAACCAACTGCCGACCTGCGCGAAGCCATCCTCGGAGCCGCTGCCCTCAGCGCCAACAAAGCCGCCTCTACCCTCTCGCACCAGTGGCAGCAAATATAAAACTAAAAAAATAGATACAGCACAATATGTCATCGCCATCTAACGCCAACCTCAATCCAATTACTGTAGCCCGCGACATGCGCGTAGCCGTCGTGCGCACACTATGGAACAGCCATATCACCGAGCCTCTTATGGCAGGCGCCCTCGAAGAATTCAAGAAAGCCGGCCTTGCCGATGCTGACGTCGACACCTTCGAGGTTCCCGGTGCAGTGGAGCTCACCTTTGCCGCATCGAAGCTTATCGAGACCGGACTCTACAACGTCATCATTGTCTTCGGATGCGTGATACGCGGCGGCACACCACACTTCGACTACGTCTGCCAGAGCGTGACCCAGGGCATCACCCACCTCAACAGCGAGTGCGACATCCCTGTAATATTCGGTGTGCTCACAGTCGACAACGAGCAGCAGGCACTCGACCGCATTGGCGGCACCGGAGGCCACAAAGGCATCGAAGCCGCACAGACAGCCCTGCTCATGCACGATTTCGCCGAAAAAGTAAACAATCTCTGACCCTAAGTATCAGCCGGAAGAACCATATGGCTGCGTGGCTTGTTTTAATATAAATTAAGGTAAACAAACACGTCACTATTATGGCAAACTACCAGCGTAAATCATCAGGTCTTTGGGTCTGGATTGTAATAGCAATTATCGTGGCCACCATCGCAGTCGCCACTCTGTACTATATCGGTTGGTTCGACCGCAACACTCATGTCGACACACCTGCCGGCGACAATGTCGAGCAGCAGTATGTGATTGATGAGGCAAATGCCCAAGCTCCAGGAGAAGCCGACTGGCAGAATGCCGGTGGACAATCTCTCAGAGAAGTCATAACCGAACCGGAATCCTCTACCCAGACTCCCCCCGAGCCTGCTTACGAGACCAATAACGAATAAAGCCTTGAAACGATTCCTTATATCTATCTCTTCGGCCGCCCTACTTGCCGCATGCCTTTTACAGGGATGCGACACCGACAGGGCGCGCCGCTCTCCACTTGAAAACGCAGAGATTGACTTCGCCAACGGTCATTATGCCGGCGCGCAGCAGCTGTGCGACAGCTTGATACTCGGGTCTGGCTTCAGCAAGCTCAATGTCAATGAGCTCTGCCGTCTCTCCTTACTCTTCATGCGGCTCGCCGAAAACCACGGCGATGAGGAAGCCAACACCGCGCTGGCAGCACGAAGTCTGGAGGCTGCCATGACCCGTAACGCCGACTCGACAATCATGTATCTTGGTCAGGCACCGGTCGAAGACCAGGCACGCCTCGCCTTGATCACCGCCATCAATGAAGGCCATAAGGCCCCGGCGGTAACCGATACAATTGCATACGATTATTGATTAAGAAACGAGATGAACAACGATAATTGGCTTGACCGTCTGGCTGCCCTACGCGAGAGTATGCCCGAGGCCGACCAAGCGGAACCCCAAAAGCCGGAAACTCCGGCAACCGACGAGGCACCTGCGCAGAGCGGGCGCCTCGACATTGTTTTCGAGCGCAAAGGACGCGCCGGCAAATCTGCCACAATCATCACTGGCTTCACCATCAGCGATGAGGCTATCGACCAACTCGCCTCTGAACTAAAGCGTTCGCTCGGCACAGGAGGCTCAGCACGCGGAGGCGAAATTCTCGTGCAGGGCGACCGCCGCAACGACGTTCTTAAATTTCTTAACTCCAAAGGCCTGAAGGCCCGTATAATCTGACTCCATTCCCCGATGAAGACTGAAGACATCCGCAGCCTGATTGTCAACACCTCCAGAAAAAAGGCAATCAAGAATCTTTGCTCATCGGGAGGCCTGGTAACCGGCCTTGCTGGCTCATCGGCCGCCATGATGATTTCGGCTATCCCTTCCGGGCAACCGGTCATAGTGGTCGGGGATAATCTCGACGACGCGGGGTATCTCTACTTCGATTTATCGAGGCTGGTAGGCGAAGAGGCCGTGGCAATGTTGCCTTCAGGTTTCAGACGCGATATAAAGTACGGCCAGGTCGATGCTCCAAGCCAAATTTTGCGTACCGAGACCCTCAACCGTCTATCTGCCGGATCGCTGAAATTCCTGGTCACTTACCCCGAAGCCCTCGCCGAGTGCGTGGCCTCGCGTGAAGATCTGCGTACCTACACCCTGTCGCTACGCAAAGACACCCGTGCCGATATGGGTGAAACCGAGAAATGGCTGCGGGAAAACGGATTCAAGGAAGTCGACTATGTCTATGAGCCGGGGCAATACGCCATCCGCGGATCCATTTTCGATATTTTCGGATATTCTGCCGAGCTTCCCGTCAGGCTCGACTTTTTCGGCGATGAAATCGACTCTATACGCTCATTCAATGTCGAGACCCAGCTCTCGGAGGCTCGGCTCGAATCCATCGACATAACCGCCAATGTGAGCCACCGCGGCCATAAGCAATCGCTGCTCGACTTTATCGACCCGACAAGCGTCATAGCTATACGCAACGAGAACTTCACGCTCGAGCGCATGCGCGCCATCGCGGAGTCGGGCATGTCGGCCTTCACACTTCTGACTGAAGACGGCGACGCTGACGCACTCGACCTGGTGGTCGACCCGAATGAGTTTGCCACAAAGCTATCGCAATTCATACGCGTCGGCTTCACCTCCGCCAAACCAGGCGAAGACGGCACCCCGGCCCGGAGTAAATCCGGGGCAACCATAGCATTCGATTGCACGCCCCAGGGAGTCTACCACAAAAATTTCGACCTCATAGCCGATTCGTTCTCGAGGTTTATGGCCGAAGGTTACCGTCTGTATATCCTTTCCGATAACCCCAAGCAATTCGACCGTCTAAGAGAGATTTTCGCCGACCGTGGCGACAAAATATTGTTTGACGCAGTCGACGGCACCCTTCACGAAGGCTTCGTCGACCACAAGGCCAAGATATGCGTCTTCACTGATCACCAGATCTTCGACCGATTCCACAAATATACTCTGAAGAGCGACCGCGCCCGCTCGGGCAAACTCGCCTTGTCGCTGAAAGAACTCGGCCAGATCGAGGTGGGCGACTATATAGTGCATGTCGACCATGGAGTTGGTAAATTCGCAGGTCTACTCCGCACCAACATCAATGGTAAGATGCAGGAGGTGATCAAGCTCGTTTATCAGAACAACGACATCCTCTTTGTATCGATTCACGCACTCCATAAACTTGCCAAATACCGGGGCAAAGAGGGCGTTCCGCCAAAAATCAACCGCATCGGTTCGGGGGCATGGCAAAAAATCAAAGACCGCACCAAATCCAAGCTCAAAGATATTGCGCGCGACCTTATAAAACTCTACGCCGCCCGTCGTAACGAAAAAGGCTTCGCCTTCTCGCCCGACACATATCTTCAGCACGAACTGGAGGCATCGTTTATTTACGAAGATACACCCGACCAGCTCACCGCCACACAGGCTGTGAAGACCGATATGGAGAAAGAACAGCCCATGGACCGGCTCATCTGCGGTGACGTGGGCTTCGGCAAGACAGAGATTGCCATCCGAGCAGCCTTCAAGGCCGCCACCGATGGCAAGCAGGTGGCCGTGCTTGTGCCTACCACCGTACTTGCTTATCAGCACTACCACACATTCTCAGAGCGTCTGAAAGACTTCCCCGTCAGAGTCGAGTACCTGTCGCGAGCCCGTTCGGCCAAAGATGTGAAAGCCATTCTCGCCGATCTTGAGGCCGGAAAAATCGACATAGTCATCGGCACCCACAAACTCATCAGTAAGACAGTAAAATTCAAAGACCTTGGACTGCTGGTGATTGACGAGGAACAGAAATTCGGCGTAGCCGTAAAAGAGAAACTGCGGCAGCTCAAAGTGAATATCGACACCCTCACGATGAGCGCCACCCCTATTCCACGCACACTCCAGTTCTCACTGATGGGCGCGCGCGACCTCTCCACCATAGCCACCCCTCCGCCAAACCGCTACCCCATCATCACCTCGGTCGACGCGCTGAGCGACGACACCGTGGCCGAAGCCATCAACTTCGAGCTCGCCCGAGGCGGCCAGGTATTTTTTGTCAACCACCGCATCGAAGGCCTCTACGAGCTGGAGAATATGATCCGACGGCTTGTGCCAGACGCACGCACCATAGTGGCTCACGGCCAGATGTCGCCTGAGAAACTCGAAAAAGCCATCAACGACTTTACCGCGCATGACTACGACATTCTGCTTGCCACAACAATTATCGAAAGTGGCATCGACATGCCTAACGTCAACACAATAATAATAAACAACGCCCAGAACTTCGGTCTCAGCGAGCTGCACCAGCTCCGCGGACGCGTAGGACGCTCGTCGCGCAAAGCCTTCTGTTACCTGATGGTGCCTCCGGGCAATCCGCTTACACCCGATGCTCGCCGCCGTCTGCAAGCCATCGAAAGTTTCTCCGATCTTGGCGCCGGTATTCATATCGCCATGCAGGACCTTGACATACGAGGTGCCGGCAACCTGCTCGGAGCCGAGCAAAGCGGCTTCATTGCCGATCTCGGATATGAGACATACCAGAAAATTCTGAAAGAAGCCGTGGTAGAACTGCGCACCGAAGAGTTCCCCGACCTGGCAGAGAAAGTTGCCGACGGTCAAGACGCAGAGGAATTCGTGGCTGACTGTGTCATCGAGAGTGACCTCGAGCTTCTCCTCCCCTTCAGCTATGTGCCCCAAGAGAGCGAGCGTATCGCCCTTTATCAGGAACTTGACAGCATCGAGCGCGACGACCAGCTGGAAGCCTTCGAAGAAAGACTGCGCGACCGCTTCGGCCGTATTCCTGATGCCGCGCGCGAGCTCCTGCTTGTGCCGCGCCTGCGGCGCCTTGCCCGGCGTCTGGGCATAGAGAAGGTTGTGATGAAACAAGGCCAAATGTTCCTCTTCTTTGTCGACGAGACAAACAAGGCCTATTATCAGTCGCCCATGTTCGGCCGCCTGCTCAACTATCTCCAGCGCAATCCCCAGCGTGTTCAGATCCGCGAGCGCAACGGCCGGAGGTCATTTGCAATTGCCAAAGTGGCCACCGTGGAGTCGGCTCTGGCCATTCTTCAGGAAGTTCTCAGCCTGGAGGCCATCTGACCCGCTGAAGAGGCAGAAATTTTTATCGTCTCTTATTTAACGAATTTTCGGGAACTTATTCCAGAAATTCTACGTACATTTGCATCGCCGTGGCGAGTGTGCCGCGGCACTATACCTAAAACACGAAGCAACAACACTCACAAACAATCAGTTATGTTGGAGAAAACCAATGTAAAGACACTTGACAAGGTGGTAGTGCGCTTCTCGGGCGACTCCGGCGACGGAATGCAGCTCGCAGGCAACATCTTCACCAACGTGTCGGCAGGCCTCGGCAACCAGGTCTCGACTTTCCCTGACTACCCCGCTGAAATCCGTGCCCCGCAGGGCTCGCTCAGTGGCGTATCGGGCTTCCAGGTAAGCGTCGGCACAGGCGTACACACACCAGGCGACGCATGCGACGTGCTAATTGCCATGAATGCTGCAGCCTTGAAGACCAATCACAAATTCCTTAAGCCGGGAGGTGTGATCATAGTCGACATCGATTCGTTCAAGGAGTCTGACCTAAAAAAAGCACAATATCTCACAGACAACCCATTTGAGGAACTGGGCATCAAAGCACAGATTGTTGAAGTTCCCGTAACATCAATGACCAAGGCAGCCTTGGCCGAGAGTGGACTCGACAACAAGAGTATCCTGAAATGCCGCAACATTTTTGCGCTCGGACTCGTATGCTGGCTCTTCGACCGTCCTCTGGAGAGTGCCCTGCACCATCTCCGTAAGAAATTTGCGAAAAAACCAGCCGTATTCGAAGCCAACGCTAAAGTACTTCAGGCCGGCTACGACTACGGTCACAACATCCATGCATCTGTAAGCACCTACCGCATCGAGACCGAAGATCCTATGCCGGGTGTATATACCGATATAAACGGCAATACTGCAACAGCATGGGGGCTTATCATGGCCTCGGAAAAATGCGGCCGTCCTCTCTTCTTGGGATCTTACCCCATCACTCCCGCGACCGACATCCTCCACGAGCTCGCCAAGCGCAAAGACCTTGGAGTCAAGGCTTGCCAGATGGAAGATGAGATTGCCGGCGTATGCTCGGCAATCGGAGCCTCATTTGCCGGCGACCTTGCCGTTACATCAACCTCCGGCCCTGGCCTCGCGCTCAAGAGCGAAGGCATAGGCCTGGCTGTAATGGCCGAGCTCCCGCTTGTGGTAATCGACGTACAGCGCGGTGGCCCCTCCACAGGCCTTCCTACCAAAACAGAGCAGACCGACCTCATGCAGGCACTCTATGGCCGCAATGGTGAGTCGCCTGTAGCCGTAGTGGCACCCGCGTCTCCGACCGATTGCTTCACCATGGCATTCGAGGCCTGCCGCATCGCAGTAGAGCATATGACTCCCGTCATCCTTCTCAGCGACGCATTCATCGGCAACGGAGCTTCGGCATGGCGTATTCCCACCGCAGACGAATACCCCACCATCAAGACTCCCGACGTACCCGCCGACATGCTTGCCGCAGGCACCTGGCGCCCGTACGAGCGCACCGAAAACCTCGGCCGTTACTGGCCTATGAGCGGCACAGAAGGCGCAACCCACCGCCTCGGTGGCCTTGAGAAAGACCCCAAGACCGGCGCCATCTCCACCGACGCATGCAACCATGAGAAGATGGTACAACTCCGCCGCGCCAAAATCGAGCGTATAGCCGACGACATACCCGCTCTTCAGGTAATCGGCGATCAGGATGCCGACACGCTGCTGATCGGCTGGGGTGGAACATACGGCCATCTCCGCACCGCAACTGAAGAGATGAACGCCACAGGCCGCAAGATCGCCTTCGCACATTTCCGCTATATCAATCCCCTCCCCGCAAACACAGCCGACGTACTTGCCAAGTACAAACGTGTGATTGTTGCAGAACTCAACACCGGCATGTTCGCCGACTATCTGCAAGGCAAATTCCCCGAGAAACGCATCATGCGCATCAACAAAATCCAAGGCCAGCCCTTTGCTGTAAGCGAGATTGTGGAGCAGGCCACTAAACTGATGGAGGAATAAGACCATGGAAGAGACAAAGACCTATACACCCGCCGACTTCAAAAGCGATCAGGCCGTGCGCTGGTGCCCCGGCTGCGGCGACCACGCCATCCTCAACACCCTCCACAAAGCTATGGGTGCCCTCGGCGTTCCACCTCACAAAACGGCTGTAATATCAGGTATCGGCTGCTCATCGCGTCTGCCGTACTACATGAATACATTCGGCTTCCACACCATCCATGGTCGTGCTGCCGCTGTAGCTACCGGTTATAAAGTGGCCAACCCGGAGATGACCGTATGGCAGATTTCCGGTGACGGCGACGGACTTGCCATCGGTGGCAACCACTTCATCCATGCCGTGCGCCGAAATATCGACATCAACATTGTCTTGTTCAACAACAAGATCTACGGTCTCACAAAGGGCCAGTATTCTCCTACGAGCGACCGTGGCTTCGTGAGCAAGTCAAGCCCTTACGGCACCGTCGAAGATCCGTTTATCCCGGCAGAACTCGTCTTCGGAGCCCGCGGCAATTTCTTCGCCCGCTCCATCGACGTTGAGCTTGCCACCTCTCAGGCTGTGCTTGAGGCTGCCGCACGCCATAAAGGCACATCGGTGGTAGAGATACTCCAGAACTGCGTCATCTTCAACAACGGCATCCACAATGCCATCACTGACCGCGAAGTGCGTGCCGACCGCACCATCCTCCTTCGCGACGGCGAAAAGATGATATTCGGCCGTGATAAGAACCGCGGACTCGTCCGCGACGGCTTCCTGCTCAAGGCTGTCACCATCGGTGAAGACGGTTATACCCTCGATGACGTGCTCGTACACGACGCTCACACCGAATCGAATTTCCTCCATCAGCAACTTGCCATGATGGACGGACGTGGCGACCTTCCCCTCGCACTCGGCGTGATCCGCGACGTAGCCGCACCGACCTACGACGACGGAGTCTCGCAGCAGGAAGAAGAAGTGCGCGCCCGCAAAGGCTTCTCAACTCTCCGCGACATGATTCTCGCAGGAGAGACATGGACTGTCGAATAAGCCCGCACGAGACAAAACTATACTAAAAAACCGGTCGAAAGGCCGGTTTTTTTATTGCCCGCCTCTCTCATTTCTTATTAATCGGGGCGGCAATCGGTTATACCTATCAATTCACAAATTCCATAGCGGGATAAAAATAAATTTCGGACGAAATAGCCCCTACGATGCTGCAATCTATCGATTTTTTCCATAACTTTGCACCCGATTTTGAAAAAACGCCCGTGAAGGGCATACACAGGCGGCCTCTCCAAGCCAAAGCGAAAGTAGCTGACATTATCTTCACAATTATATTATCATGTTTACTATCTTTCACGGCTTCCATCTTGTGGAAGCCTACCATCAATGGAAAAAAGACCACCGCAAGCAGCGGAATCCTATTGGTCTGAAAGCTCTTAAGCTGATTATAGCAATCGTCGCATCCCTGTTCCTGTGGATCGCACCATCTGAGCTCTACGGCTTGCCCGACCTCAACCCAGTGCAGCACCGCGTCATAGCCATCTTTGCCTTCGCTGCCCTTATGTGGCTGTTCGATTCAGTTCCGGCATGGACCACATCGCTTATAGTTGTAGTTCTGTTGCTGTTCTGCACATCCGACAGTGCCCTATGGTTTTTCCAGACCGACGGCATAGGTGAAAAATTTGAGAATCTCGTAAGCAACACCGCCATACTGCACTGCTTCGCCGACCCGACCATCATGCTCTTCATCGGCGGCTTCATCATAGCCATTGCAGCCACCAAAAGCGGCCTCGATGTCAAACTCGCCAAAGTCATGCTCGCGCCCTTCGGCGTAAAATCGGAGAACGTTCTGCTTGGCTTCCTCCTCGTAACTGCAGTATTCTCCATGTTCATCAGCAACACCGCCACCGCAGCGATGATGCTTACCTTCCTCGCGCCTGTGCTCAAAGCTCTGCCCGCCGACGGCAAAGGCAAGATCGGTCTCGCACTTGCCATTCCTATCGGAGCCAATATCGGTGGTATGGGCACACCTATCGGCACACCTCCTAACGCCATCGCCCTTAAATTCCTCAACGATCCCACTGGCATGAACATGGGCATAGGCTTCGGCCAATGGATGATGGTGATGGTGCCTCTTACACTCGTACTCCTTTTCATCGCCTGGATTGTTCTCCGTCGCCTCTTCCCCTTCAAGCAGAAACAGATCTACCTCCAGATCGAGAGCCATCACGACGCAAGCTGGCGCGATGTAGTGGTATATATCACATTCGCCATCACCGTTCTTCTCTGGCTTACCGACTCAATCACCGGCGTCAACGCCAACGTTGTGGCCATGTTGCCCGTAGGCGTACTCTGTATGGCTGGTGTGATTACCAAGCGTGACCTTGAGCAAATCTCTTGGAGCATCCTCTGGATGATTGCCGGCGCCTTCGCACTTGGCGTGGCCATGAAGCAATCGGGCCTTGCCGCCAACATGATCGAGGCCATCCCCTTCGGAAGCTGGTCGCCCCTCGTTGTCATCATCGGCTCCGGCCTGCTCTGTTACCTTATGGCCAACTTCATCAGCCACACAGCAACCGCCGCTCTATTCGTGCCCATACTTGCCATTGCAGGTGCTTCGATGACCGAGCAGCTTGCTGACCTCGGCGGTGTATCTACCCTGCTCATCGGTGTGGCTATCTGCTCATCGCTCGCCATGGTTCTCCCCATCTCGACACCTCCGAACGCCCTTGCAGATGCCACCGGCTTCATCAAGCAGAAATACATGGTTACCACCGGCCTTATCATGGGCGCGGTAGGCCTTGTGCTCGGCTACGCCGTCCTTATCTTCTGCGGCAGCCACGGCATATTCTGATCATTGCCTACAGCCATATATACCAGCCGCGCCCGCAAGGGTGCGGCTTTCTTTTATACTCCACTGTAATACAACGAATAAGCCCTGCCTGCATGCGTCGCGAAGATACAGCATGCCAACAAAGTGCCCCAGTAAAGGAATAATTGTAAAAAAACTTTACGCATAAAAATAAAAGATACCGCAAATTTTTCGTAATTTTGCAATCCAATAGCTACAAGAAATAGCCCAATGTCGACACTCAAACCCATCCGCACAGCACTTGTTTCGGTCTACAGCAAAGACCGCATTACTCCGATTGTCAAAAAATTGCACGCCCTCGGCGTAGAACTTCTTTCAACTGGTGGCTCGCGCTCATTCATAGAGAGCCTCGGCATCCCCTGCCGCGCCGTTGAAGACCTTACAGGCTATCCTTCAATACTTGGCGGCCGCGTAAAGACGCTTCACCCCAAAGTATTCGGTGGCATTCTCGCCCGCCGCGACAACGAAGGCGACCGCGCAGAACTCGCCGAATATGCAATCCCCACAATTGATCTCGTCATCGTCGATCTCTACCCCTTCGAAGCTACCGTGGCATCTGGCGCGTCAGAGCAAGACATCATTGAGAAAATCGACATCGGCGGCATCTCGCTTATCCGCGCAGCCGCCAAGAACTTCGCCGACACTGTCATAGTCGCTTCAGATGCGCAATTCGCATATCTCGAAGGTATACTCGACCGCAACGGCGCCAATTCTACTCTGGAAGAACGTCGTTTCCTTGCCCAGGAGGCATTCGCAGTCTCTTCAGGTTATGACTCGGCAATCTTCAACTGGTTTGCCCTTACAGGCGGCAATTCGACCGAGCATCTCCGTGTAGCCGTCGACGGCTCGAAGGCACTTCGCTATGGCGAGAACCCCCATCAGGTTGCCCGTTATTACGGCGACTTCGACGCCCTCTTCGAGCAGATTCACGGCAAAGAAATCTCCTATAACAACCTCCTCGACATCGATGCCGCCTGCGCGCTTATCGATGAATTCGATACTACAACCGTAGCTATCCTCAAGCACAACAACGCCTGCGGCCTTGCCTCACGCCCGATGGTTCTCGATGCGTGGAAAGACGCTTTGGCAGGCGACCCCGTATCGGCTTTCGGCGGCATCATCATCTGCAACGAAAAGATCGACGCCACAGCAGCCGAAGAAATCGGCAAGATTTTCTTCGAGGTGATCATCGCCCCCGAATACACCGACGACGCACTCGCAATCCTCTGCCAGAAGAAAAACCGCATCGTGCTCAAACGCCGTCAGGCAGCCGCACCTGCAATGAAGATGCGCACCATCCTCGGAGGCGTCCTCATGCAGCAGCCCGACGACAAAGTAGAGACCGCTGAAGATCTCAAACTCGTTGCAGGTGAAACCCTTACCGACCAGATGGCCGCCGACATGCTCTTCGCCAACAAGATTGTGAAGCACTCCAAGAGTAATGCCATCGTACTGGCCCGCAACGGTCAGCTCCTCGCATCAGGTGTGGGTCAGACCTCACGCGTCGATGCCCTCCGCCACGCCATTGAGAAAGCCCGCAGCTTCGGCTTCGACCTTGCAGGCTCGACCATGGCCTCCGATGCCTTCTTCCCCTTCGCCGACTGCGTGGAGATCGCGCATACTGCAGGGGTTGACAACGTAATCCAACCGGGCGGCTCGATCCGCGACACCGACTCGGTGGAATACTGCCGCAACAACGGCATGACAATGGTTATGACTGGCTTCCGCCATTTCCGCCATTGATCACGCCGAACAATTTGCACATTTCACCATTATTATATAGAACTCATCTCGCCTTTTCCCGTTTACTGAAGTCAGAGCACCCTCTCGAAAGGCGCTCACGGCCCACTGGAAAGGCCTGATGAGTTCATAAGCAACCAACAAAGTCCCTCCCCAATCCCGAAAATGAGACTTTTCTCACTCACAAAAGAAATTGCAATCGACCTTGGCACAGCCAATACGATAATCATACACAACGATAAGATCGTTATCAACGAGCCATCGATCGTGGCCCTCGACAACCGCACCGATAAACTTATCGCTGTGGGTAAAGAGGCACACCAGATGGAAGGAAAAGGCCACCCCGGCATCCGCACCGTACGCCCGCTGCGCAAAGGTGTGATTGCCGACTTCAATGCCGCCGAACTTATGATCCGCGGTCTGGTGAAGAAGGCTTCGACCAAAAACAACTGGTTCTCACCTTCACTCCGCATGGTGGTGGGTATACCTTCAGGCTCGACCGAAGTTGAGGTACGCGCCGTGCGCGACTCGTCGGAGCACGCCGACGGCCGTGACGTATACATGATCCACGAGCCTATGGCTGCCGCCCTCGGTATCGGTCTTGACGTTGAGGCGCCCCAAGGCAACATGATCGTCGATATAGGTGGTGGTACGACAGAAATTGCCGTAATCTCGCTCGGCGGCATCGTGAGCAACAAGAGTATCCAGATTGCCGGCGATGACCTCACCGACGACATTCTCAATCACATGCGCCGCGCACACAATATAAAGGTTGGTGTCCGCACAGCCGAGCAGATTAAAATGCACGTAGGCTCAGCGCTCACCGAGCTTGAGAATCCGCCGGAAGACTACGTCGTACATGGCCCCAACCTCATGACAGCCCTTCCGCTCGAGGTGCCTGTAAGCTACCAGGAAATCTGCCACTGCATCGAGAAGACCATCAGCAAGATTGAAGCTGCCGTCCTCAGCGCACTTGAGCAGACTCCTCCCGAGCTGTATGCCGACATTGTCAAGAACGGCATCTACCTTGCCGGCGGCGGTGCGTTGCTGCGCGGTCTCGACAAGCGTCTCATCGACAAGATCGGAATCCAGTTCCATATCGCCGATGATCCCCTGCTCTGCGTGGCAAAGGGTACCGGAGTGGCACTCAAGAACATCCACCGTTTCTCCTTCCTCATCCGGTAAACCTACCCTTTCGGCTCCAAGTATCCGGCAGTGAACGAGTTATTCAGCTTTCTGGTAAGACACAGCAAGTGGTTTGTCTTCACGTTTTTCGTGGTGATAAGCTGCATGCTGCTCTTTAAAGACGACCCTTACCGTCAGCATGTCTATATCACTTCGGCTGGCCGCCTGGCATCGACAGCATACAAAGGAGCCAACAATGTGACATCGTATTTCAACCTCCATGAAATAAACGATGACCTCAACCGCCGTAATGCCCAGCTGCAGGCCGAGAACGCCATGCTCAAGGAAATTATCGACGGCTATGAGGAACAGCGCTTCACCGATACCCTCGTGCTTGATCCCGACGTGCGCCACTTCGACTTTATCACGGCGCACGTAATCAACAACTCCATCGCCCATCCCTACAATTACCTTACCATCAACAAGGGCTCCGACGACGGTGTGAAACCCGAGCTCGGAGTCATTGACCGTAACGGTGTGGTCGGCATCGTGAGCAATGTAGGGCCATCAAGCGCGAGAGTCATATCGCTGCTCAACCCGCACTTCCGTCTGTCTTGCAAAATTAAGCGGAGCGAGTACTTCGGCTCACTGGTATGGAATGGCCAAAGTCCAACGGAGGCATCGCTTGAAGAGTTGCCCCGCCACACCATATTTGAAGTAGGCGACACTATTGTCACCAGCGGATATTCGGCAGTCTTCCCTGCCGGCCTGCCCGTTGGTGTAGTCATGGATGATGACACCGATAAAAACCAGAATTTCTTCACACTGCGCATACGCCTGCTGGCCGACTTCACCACCTTGAGTAATGTCCAGGTAGTTGTCAACAACCAGGCCGATGAGCTCAATGCCCTCCGTGCAGGCGAAGAAAACGACTCAAAAAAGAATCCATTCGGCACCTGATGACCAAGTATTTCATCAAATACGCAATTATATTCCTGCTCCTCATCCCGGCGCAGGCAATCGTGTTCAACCACGCGATTCTATTCAACGTGGCCGTGCCTCTGGTATTCCTCTACCTCATCATCACCCTCCCGGTCACGGTGGGCACCAACCTATCTACCTTCCTCGGATTTCTGACGGGCTTCATGCTCGACATATTCTGCGACACACCCGGAGTCAACGCCCTTTGCTGCACAGTGCTCGCCTTCGCCCGCAAGCCGGTCTTCCATCTCTATGTCTCCATGGATGATGACCTCGCAGGCCGCAGCCCATCATCGCATGCAATGGGGCACGCGGCGTATATGAAATATATGCTCACTATGGTGCTGATCTATGCGGCAATGGTCTTCACAGTGGAGGCATTCCAATTCTTCAGTTTCCGCCTCCTTGTGCTGCGCATAGCCGCCTCCACCGCATATACCTTCATCCTGCTCTACGCCATCGACTGCCTCACGATGCGCCGACGCGAGAGTTACTCGGCTTAAAGGCTGCCGGCGCGTCAGTTTTCCACAATTATATAAACATATTTCTCCCGGGGATTAAACCTCCTCACCTCCAAAAGAAAGCCCAAAGTTGAGAAAGAACTATAATCTTGAAAAACGTAAATATATAATCGGCGGATTTATCGTGCTGATTGCTCTGATATATCTTATCCGCCTTTTCGACCTCCAGCTTGCCGATGAGAAATACAAGCGTTCGGCCGATTCAAATGCATTTCTGAAGAAGACGGTATATCCGTCGCGCGGCCTTATCTACGACCGCAACGGCGAACTGGTGGTATTCAACCAGCCGGCTTACGACGTGATGCTCATACCGCGCGACGTACAGCCCTTCGACACCCTCGATTTCTGCGCGACCCTCAACATCACCCCCGAGGCCCTTGTCAAACGCTTTGCCGACATGAAAGACAAGCGGCTCAATCCGGGCTACTCATCATATACCCCCCAGCGACTGATGACCCAGCTCTCGGCGCAGGATTACGGCCGCTTGCAGGAGAAACTCTACCGTTTCCCTGGCTTCTTCATCCAGAAACGAATATTGAGGCAGTACAAGCATCCGACGGCGGCCAATGTTTTGGGAAACATACGTGAGGTTTCACAAGCCGACATCGACAGAGACGACTACTATGCCCCCGGCGACTACACGGGTGACCTCGGCATCGAGAAGAGCTACGAACCGTATCTGCGTGGAGTCAAAGGTGTGGAAATACTCATACGCGACGCACGCGGCCGTATCCAGGGCCGGTATGAAGATGGCGCACATGACATCGAGCCTATTTCCGGGCGCGACCTGCGCTTAAGTCTCGACATCAAGCTCCAGCAGTACGCCGAGTCGCTTATGGTCGGCAAACGCGGTGCCGTGGTCGCCATAGAGCCCTCCACAGGAGAGATTCTGTGCATGGTGTCAATGCCAAATTATGACCCGACTCTGCTCGTCGGTCGCCAGCGTGGTAAAAACTACCAGCAACTGGTTAAGGATGAATCATGGCCACTTTTCGACCGGGCCCTCATGGGTGCTTATCCTCCCGGCTCGACATTCAAGCCCACACAAGGCCTGATATTCCTTCAGGAAGGCATCATCGACCTCAACACCACTTATCCTTGCTCACACGGCTATATCAACGGTGGATTGCGTGTAGGTTGCCACGGCCATGCCTCTCCCCTCCCGCTGAAACCCGCAATCCAGACGTCGTGCAACGCGTTTTTCTGCTGGGGTTTCAAAGCCATGATCGACAAGAGGAGCAAATACGGCAGCTCAGCCAAAGCCTTCGAGATATGGAAGAACCATCTCGTATCGATGGGCTACGGATATAAACTCGGAGTCGACCTGCCGGGCGAAGGCCGAGGATTTATTCCTAATGCCAAGTTCTACGACAAATTCTACTCCGAGGGGCACTGGAGTGCCAACACAATTATCTCAGTTGCCATAGGCCAGGGTGAGATACTTGCCACACCACTCCAGATCGCCAATCTCTCGGCTACGATCGCCAACCGCGGGCACTATGTTATCCCTCATGTTGTAAAGGAGATTCAGGATACAGTGATGCCACCCGAAGTCCTGACGGTGAAACATCCTACCGTTGAAGCCCATTACTACAACGATCTTGCCGAAGGCATGCGCATGGCCGTCACCGGCGGTACCTGCCGCCGCGCCGCCATACCCGGCATCGAGGTTTGCGGAAAGACAGGTACGGCCCAGAACCCGCATGGCAAAGACCACTCGGCATTCATGGGTTTCGCCCCCTATCAGGAGCCAAAGATTGCCGTAGCCGTATATGTAGAGAATGGTGGCTGGGGCGCGACATACGGTGTGCCCATCGGCAGCCTTGTGATGGAGAAATATCTAACAGGCACCATAGCTCCCGAAAGAAAATATATGGAAGAACAAATGCTTAACTCGTCGATATTCTATGCCCCTGCCAAGAAGAAATGACCCCTCGTCGACCTTCCGGAATCTCGACTGGACTACGGTGATCATCTACATGATCATGGTTCTTGCCGGCATGGTGAGTATCTATGCGGCAAGCTACGACTTCGACAACGCCTCGATGTTTGCCTACACCGAGTTCTCCGGAAAGCAGTTACGCTGGATAGGACTCTCGCTCGGCCTCGGCCTGGTGATCTTGCTGGTAGATGCCCGGATGTATGAGACATATGCCTTCCCGATATATATTGCCGTGGTTATCCTGCTGGCAGTCACGCCATTCATAGCCCACGACATCAAGGGGTCGAAATCCTGGATTTCATTCGGAGGGGCCATGAGCCTTCAACCTGCGGAATTTGCCAAATTCGCCACAGCGCTCGCGCTGGCCAAGCTATTCAGCAGTTATCACTTTGTGCTGAACGCCAAACCGATGAATTATGTCAAGGCACTGACCATAATCTTCCTCCCTATAATCTTCATTCTTCTCCAGAATGAGACGGGCTCGGCGCTTACCTTCATGGCTCTGTTTTTCGTTCTTTACCGCGAAGGCATGAGCGGTCTGGTGCTCTTCGGCGCCGTATTCGCGGTGGTGATATTCGTCGTTGCCATCAAGTATACCGAGACCATGATTCTCGGCGTACCGACCGGCGAATTTATTGTCTTCATCATGATCATGGTCGTGATGGTTGGCATGGCCGTAATTTACTCAAAACGGCTCGAGATCGGACGAAACCTCATATTCTGGTTCGCCGGAACGGGCTTGGTTGAGTATGGCCTCGACCTCGCCGGAATTCCTGTGCCGGGGCTCGCTGTAGCCCTCGGAATCATCGGTGTCGCATGTGTCTACGTAGTGATCGAGGCTATAAAATACCGCAAACCGAGCCTCTATGTCACCGTTGCCACGGCAGTGCTCGCCGTTGCGTTTCTCTTCTCGGTAAACTTCGCCTTCGATAAACTCCAGCCCCACCAGAAGCTCCGCATCCAGGTCGCACTGGGCATAGTTGAGGATCTCCGTAACGCAGGCTACAATGTCAACCAGTCGAAAATAGCCATCGGCTCGGGTGGATTTTTCGGCAAAGGCTTCCTCAACGGCACACAGACCAAGCTCAAATACGTACCCGAGCAGCACACCGACTTTATCTTCTGCACAATCGGTGAGGAAGAAGGCTTCGTAGGCGCTATGATTGTCACCCTTCTGTTCCTTGGGCTCATTCTGCGTGTGCTGGCAATCGGCGAGCGGCAACCAACCACCTTCGGCCGGGTCTATGCCTATTGCGTGGCCTCCTACTTCATTTTCCATTTCTGCATCAACATAGGTATGGTCATCGGGCTATGCCCTGTGATCGGTATACCGCTGCCCTTCTTCAGCTACGGAGGATCGTCGCTGTGGGGCTTCACAATATTACTATTCATACTCCTCAAGATAGATGCCTCCCGCAAGAGCGTGATGGCCTATTGATAAACCTAAACTCATCACAGAACGTTAATACATAAAACACTCTCGATTATGAAAGTTACGTACATCGCTGCCGCAATGGTGGCAATAATGATGGGCGCGTCATTCACCGGATGCGTCAGCAAGAAAAAGTATTCCGAGCTCCAGGCTCTCCATCAGCAGATGAGCCAGGACTATACCACCATTCAGGATAACTACACCAAAGAACAGATCAAATCAAGCACCATACAGGCCCTTCTTGACGAGGCCCGCAAGAACAACGACGACCTCAAGTCGAGCTATGCGGCCCTCCAGAAGTCGCTTGATAAAAGTATCTCGCAGAATACCCAGGGCAACGTCAACATCTCCAAGCTTGTCGACGAGATAAATGCCTCCAACAAATACATCAAGCAACTCGTGTCAGCCAAGAGCAAAAGCGACTCGCTCAACCTGGCCCTCACCACCAACCTTACACGCTCACTCTCGCCCTCTGAGGCTGATGAGGTGAACGTGAAGGTCCTCAAAGGCGTGGTATATATCTCGCTTGCCGACAACATGCTCTTCAAGAGTGGCAGCTACGAGATTAACTCGCGCGCTATGGAAACCCTCAGCAAGATTGCCAAAATCATCAAGGACTACAAGGATTACGATGTGCTCGTAGAAGGCAATACCGACAATGTGCCTATCTCGCGCACCAACATCCGCAACAACTGGGATCTCTCGGCCCTGCGTGCCTCTTCGGTTGTGCAAGTTCTCCAGGACCAATTTGGCGTCGATCCCTCCCGCCTCACTGCCGGTGGCCGTGGCGAATATAACGTGATTGCCGACAACGGCACCGAGCTCGGACGTCAGCGCAACCGCCGCACCGAGATTATCATCACACCTAAACTCGACCAGTTCCTCGAGCTCATCGATAAAGCTCCTGAATCGACACAGAACTAACCTCCTATCTCCGGGTCGGCACACACAGCCGACCCGGCTTTAATTATCTACCTATGACTTACTCCAAACCATCGGCATGGCCGCGGATTGTGGCTTTCATTGCCGTGTTCAGCATCATCGCCTCACTCACAGCCGTACATACCGGGCGCCTTTTCGGCCATAAATTAACGCATGACACCAGCGCACCTGCGGTTACTACACAAGGCGAGACTGAAGTAATCAACACCACCACACTCGCAGAAAATATAACCGGCTACGGTGGGCCCGTGCCTGTCGAGATATATCTTACCGATGGCCGGATCGACTCAGTGCGTGCGCTGCCGAATACCGAGTCTCCTCAGTTTTTCGCAAAACTGAGCGCTGCAGGCTTACCACAGCGGTGGAATGGAAAGACACTTGATGAAGCATCGGCCATGCAAGTCGACGCCGTATCGGGCGCCACATTCTCCTCAAAGGCATTCATCGCCAATGTGTCGGCTGGTATAGAGTACGCAAGACATAATACATCTTCTGTCAGCGCTGACTCAGGTATCTCTGTAAAACAGATAGCCGCCTTAATCATCATTCTGTGCGCCGCCATACTTCCTCTTTTCTTCAAAAAACCTGCATACAGGCTTGCGCAGCAGCTGGCCAATGTGGCTGTACTCGGATTCTGGAGCGGAACATTCATTGATTATGCCATGATGCTGACATTCTTCTCCAACGCCCCGGTGATCAGCTTGGCATGGATTACGACTCTGGTTCTCCTCGTAGTTGGCTTCATATATCCGGCATTTGGCAAACCATCGTTTTACTGCACTTGGGTTTGCCCCTTAGGCTCACTGCAGGAACTCGCCGGACGCGTGTCAAAAAAGAAAATAAAACTGAGTGCCACCACGGTCAAGCGCCTTGATTCATTCCGGCAGATACTTTGGATCGGGCTACTCACCCTACTCTACATAGGCTGGGGCACAGCATGGATAGACAACGAACTATTCACAGCATTTATCGTTCAAAGTGCCTCTTGGATCGTGCTCGTTGTAGGCATCATATTCATCTGCCTGTCAGTCTTCATCACGCGTCCATTCTGCCGCTTTGTATGTCCTACAGGTTCAATTCTCAAACAAGCTTAAACATCTTCATCATATGAAATCTTACCACTGGCTGATACTCGCGCTCGGCGTGGCTCTTGTAGCCGTTTCAATTCGCCTGGCGTTCGCCCTCAACACAACCTCAGACTCAAGCTCCGACACCACCGACGGCACCAGCGGCGCCTCGGCACTCGAGTGTATAATGACCCGTGCGAGCGTACGGCAATATACCACCCAAGAGGTGCCCGACAGCATCATCGAAAAGATTCTCCGCGCAGGCATGGCTGCCCCGACCGCGGCCAACAAGCAACCGTGGGAGATGGTAGTGATCACCGACCAGATGCTCAAAGACACCATCGCTGCCTCATTCCCTTACTCAAAAATGGTGAAAGACGCACCTTTCTCTGTAGTTGTATGCGGCAACACCAACCGCCTTCTCGACGGCGAAGGCCATGACTACTGGGTACAGGATTGCTCGGCGGCGTCCGAGAACATGCTGCTGGCGGCCCACGCCCTCGGACTCGGAGGCGTATGGTGCGGCGTCTATCCCCAAACCGACCGCGTAAAGACCATGGAGGCACTGCTGGCCCTCCCCGACACCCTGATTCCGCTGAACGTAATGGCATTCGGTTATCCATCGGGCCCGGTTGTACCCAAAGACAAATGGGTGCCCGCGCGCGTACACTACAACAGCTGGAAATAAGGCCTATTTGCCTACATAAAATTTAATGACTATCTTTGCACTGATATGGATTCCACCGGTGTGAAGAGACTATGCTTCGTCACGACAACTCGTGCCGACTGGGGGCTGCTGATGCCTCTGGCCAGGGCGCTTACTGATTGCCCGGGCATACAGGTGCAGATAATTGCCGCAAACATGCACCTGATGGAAGAATACGGCATGACGGTCAATGAAATAACATCTGCCGGATTTACCGTCGACGCACGGGTGCCCATGCAGATTGATGGAGACGACGAGGCTTCACGCGTGCGCGCCATGGGAATATGCATGGCGGGCATGGCCGACGCCTTCTCCCGCCTTAAGCCTGACGCAACGATTCTTCTTGGCGACCGCTATGAGATGCTCGCCATAGCTTCGGCTGCCGCTGTGATGCGTATTCCCATCATACACATAGCGGGCGGAGAAATATCTGAAGGTGCGGTCGACGACTGCATCCGGCATGCCATCACCAAACTCGCCACACTCCATCTTACCGCCACCGAGCCTTACCGCCGACGTGTGATCCAGATGGGCGAACATCCTGCCAGAGTTATCAATACAGGAGCTATTGGCGTATGGAATGCCTTCAACACTCCTCTTCTTTCAGCTTCTGAGCTTGGTGAACAGATCGGCTTTGATCTTACCGGCGACAAACCCATAGCGGTTATTACATATCATCCTGCCACCAACGACTCGACCAGCACCCCGGCCCAGCAGATGTGCGCCCTTCTGGAAGCCCTCGACACCCATCCGGAACTGCGTTCAGTCATCACCTATCCTAACAATGATGCCGGAGGAGCCTCGATAGTTCCGGTCATAGAAAAGTATGCGGCACTCCATCCCGACCGCGTAAAGGCCGTCCGTTCCCTCGGCATGGTGCGGTATCAGTCGTTGCTCCGGCTCGCCTCTGTTGTAATCGGAAATTCATCAAGCGGAATAGTCGAAGCACCCTCAGCCGGCGTGCCGACCGTAGACATCGGCATACGGCAACGCGGCCGTCTTGCAGGCCCATCTGTAATACACTGCGGAACTACTGCCAGCGACATTTCAGCCGCCATCGCAGAGGCTTTATCGCCTCAGATGCAGGAGCTGGCCGGCAGACGTGAAAATCCCTATTACCGCCCCGACACACTTTCAATCATGAAAGAGGCTGTAGTGAAGTTCGCCTCCACCCTGCCGGTGTCTCCGAAAACTTTTTACGATTTATGAAGCCACTATATATCATCACCGCCCGAGGCGGCAGCAAGAGCATTCCCCGCAAAAATATAAAACCACTCGGGGGCCGGCCTCTTATAGCCTATACAATCGATGCAGCGCGCGAAGCAGCTTCACGCACAGGTGGCTACATACTTCTCTCGACCGACGACGCCGAGATTGCCTCGGTAGCCCGAAACTGCGGGCTTACCGTTGAGTATATGCGCCCAGAAGCACTCGGAGGGGATATGATAGGCAGTCGGGAAGTCCTTCTCGATGCCATGGACTGGGCCGACGCCCGGGGCATAGAATACGATTGTGTGGTTCTTCTACAGCCCACATCGCCCTTCCGCACCGGCGCTGACATCTCTGAGGCCGAAGCCCTATATACCCCCACGTGCGACATGGTGGTGTCGCTCTGCCCATCGGACGTCAATCCGTACTTCAACATGTTCGAGGTAAACGCCGATGGATTTATCGCCATAAGCAAAGGCGACGGCATGTACACGCGCCGTCAGGACTGTCCGACCGTCTACGAGCAGAACGGAGCGGTATATGTCATCAATCCGGCATCGCTCAGGGCCATGCCTCTCGGAGCTTTTCCCCGTCGCATTCCATTCATCATGCCACGCAGCCGGAGCGTCGATCTCGATACACCATCCGACTGGGCACTCGCCGAAAGCCTCATATCCCATGAAAAATAAGCACACCATACCGGCCACAGCCTCTCTGCGCCAGGCCCTCGGGCAACTCAATGAGCTACCCGGCGGCGCGATGGTCCTCTTTGCCGTCGACCTCGACGGCAAAGTGCTCGGAACACTCACCGACGGAGACATCCGCCGAGCCATACTACGAGGCGCGGCCCTCGAGAGTACAGTCGCCGAAGCTGCCCGCACCGATTTCAGATTCCTGCGCACCGGCAGCCGCGATGTAGCGGCTCTGCGCAACTTCCGCGCGGCCGGCATCACACTTATTCCGGTTCTGGGCGAGCATGGAAGCCTGGAAGACATTATAGACCTGTCGGTGCTCACCACCCTCCTGCCTCTAAAAGCCGTATTGATGGCCGGAGGTAAGGGCGAGCGTCTGCGCCCCGCCACCCTCACCACGCCCAAGCCTCTTCTCAAGATCGAGGGCAAGGCGATAATCGACTACAACATCGAAGCTCTGGCCGCATGCGGGATAAATGACATAACCGTAACGACCCGTTACCTGGCCGACATGCTCGATGAGCATTTCAGCGATCCGGTGGCAGGCGTCACGGTGAAGACCGTCCGCGAAGATGCTCCGCTCGGCACGATAGGAGCCGTAGCCCTCACCGAGGTAGCCGCTGAAGAAGGAGATACTCTGGTGATGAACTCCGACCTCCTCACCACCATTTCCTTCGAAGAAATGTATCTCCTCCACCGCGAGCGCAAGGCAGATGTGACTATAGCCGTCGTGCCCTATCAGGTGTCGGTGCCATATGCCATACTAACCCTTGATGAGGACGATCCGACCGCTGTGCGCGGCATCGAAGAAAAACCGGCCTATTCCTACTATGCAAATGCCGGCATATATATCTTCTCCAACGCACTGCTGCGCACCCTCTCCCCCGACGAGCGCTGCGACGCCACCGACCTAATCGACCGGGCCATCGCCGCCGGACTGCGGGTGACCTACTATCCGATTAAAGGAACGTGGATAGACGTCGGATCTCCGGTTGACTTCCGCCAGGCAGGCGAACTGATGCGCCACCACAACTCTATGGAGCGTAGGTGAGCAAAGTGCGGGAGTTAAACGTTAATAATACATACGACAAAAAACACAAATCACAATGGCTGATTCCAACTTCATAGATTATGTAAAGATACTTTGCCGCTCAGGTAAGGGCGGCGCAGGCTCACGCCACTTCTATCGCGCCAAATACGTGCCCAAAGGAGGGCCCGACGGTGGCGACGGAGGCCGCGGCGGCCATATTATTCTCAGAGGCAACCGCAATATGTGGACCTTACTCCCGCTCAAATACCGCCGCCATATTTTCGCCGGAAACGGACAGAGCGGCTCGGGAGGCCGTAGCTTCGGCAAAGACGGTGAAGACGTAATTGTAGACGTACCCTGCGGTACGGTAGTCTTCGACGCCGAGACCGGCGATTACCTCACCGAAGTGACTGACGACGGCCAGGAGGTGAAGCTCCTCAAAGGCGGACGCGGAGGCCTGGGTAACTGGCATTTCAAGAGCGCCACAAACCGCACACCGCGCTATGCACAGCCCGGTGAGCCGGCCATTGAGAAGTCGGTCATACTTGAGTTGAAAATGCTCGCCGACGTAGGTCTGGTAGGCTTCCCGAACGCAGGCAAATCGACCCTTCTGTCGGCGGTGTCTGCCGCAGAGCCCAAAATTGCCGACTACCCATTCACAACCATGGAGCCTCAGCTCGGCATCGTGTCATACCGCGACAACCGCTCATTTGTAATGGCCGATATCCCCGGTATTATCGAAGGCGCGAGTGAAGGGAAGGGCCTTGGTCTGCGTTTCCTGCGCCACATTGAGCGTAATGCCGTACTCCTTTTCATGGTTCCGGCCGACGCAGATGACATCGCCGAGGAATACCGCATTCTCCTCCGCGAACTGGAGCAATTCAACCCTCAGCTGGTAGATAAGCAGCGAGTGCTCGCCATATCAAAATCTGACCTTCTCGACGACGAACTCCGCGAAGAGATAGCCAAGACCCTCCCCGAGGGCGTGCCCCACGTATTCATCTCCGCCGTGACCGGCTACGGCATCACAGAGCTGAAAGACATGCTCTGGGGCGCCATCACAGATGAGAACAACCGCATTGACGCCCCCGACCTCATCCACCGCCCCCTCGACGGACATCACCGCGTGCGCGAGGAAGACGATTTTATCTTCGAATACGAGCCCTCTGAGGAAGAAGCCGACCAGGAAGCCGAAGACTTGCGCAACATCAGCCCGGATACCTGGGGCGAAGACATCGACTGGGATGATGCCGAAATCGAAGGTGTTGACGAAGATGACGACGATAACGGCGATGATGACGCCTTCCTTTACGAGGCAATCAACGCCGACCGCCAATGACATCTGTCGCAGAATATTTCCATACCATAGCCGCGCGACTCACCTCCACCCTTGGAAAGGGAGAGGGTGAGGCCGCGGCACGTATCATTTTCGAAGACGTTGCCGGATACGACCGCAAATATCTTTTCATGAACGGCGACCGCGAGATCACCGACTTCATGCAGGAAAAGATTGACGGCGCGGTAAAAAAAGTGGAAGGAGGCGAACCGGTGCAGTATGCCGTCGGCAAAGCGAAATTCATGGGCAACGATTATGCAGTGACGCCCGACGTGCTCATTCCACGCCCTGAGACAGCCGGACTCGTCGACCTGATCACCTCGGTTTATGGCGACCGCTCTGATCTATCGGTGCTCGATATAGGCACCGGCTCGGGCTGCATTGCCATCTCTCTTGCCCGCGCCCTACCCTTTGCCAGAGTGAATGCCATTGATGTCAGCACCGGGGCCCTTGAGGTTGCCAAAGCAAACGCCAAGTCTCTCGGGGCTAAAGTAGACTTTGAGAAAACCGATATTCTATCAGCTCCACTGCCTAAGCATGCCAGCTATGACATCGTAGTCAGCAACCCGCCTTACATATGCCGGTCGGAGACTAAAGAAATGGATAGCCGGGTACTCGACCATGAGCCCGACGGCGCGTTATTTGTGCCCGACGACGACCCTCTGTTCTTCTACAGGGCTATCGCCACTTATGCCCGCGCCGCACTCGTGCCCGGAGGCTCGCTATGGTTTGAAATTAACTCACGGTTCCCTGACCAGATGCGAACCCTACTCGAGGATCTTGGCTTTGAGAAGGTAGACGTGACACGCGACTACCGCGGGCTCTACCGCTACGCCTCCGCAATCCAACCGTCGTGATGTATAGCCGACCGAAAAAAGAACTGCGTCCTGAGGCGGCGCTGATCCGCCTTGAGACCCTGTGCGCACGCGCCGAGCAATGCGAGAGCGAGCTTCGGCGTAAACTTGCCACGTGGCAGATAGCCCCCGACGATGCCGACGCCATCATCATATCGCTGCGCAGCCGCCGCTTTGTCGACGACAGCCGTTATGCCGCCGCCTTTGTCCGCGACAAATACCGCTTCGCCCGCTGGGGCCGGAGAAAAATCGAGATGGCACTCCGCCAGAAACGCATCGACCCTGATGTGGCTGCCGAAGCCATGACTGAAATTGATGACAAAGAATACCTTTCAATACTCCGCCATATCATCACTGCCAAAGCAAAGCCAATGGCTAAGCCCTTGGCTTATGAAGACCGGATGAAACTGCTCCGCTTCGCCGTTGGCCGTGGGTATGAATCGGCGCAGGCAGTCAAAATCATAAACCAGTTGGGCGCCCAATAAGCCGTTATTTTAAATAAAAAATATCATGGTGCTGCAGAAATGCAGCATTTTATGTATCTTTGCAGCGGAGAATATCTCCGCACACATACGATAAGCGTTTTTGCTTTATCCTTCATTCCGAAATCGCCAATTTCTTAATCAGGAGGGATCAAGCAGCCCAGAACGCTCATGCTTGTCGCATATCCACTCCCCGGCAAGGGGAGGCCGATATACGGTAAGGCGTGGGAGTGGACTGTTTATTTCCTGATTTGGCGTTTGGCGATGCCAGGAATGAGATAAACCGAACATCATTCCACGCTTTTATTATGCCCTTTCACTACCTGCAGGGAATGACAGGAACAAGCCCTCCCCACACGATGAAAGACATTATCATTTCCTTCCTGTTAGTCTTGCTCATAATACTTGTGATATGATTGAAAATGCCGGATCCACAGTAGCAGATCCGGCATCCAAACGGCAGTTTTAATTCGTTTACTGAGGCAGCAGAGTGCTCATCTGGGCTGCGAGCTCCTTTGCGGCAGCTCCGGCAGCCTCGGCGAAATCCTCGCCGGAAGATGCGTAGATTATACCGCGCGAGCTATTGACCAGCAGACCGCATTCATCAATCATGCCATGACGGGCAACTTCCTCAAGACTTCCGCCCTGTGCTCCGACACCGGGAACGAGGAGGAAATGACGAGGGGCAACCGCGCGGATTGCATCGAGGCTTTCAGCCTGGGTGGCGCCCACAACATACATAGTGTTGACCGGAGTGCCCCAATGACGCGAGAGGCGGATGACACGCTCGTACATGGCCACACCTTTGCTGTCGAGCACCGTTTCGAAGTCCTTGGCCGACGGATTGGATGTCAGAGCCAGTATTATGCTCCATTTATCCTCATATCCGAGGAAGGGCTTTACGGAGTCCTCTCCCATATAAGGAGCCAGCGTCACGGCATCGAAGTCCATAGTCTCGAAGAATGTACGGGCATAGAGTGCCGCCGTATTACCTATGTCGCCTCGCTTGGCATCAGCGATAATGAACTGGTCGGGATATTTCTCGCGTATGTATGCCACCGTCTCAGCCAAAGCGCTCCAACCCTCGGCACCGAGGCTCTCGTAGAAGGCAAGATTAGGCTTGTAGGCCACGCAGTAATCAGCGGTCGCATCAATTATAGCCTTATTGAAAGCCACCACGCGCTCGGCGGGAGTGCCGGTAAGGCATGCGGGGAGTTTGCGGATGTCTGTGTCGAGACCGACGCAGAGGAATGACCCTTTGCGGAAAATATTGTCGACAAGTTCGTTACGTTTCATATTATCTCTCTTATTTCTTTAATAAATATCCTGTTACTTTAATTCTCGAGTATCTGAGTGTATCGGCATCGTTCCATTCGGCCACGAAGCCGGTAATTACGTAGCTGGCATTTGCAGGTTGGGCAGCCTCCGTCCACACCGGCACAAGCGCGTCGGCCTCATCCAGGCGCACCATGCTGTCGACCGGCACAACAAATTTCACCGAGTCAATTGTCATGCTATATTGACCGTCGACACGAGCAGTGGGCAGACTTCGTTCCTTATACTCGAGAGAAGAAAATCCTTCAGGCACGGGGCTGAGAGGCACCGTCTTCAGATCGACAGACCGACCTGCGACAACGTTGATAACCTCGGTTATAAGCTCCCATTTATAAATCCGGCTCGAGTGGGTAACAATCGGAGCTACATTGCTATGGTTAGTCCAGTCGTCAAGATAATCAAGATCATCGGCTACTGACTCAGCCCGGTCGTTGGGCATCTGCCTGAGCAACTGCTCGAGCTCGGTATACTTAAGCGGAAAATGCTCAGCACCCGCCTCTCGCAATTCCTTAATTATCTTTGACTGGATGGCACGTATGCCTATAGTGCTGTAATTCAAGCCCGGGATGACGGAAGTGATGAGAAAAACAAGCGCGAACGAGCTCGCCACCATATTCAGCCGCGGCACCTTTGCAATATAAAGATATATTACCGCGCAGTAGGCCCAGATATTGAAGGTGAGCACATAGAGACGGCTGGGGGTAATGCCATATTGCCCGATGCGGTATAGTATAGCCACACTCATCAGCACCAGCAGTGGCACAACGACAAGTGGCAACCAGCGCATAGCGAAAGAGGCGATACGCTTCGCGGAAACCTTGGAGTCACTCAGACAAAGATAACCTTGAAGACCATACATCGCCACAAGCACGGCGCACACGAGCCCTGTCACCATCCACGACACCATGCCTTTTGGCAGCTCCCAGATCAATAGAATCTTTGCGGCGTAGACATACAGAATCGCACCATATATAAGCACCAACGGGAGCAAGACATTCTTGCAGAAGGCAGCCACCGTGCGGCCAAAGGCCTCACCTCCGGCCTCCACGACCGCCGGATTGGGAAGACGGCGGATAAAGACCATGGATGGCAAGACTAATGCAAACAAAATCTCAAGTGTTATATAAAGCCGATACTCATTGATATTGAACAGCAGGATTAAGGTAGTAATAACTATCATCACCGCAATCGCAAGCACAAGCATGATCACAAATCCGGTGGCGGCGGCTCCAAGAACCCCCATAGTGTATCTCCATTGCCGACTTATTCCAAGCCCTCTCAGAGCCGGGAGGAACACGATAGCCACGCACAAAGCGGTGTAAGCGGCCCCATATCCTATATAGGCGACCCCGGTCAGAGGTTTGTTGAGCGCGATCAAAGCGACAAAATTAAGTGCAGAGAAAATGACCACCACGACCTGCATGGTCACAAGCCGGGAACCGGCTTGAAGACAACGCCCCCACTGATAAACGGCCAGCGAGAACAGAGATCCAAGAGCCAGACTCACCGCACTGGCCTCACCGACGACTGCAGACGGGTTGATGGCATCCCAAGTGAGCAGGATGGCATATAGCGCCGAAATACCGATAAACACAATAGTGATCGGATACATTGCCCAGGCAAGGGCAATCTCCATGCCCAGGCGGCGCGGCGAGAACAAATGTAGGAACTTGCCTTTGGTTGAGGGGAGCGGTTTTTCCATCGAAATGAGAATTAAAGATTATGATTTATGCCTAAAGCTCGGCAGCCTTAAGCTTCTCAGCGTTTTCTGCAATGATGAGATGGTCGATCACATCTTGTATATCACCGTCAACGAAAGCCTGCAGATTGTAGATGGTATAGTTGATACGGTGATCGGTTATACGTCCTTGGGGATAATTGTAAGTGCGGATCTTAGCCGAGCGGTCGCCTGTACTGACCAGAGTCTTACGTCGCGACGCAATGTCGTCGATATATTTCTGGTGTTCCTTATCGTAGATAAATGTGCGCAGTCGGCTGAGGGCTCGTTCTTTATTCTTGGGCTGGTCGCGAGTTTCGGTACACTCTATGAGTATTTCTTCGGCAACACCTGTGTTTGGATTCTTCCATACATAGCGGAGACGCACACCCGACTCGACCTTATTCACATTCTGGCCACCTGCACCGCCTGATCGGAAGGTATCCCATTTAATCTCCCCTTCGTTGATTTCGACATCGAAAGGCTCGGCTTCCGGAAGGACAGCGACTGTAGCTGCCGATGTATGCACACGGCCTTGCGTCTCGGTGGCTGGTACACGCTGCACACGATGTACACCACTCTCGTACTTCAGCACGCCGTAGACACCTTCACCGGTGACAGAGAGTACAATTTCCTTGTATCCACCGGCTGCCCCCTCGCTTGCCGAGGTCACAGCAACACTCCAGCCACGGCTCTCGCAGTACTTCATATACATCTTGCAGAGGTCGCCTGCGAAGATAGCCGCTTCGTCGCCACCTGTACCTCCGCGTATTTCAAGGATGGCATTCTTGCTGTCCTCGGGGTCGGCCGGAATAAGCTGAAGCTTTATATCTTCTTCAAGCGCCGGGAGTGCAGCCGTGGCAGCATCGAGCTGATCTTTAGCCATCTCGCGCATCTCGGGGTCGTTCTCGCTTGCCAATATGGCCTTGGCCTCGTCGATATTCGCGCATAGTTCGCGATAACGCCGTGTCGAAGCCGTAAGGCGTTCAAGGTCTTTATATTCCTTCGATAAGCGCACATAGCGCTTCATATCGGCGATTACGGCCGGGTCGGTGATGAGTGTCGATATTTCTTCAAAGCGGGCCTCTATGCCGTCGAGGCGCTCAAGCAACGATAGTTCTGCCATTGGATAATTTTTCTGCGAAGTTACGCATTTTTTTTGAGTTGGACGGCGGCTTAGCCAGATTGGCAAGCGGCGCGGGCGCATTGGTAGGGCGTCCGCGCCGGTAAATGATCGTGCCGTCGATGGGGCAATGCCTATTACTTCACCACAAATTTTTTTGTCGCACCTGCTCCACTTGCTATATAGATGCCTTTCGGCAGCATGGTCGATGCGCCAGTTGCCAAAGTTGCCACCTTTCGACCGGCTATATCGTAAATTTCAAGTGTACTATTGCCGACGGCATAGATCACACCGTCTCTGACTTCAAATTCCGTCTGAGCGACAGCGGCCTCAACTCCTGTAAACTCACTCTCGGGCCGGATATTGGCAAACTGGCCCCATAAGTCTGACGCCTTATAGGCTTCCACAGCCTCTTCAGGCACATAGAGCGTACCTTCCGTAAGGGTTTCGGCGGCGAACGAGAAATGCTCAGGTTCTACTTCCGGAACATCTGCCGAGGGCATGTGCAGTACGCGGATATGGGGCATCAGTTTGAAATGATATCGGGAACTTGCCATCGGCAGTACCACCTCAATAAGTGAAGGGCAGCTCGGATCTTTAAGAAAAAGACGCGCATGTGAATCTGATTCAGGCGACATCCATTGAATCCAACGCAAATCAAGGTATGCAAGATTATCGCACCCGGCAAAGACGTCGGGATACAACTCGGTTACAGATCTGGGAAGTGAGACCTCTCTGAGATTTTCGCATCCAAAAAAAGCCCCATCGCAGATTTGATAGATGGATTCAGGTATAATGAGAGATTCAAGCTCGGTGCACCACTCAAATGCGCCCCACGAGATTTTAACAACATCATATTTCTTATCATTATACTCTACAACCGGGGGGATAACGACCTTCCCTTTATAAAAAGGGGTATCGGGCTTCAATGTCCACGGAAGGCAATCAGGCTCTGCGTCGTAGTAATAATCCTCTCCATGAAACGTCACAAAAACGATATCTTCCCGAAGATTCTCTCGTATTTCATACCGGATACCATCGCGCTCGAAACAAGTCATTTTTGGCGTCAAGAGGAACATCGTCCATCGCATTCAGGCAGACACTGATTTGCAGACACACTAATAAAGTGACAATCAATTTTTTCATAATCGAGAAGATCTTAATATTTATATAGAGTCTTACTATCTACAACTTCACCATTATTCAATGAAGCGCCAATTGCATCAACCATATGACGAGTAGATTTTTCATTTTCATGGTAGTTTGCTCGGTTTTATCAATTAGATTAGACAATTGGTCGCGACGCTATACTGCAAAGATATAAATAATTATTTGATTATGCAAAGAAGCGTGAAACAACTTATTCTCTTGCCTCGCCAGGAGAGGCTCTGTGCAGCCCCTATGGCAAAAAAAGCATATACGATATATCCGATGAAAAAAAATAACTAACTTTGCATACTTATACAAATGCAATGACACCCAACGAACCACTATACCACCCTTCGGGGCCCGGCTGGAGCCGCCCATATACCTTCGACCGCGTAGTGCGCCTGCTCATCACCGTAGGCGCCATCGGCGCATGCGTCTGGCTGGTGGGAGTACTCAAATCGGTGCTGCTGCCATTTCTTGTGGCATGGCTCATTGCATATATACTTGAACCATTCGTGCAGTACAACAAGCGCTTGCTCGGCGTGCGCAAGCGCTGGCTTCCGATAATGATGACCCTCTTCGAGTGTGTGCTGGTGATTACGGCCATCTCGGTATTTGTGGTGCCGTCGATCATCAATGAGATGCACCAGGTGGCCGATTTCGTAAACCATTATTCACGGGCCGGGTCGGAGATACCTTTCATACCACAGTCGCTTCACGAATACCTCCGCCACAACATCGACTTCGAGAGCATATCCAAGCAACTCACCCGCCAGGACATCCGCACCATCCTCGACACGGCAGCCTCATTCATATCGGGCGGCTACGACATAGTGCTGGGCATATTCAACTGGTTTATCGTGCTGCTATACGTGGTGTTCATCATGCTCGACTACGAGAGGCTGCTGCGCGGCTTCAAGCGGCTTGTTCCGCCCAAATACCGCGCTACGACCTACCACATCGCCAATGATGTGAAAAACTCGATGAACCACTATTTCCGCGGCCAGGCTCTGGTGGCCCTCTGTGTCGGAATCATGTTCTGCATCGGATTCAGCATCATCGGGCTGCCTATGGCCATTGTGCTCGGGCTCTTCATCGGCGTACTCAACATGGTGCCCTACCTGCAACTTATCTCGCTTGTGCCTACAACGCTGCTCTGCCTGGTATACTCAGTCGACGGCGGAGTCGATTTCTGGCACATATGGTGGGCCTCGATGATTGTGTATATTGTAGTGCAATGCATCCAGGACCTCATCCTCACCCCCAAGATCATGGGTAAGGCCATGGGCCTCAACCCGGCCATCATCCTGCTGTCGCTGTCGATCTGGGGCACGCTCATGGGCTTCATCGGCCTTATCATCGCACTACCACTCACCACATTGCTTCTGGCATATTACGATTATTATATTTCAAGCCGCGAAGACGGCGAGTCTCCTGCCGATCATCACTCCGACAAGGAGGCATTTGAAAAAATGATTGAATCAGACGACAACTGAACTATGAGAAAAAAACGCTTGATCACCTACTCTATAGTTATTCTCGTGTGCGTCGCCATCGGGGCGGCTTACATTATCAGCAGCTGGGTTTTCGGAAAATATGAATATGAAGCTGCACGCGTCGATATTCCCGCCGGAATATCAAACGACAGCGTGCGCACCATCTTCAAGGATGCCCTCGGCAAATCATACGGCCGACGCCTCGCGCTTATGTGGCAACTCCAAGGCGGCAATGCTGCCGAATCGCATGGCTCATATCTGGTCGAACCTGGCCAGAGCGTAGTGAAGGTGGCCCGTACCATTGCCCGTGGACGGCAGACACCCGTACGCTTCACCTTCAACAACCTCCGGTTCTACACCGATCTAGCCTCCCGAGCTTCGAAATGCCTGGAATTCGACTCGACGGCATTCATGCATGCCTCCGACAGCATCCTCAGCCCCCTCGGCTACAGCGAGGAGGAATATGCGGCAGCTGTACTCCCCGACACATACGAATTCTACTGGACAGTGTCGCCTGCCGAAGTTGTGAGCACACTTAACAAACACCGCGAAAAATTCTGGACTGACGAGCGCAAGGCAAAAGCCGAGAAATTAGGCATCACACCAAAGGGTGCGCACACAATCGCCTCGATAGTCGAAGAAGAAACCAACCGCGCCGACGAACGCGCCAAAGTTGCCCGCCTATATCTCAATCGCCTCGACAAAGGCATGTATCTTCAGGCCGACCCTACGGTGAAATTCGCCATGCGCAAATTCGCTCTTCGTCGCATCAGTCTCCACCAGACCAAATACGAGTCGCCTTACAACACCTACCGTAACCATGGGCTGCCCCCAGGCCCCATCCGCATTGCCGAGGCAGCCACTATAGACGACGTGCTCAACGCACCAATGCACAACTACCTCTTCATGTGCGCGCGAAGCGACTTCTCGGGCTATCACGATTTTACCGAGACTTACGACCGTCACCGCATCAACTCGGCACGTTACCACCGCGCGCTTGATGAAAGAGGGGTTTCTCTGCCTGCCACCAAGCCTTTAAAGTAGTACAAAGCCCACCCAAAAGTTGAATCTCTCAACTTTATTATGTAATTTTGCAGCCGAAAATAAGACAGGCCAGCTAATTGTGGCCGAAACATAACACTAATGGAAGTAATCCGTACAGTAAAACGCCTCGGTGAGGTGGTCGACGAGACCCGCCGCGCCGGGCGCTCCATAGGTCTTGTGCCCACCATGGGCGCGCTCCATGCCGGACACCGCTCACTGGTTGAGCGTGCCCGCTCTGAGAACGACGTGGTCGTAGTGAGCGTATTCGTAAACCCGACCCAATTCAACAATCCCGACGACCTGCGCACATATCCGCGCACCGAAGAGGCCGACTGCGCCATGCTCGAAGCCTGCGGTGTCGATTACGCATTTGTGCCGTCTGTCGATGAAGTATATCCCCAGGCCGACACCCGCGTGTTCGATCTCGGTCCTGTTGCCGAAGTGATGGAAGGCGCCATGCGCCCCGGTCATTTCAACGGGGTGGCACAGATTGTAAGCAAGCTCTTCGCGCTTGCCAAGCCCACCCGCGCTTACTTCGGAGAAAAAGATTTCCAGCAGATCGCCGTGATCCGCCGCATGGTCGAGCTCGAAGGCTTCGAGCAGATCGGAAGAGC
>CAJUJB010000006.1 GCA_910586595.1 uncultured Muribaculaceae bacterium | reverse complement strand
ATTTCCAGTAGCCGGGTACACCGCAGCCGCAGGCGGAGGTGTGCCCGGTAAACAGCACCAGCAACCACGCGTCCGGCAGGACGCTGATTGGGCTGAAACGGTTGTTGGCAAAGCATTTACACCCAATCGGCGTCTGTCAGACGCCATTCTTTCCCCCCACGTCTTCACCCCCCACGCCTCCGCTAAAGCTTCGGCGTAGGGGGCTACTTGAGATCGGCGTCCTGGCCGGACGCCACGCTGCGGCCCGGCCTGGCTTTCGTGTAGTAGGCCATTCTAATTGCTTTGGAGCAAAAGAGGCGTTCCGTAAGGACGCCAATTTCCAGTAGCCAGGCACCTCACCGCTTTCCGTGTTTTCCACGGCGATGGATGGAAAACACGGAAAGCGCGGAAAGCACCCCAGCCGAAGATGTCCGTCGCTCTGATTTTTCAGCAGCGTCTCCTCTCCGATTGCTTTGGCGCAAAGGTGGCGTCCGGCAAGGACGCCAATTTCCAGTAGCCGGGTACACCGCAGCCGCAGGCGGAGGTGTGCCCGGTAAACAGCACCAGCAACCACGCGTCCGGCCGGACGCGGATTGGGCAGAAACGGTTGTTGACAAAGCATTTACGCCCAATCAGCGTCTTTCAGACGCCATTCTTTTCCCCCACGCGTCCCCCCCACGCCTCCGCTGAAGCTTCGGCGTGGAGGGCTACTTAAGATCGGCGTCCTGGCCGGACGCCACGTTGCGGGCAACATCCTGCATCACATTTAATTTTTTTCGGGTGCAATATTTTGTAAATGAATTATTTTGCATATCTTTGCGAACGACCTCACTTCTAATACCCGATTACCTCCATGAACTCCTCCTCAGCTACATATTTTATCTTACATATTTCGATTTTGAAGGCTGGGGCTGTCTCGGCCTTCTCATACAAGGGGAACGCTATTGTATTAGAATATTAAAAATCTGAATGCCAATGAAATCTACTATCCTTACCTTACTTTTGGCCATAGCATCTATTATGGTCGTTAAAGCGGCTGATGAGAATTCGACTTCAAGCCCAGTATTTATAAGTGACGAATTTGAAGTTAGATGTGCAGATTGTGATACAATCCAGATAGATGTAATCGATTCAGGCCGAGATCTAAGTGAAATCCTCGGGCCGGACGTGCTGCCTGTTTTTCACTTGAATACTGACACATGGATGGGAAAAAATATTCATGATTTTATAACGGCAGCTGTTAAGGCAACTCGTGCCCATGAATTTTTATGGACAATTGCTTTTAGAGAAACGAGACCCTGCTTTGAACTCGAAGTTATTACTAACTGCGCTATAAGTACTTATGAATTTCTATGCCGCTGGCCTACCGCCGGGGGAATTGTGATGATGAATGTTGAAGGCACAGACATTCCTGTCATAATTTTTTCCTTGGCTACTCGATGTGTCGAATTCCAAAAATATCTCGTACCAACTTCTCAAGAAGCCAGAATAGACTTCGTGCCAAGTAAGCCAAATACAATATTTATGCAGACCAGCAAGGAGTTTATGCTTCGCTCTGTCGATAATCTTTATTATGATACAGTTGCAATTACCGATCTAAGATTCGGCCATCACTATATCTCCAATGGACAAAAACGTGACGATGATAATACCGGCTGTCTTGATTTCGATCAAAAAGATTTAGGCTCAATTGTAAATTGTATTTTAGATAATATAAAAAATAAACAATAAGCTTACATGGCGTCCGTGCTGGCAATACTATGAGAAGATGGACAATCTACCATCAGTGTAATATCTACATCCGAGAAAAAATGGCAAAATCAATAATAGAGACAAATGGATACTGGAATCAATAAACTCATTGCATTGCTGACTTTTAGCATTTTCTGTCTGCTAAAAGTAGCCGCACAAGAAAAAGAAATAATAGTTGGACAAGGCCAATATGCATATTGGGTATATGAGGAGACCGGATCATACTATATCGGCAAAACCGAGTATGTATGTTCAACAGTAACGATTATCCCACCGCCAGATGGGCGAGACATATTCATAATGTTATCGCCAGTGTTTAATTACTATGATGGCTACGCAAACAAACACATGGTGTGGGGCTATAGCGAATGGTTCACATCATGCTGGTCGTATGATTACCAGCCATCAATTAGCCTTATGGTATGGAAATTTATTCCTAAGGGAGAGAAGTTTACGGTAAATATCGCGCATCCAAGGGAGGTGACAAAAGAAACGATACTGGGTGCACTCAGGCCGAGTTTTGGAAGGCCCGACATGCTAACGGAGCCTGGCTTGAGAGAAACGGCCTACAGAGGATCGGCAATAAATATTGTAATATAAGCACACATCATGAAGCACCATATAGGAATTATAGCCCGTCGGCTCCTAATATCAGTAGGATTTTTAATTACATTCAATAGCGGGTATAGCGAAGACGTGCTATACGCAACCGATAATGCGTATGTAGGTATGGAAAATACCGGAACCTACTTCAGCGCCCGAAAACTGTATAAATGCAGTGCAATCACGATAATAGCCCGTCAGCGCGACATATGTATTTCGCTCACCTGCGATAGTCTGACCGACGCAGCCGCAAGTCCGGTACGCTCAATAAAGCCAACAGACCCAAAGTATGCGCCATTCAGAGAAGGGGAATTATGGAAATATATCGATCACGGAACATCATTCACCATAAATATGATCGCTCCGGACTCAATACCAGATGAACGAATATTAGAGTGGTTCCGCCCATACAATGTCCATCCTGATATAAAAAAAGATTCAATTTATAATTATCAGTACAACGGCAACGCTATAACGCTGATGGTGGAATAAGGCCACCCCCCGGCCGGAGTTACCGGACGGTAGATGGCGTCATTTTCGACATCGCCACTTCGTAGGCGTTGAGGGCTGTGATGCAAGATACGCCCGCCATTACAATCCAGCCGACAAAGCGATAATCGATGGTCAGAGAGGCGATGGTGAGATGCGGCAGCGATATGCTGAAGGACGACACCCAGTCGCCCACAAGCGGGAAGAGGAGTGTGAGAATCACCCCGACGACAAATCCGCACAGAGCCGCGATAAGCACGGCCAGGCGATTGCGGCGCTTAAGGGCAAGATTATTCTGTTTCACCATTTCGACTATCTCCATGTTGCGGAGGAGTCTGGTCATAAATTGATCAGAAGAACCTATCGATGGATTGAATGCGCTGAAAAGCTGCTTGATATTTTCGTCTTCCATACCTATGCGGGTTACTAATTGGACAATAACGCACGGAGATGGCTTCGCCCGCGCGACAGATGTTGTTTCACGGCTTCGGCCGACACCTCTTCGAGGTCGGCAATCTCCTTGATGGAATAGCCCTCCATGTAGAAGAGGAGTACCGATGTTCGTTCTTTCGCCGGGAGCCTGTCGAGTGCCTGATAAAGATCCTGGTATCGGAATGCATCGTCAGCGCGGTCGGGCGTCGCGATGTCATGCGCGGAGTCATAGTCGGCATACTGGCGGCATGAGCGTAGAGAACTTATGAAGGTGGTATAGGCGATCTTGAAAACCCAGGATTTGAACTTAGCCGGATCTTTGAGATTGTCAGCGGCAAGATAAGCCTTCATGAAGGCTTCCTGCGCGATGTCGTCAGCGAGTTGGGTGTCACCGCAGCAGAGGGCCAGCAGGAAGCGCCTGATGGCTCCCTGCACGGCCTCCACGTGTGATATGAACTGCTCGCGTGTCATCGTGTCAGTCGTTTTCCGACGATTTGAGCTGGCGACGGGTAACGAAGTATACAATGAGGTAGCTGAGGCCGACTGTGAGGGATGCAGAGCCGAACACCAGGGGAACCGACACGGGGTCGTCGGCAAACGGAACGTCGTTGAGCAGCCCTACCACTGCCACAATCACGAGGCCGAGGCCCACGAGAGAGAAAATACAACCGCGGAGCAGGCGCAGATTGAGAATCTGGAGCGCCGTCTTCTCAGGCTTTTTCATCGACTCGATAAGTTTCTCGGTGTCGACATCACGGTTGGCTTCTATGGCCTTGAGAATAATCTGGGTGCGCTTGTTATCGGCATTCATTTTGGCCAGCGACACAATCAGCACTATGGCAATCGGAAGTACCACGCATACGAATATAGGAACGAGAGTCTGAGTCATTTTCAAGAGTTTTTTATGTTGTTAATAACGTAATTTCTGAGGCGTCTCGTATATATGACTCACCCCGCAGGGCAAAGGTGACATCGGTAGTCAAAAAAATTTCACAGACCTTCCAAGCCGTGCTTTAAAATACAATATGCCCTTACGACAAGCCATTTAGCATTATTTAGGCTTTTAGCAAGCTCCTGGAGGGGTATATTCGGTTTTTTATTGCTAAATTTGCACTTTAGCTATACGCCAAGACACCACAATGCATAAATACCTCTCTATTATCACACTTGCATCGGCCGCACTCTGCGGAGCCGACGCCCTGGCTTGCACAAGCCTCATAGCCTCCCCCGGCGCAACAACCGAAGGCAGCTCGATGGTTACCTACGCAGCCGACAGCCACACCCTCTACGGTGCCCTCTACAAGCAGGATGCCGCCGACCACGCACCCGGCACAATGCGCGATGTTGTGGAGTGGGATACAGGCAAACTTCTGGGCAGCATCCCCGAAGTGGCTCATACCTATGCCACCATCGGCAATATGAACGAGCACGGCCTTACCATCGCCGAAAGCACATGGGGCGGACGCCCCGAGCTTGAAGGCTCTGGAACAATCGACTACGGCTCGCTTATCTATATCACTCTTCAGCGCGCACGCACTGCCCGCGAGGCCATCGACGTGATGACCAACCTGGTCAAAGACTACGGCTATGCATCGAGCGGTGAGTCATTCTCCATCGCCGACCCCAACGAGGTATGGGTAATGGAACTCATCGGCAAAGGCAAAGCCGACAAGGGTGCCGTATGGGTGGCCCGCCGTGTGCCTGACGGCTATATCTCGGGCCACGCCAACCACTCCCGTATACACAAATTTCCCCTGAAAGACAAAAAGAAAGAGACACTCTACTCGCCCGACGTAATCTCGTTCGCCCGTTCGCAAGGCTACTTCGACGGCAAGGATGAAGACTTCGACTTCTCGCGTGCCTACGCAATAACCGATGTAGGCGCCACCCGCGGGTGCGACGCCCGAGTATGGAGCTACTTCCGCCGCTTCACCTCCCCCGAAGAGATGGACGCCTACACCCCCTGGATCCTCAATGGCGAAGGCGAGCCCTTCCCGCTGTGGGTAAAGCCCTCGAAGCAGCTCACCGCCGAAGACCTCAAATGGATGATGCGCGACCACTTCGAAGGCACTGTGCTCGACATGACTCAGGACATAGGCGCAGGCCCCTTCGACTGCCCATACCGCTGGCGTCCGATGTACTTCAATGTCGACGGCCAGGACTATACACATGAACGCGCCATCGCCACCCAGCAGACCGGCTTCTCATTCGTGGCAGATATGAATAAAGACCGTCACGACGCCATGAAAGGCATTCTGTGGTTCGGTGTCGACGATGCCAACACATGCGTCTACGTGCCTGTATTCAACTCCACCACCGCAGTGCCTCACTCACTCGACGCCTCCACCGCCGACCTCTATACCCTCTCCTGGGATGCGATGTTCTGGGTCAACAACTACGTTGCCAACCAGGCATACAACCGATACTCGCAGATGATTCCCGACATCCGCCGCGTGCAGAGCGGCCTTGAAGATGCCATGGTGGCAGATGTGGCAGCCAAGCAGGCCGAAATCAACGGCATGAACTACGCCGACGCCGCTGCGGCCCTCAATGCCATGACCGACCATTGGGCACAGAAATCGACAGCCGACTACAAGGCGCTCGGCGACTATCTGCTCGTGAAATACCTCGACGGCAACATAAAGAAGGAACGCGACGGCAAATTCGCCCGCACACCCGACGGCATGCCCGAGCAACCCGAGTTCGGAGGATATAACGAGCGATACTTCCGCTCGATTGCCGAAGACACCGGCGACCGCCTTAAAATCACCCTTCCGGCCGAGCATTGATGAACATGCGGCCACTTTGGCACGTTATTTGCCGAAAGAAGGACATATTAATTTACAAACACTACAATTATGGAAATCAAACCCGGAAAATACTTCGAAATAGCATATAAACTCTACCGCGTCAATCCCGACGGCACCGAAACCCTCGTGCATGAGGTGACAGCCGAAGACCCCGACCGCGCAGTATGCGGCATGACACTCGGCTTCGTAGAGGCACTCGATGAAGAACTCCTAGGCAAAAAAGCCGGCGAGAAATTCGACTTCACCGCCGAGCCAGAGAAGGCTTTCGGCCCTTACACCGAAGAAGAGATCTACACCATTCCCCGCGACCGTATGACCGTCGACGGCAAATTCAACGAAGAGATGTTCACCCCCGGTGCCCTCATCCCTCTCATGACCCCCGACGGCTACCGCATCGACGGCACCGTAGTACGCCTCACCCCCGAGGCTGTGGTGCTTGACCTCAACCATCCTCTGGCAAAAGACCGCGTGCACTACACCGGCGAGGTACTCACCGTGCGCGACGCAACCCCTGAAGAGCTCCAGCCCCAGCAGTCGTGCGGATGCGGCTGTGGCGACGGCGGTTGCAACGATGGCGCAGGCTCATGCGGCGGTGGTTGCTGCGGAGGTTGCTGATCACTCACCACTTATCAGAAACCTGCACACCACCATCCAGTATTGATCCAGACCTCGCACATAAGCAAGACATTCGGCTCGCTGCGCGTGCTTAAAGACATCGATCTCACCATCGAGCCCGGCCGCGTAACAGCCATCGTAGGCCCCAGTGGAGCGGGGAAAACCACCCTGCTCCAGATTCTGGGCACCTTGCTTGCGCCGGATGCCGGGGGCCAGGTGCTCTACGACGGCACCGACGTCACCACCCTCCCCGACGGGCGCCTCTCGGCCTTCCGCAACCGCAACATAGGCTTTGTCTTCCAGTTCCACCAGCTTCTACCCGAGTTTACCCTGCTCGAAAACGTGGCCATGCCGGCCCTCATCGCCGGCCGCAGCCGCAAAGAAGCCATGGACGAGGCCCGGAGCCTGCTGGTCAAGCTGGGGCTCGAAGGCCGCGAGACACATCGCCCCACCGAGCTATCGGGTGGAGAATGTCAGCGTGCAGCCGTGGCCAGAGCGCTTATCAACAAGCCGGCGGTAATCTTTGCCGACGAGCCATCGGGCAGTCTGGACTCCCATAACCGCGCCGAGCTGCACCGCCTCTTCTTCCAGCTGCGCGACACAATGGGCGCCACCTTCGTGATCGTGACACACGACGAATCTCTGGCGGCCGATGCCGACACCATAGTGCACATGGCCGACGGATACATAAAGTCGATCGACCGCAAATAAACGCAAAAACCTCTCACACATTTCAAGCAAACAATGAAACTCAGCAAAATCACCCTATCGCTTATCGCGGGCATCCTGACACTCTCCCTCGGATCGTGCACCAAGGATGATGAGCCGAACAATGGCGGTGGCACCATCTACACCGACATCGTAACCGTGGCATCAACCACCGGCAACGTGACCAAATTCACGCTCCAGGAGAAAGATGACTCGCGCCCCGCCACTCTGACCACCACACAGAGCATTGACGAAAAAGCTATCAAACCCGGCGAACGCGTGGTAATCTCCTACCGCACCGACACCGACCTCCACTATGTCGACGACGACATCACAGTCTATGGCATGGCCACCTGCTTCGGCCGAGGAGAAGAAGTGCCGGCAGGCCTCGCCTCCGACAATGCCGACTGGATGACCTCGCCCATCTACATGGGCTCGCTCTGGAGAGCCGGCAAGTATATCAATGTGATATTCCAGGCCTACACAGCCCCCGAGCCCAAGAAATGCAAGATCGTGCTCGACGAGAAAACCAAGAACTCCGAGTACCCCGAAATGTATTTCCTCTTCGAGCCCGACAACACACTCGCGAGCGACAACTACGCCCTCTTCGTGTCGTACTCAATTGCAGAAATCTGGGATCAGAAGACTACCAAAGGCGTCAAGGTGACCTATAAAGATGAATCGGGCAACCACACCCTCACATTCACCAAGATCACCGGCCTCCAGCCCAGCAAACCCGGCGACCTCGACACGCCTATTTAATCCGACTACTTTTCCTCAATAAAATATCAACAACACAAACATACAATCAAAATGGAAAACAAAAACAAACAGCAGGAACTCAAAATCGAGCTCACCCCCGAAGTTGCAGCAGGACACTACTCCAACCTCGCAGTAATCTCTCACTCTGGCAACGAATTCTTCCTTGACTTCATCGCCGTAGCTCCCAACATGCCCCAGGCTAAAGTTCAGAGCCGCATCATCATGACTCCCGAGAACGCCAAGAACCTTCTTTTCGCCCTCCGCGACAACCTCACCAAATACGAGCAGACCTTCGGCGAAATCCAGCGTAAAACTCCCGTAAACGCACCCAAGAACGGCAACGGCGGCATCCCCAACCCCTTCGAAGCCTAATCATAAACCTACAATATAGCGAGCCCCGGGCCGTTTCCGGGCCGGGGCCCCTGTTTTTATAGCATACACAGCAATGAAAGCCCATTCGCTTACCATCTACAACTCCCTTACCCGCCAGAAGGAGACATTTGAGCCGCTTCACGCTCCGATGGTGGGCATGTATGTCTGTGGCCCGACTGTATACGGCGACGGCCATCTGGGGCATGCGCGCCCGGCCATCACATTCGACATCGTATACCGTTACCTCACACATCTGGGCTATAAAGTGCGCTACGTGCGCAACATCACCGACGTAGGCCACCTTGAGCACGACGCCGACGACGGCGAAGACAAGATCGCCAAGAAGGCCCGCCTCGAGCAGCTCGAGCCCATGGAAGTGGTACAGTATTATCTCAACCGTTACCATCACGCCATGGAGGCCTTGAACGTACTTCCTCCCTCCATCGAGCCTCATGCCTCCGGCCACATCATCGAGCAGATCGAATATATCAAATCGATTCTCGACAGTGGCTACGCTTACGAGAGCGAAGGCTCGGTTTACTTCGACGTGCCTAAATTCAACCGCGACTACGGCTACGGACGTCTGTCTGGCCGAAACATCGACGAACTACTAGCCACCACCCGCGAGCTCGACGGCCAGACCGAAAAACGCAATCCGGCCGACTTCGCCCTCTGGAAAAAAGCCGCGCCCGAGCATATCATGCACTGGCCCTCTCCCTGGAGCGAAGGATTCCCGGGCTGGCATCTCGAATGCTCGACCATGAGCGAGAAATATCTCGGCCAGCAATTCGACATCCACGGCGGCGGCATGGACCTCAAATTCCCCCACCACGAGTGCGAGATCGCGCAGTCGGTGGCACACAATCATGCCCCCTCTGTGCGTTACTGGATGCACAACAACATGATCACCATCAACGGAAAGAAGATGGGCAAATCGCTGGGCAACTTCATCACCCTCGACGAATTCTTCACCGGCTCGCACCCGCTGCTTGAGCAGGCCTACTCGCCCATGACCATCCGTTTCTTCATCCTCCAGGCCCACTACCGCGGCACCGTCGACTTCTCCAACGAAGCCCTCAAAGCCGCAGAGACCGCCCTCGGGCGTATGCTCGACGGCTACCGCCGCCTTGGAGAACTGAAGCCCTCCGACAAGTCAACCATCGACGTAAGCGACCTCGAGCGCCGCGCATACGAGGCCCTCGACGACGACTTCAACACCCCCATACTCATCGGCGTGCTCTTCGATGCAGTGCGCATGATCAACCAGGTCAAAGACCATACTGCCACCGCCACCCAGGCCGACATCGACACCCTCCGCAAAGTGATGGACACCTTCCTCATCGAGATACTGGGCATCCGCCCCGAAGGTGCAGCCGATGCAGCCGGAGATTCGCTCAAGCCCTACCGTGAGGCTGTCGACCTGCTGCTCAGCCTCCGCGCCGACGCCAAATCGCGCAAAGACTGGGCAACCTCCGACCTTATCCGCGACCGCATGGCAGCCATGGGCTTCACCGTAAAAGACACTAAAGACGGCGTCGAATGGTCGGTCTGATCCTCCCAATCTAAAAAAATCTTACAGCAATGACAATAGATAAAAACCTCATACGTACCTACCTCGACGAGCTCCAGATCTCGACCCGAATCGACGAAGACGGCGATATGGTAGTGGTTCAGAGCGCCGACGAGGACTTCGGCCACGACGTGGTTATATTCATCATGGTGAACAACAACCGCCTCAGCTATGCTGCGGGCGCACCGAGCTACGAACCATCGTCAGATCCCTATCACCTGGCCAACCGACACAACTGCCGCCGCAATCTGCCTACTGCCGTAGTACGCGAGGGCAACATCCGCATGGAGTGTTCCTTCCTCCTGGATGAGGAAGTCTCGAAGGAGTACATCGTTGAAAACTGCATCAAGATGGTACTCGGCTCAATCTGGCGCGGATTTGTGGATCTCGAGAAGAACGACGACTAAGCCATCGCCCTAACCGATCAATAATAGTGAATAATCGGCGTCGACCGCCATTATTCACTATTATTTTTGCCAGTCTAACCCACAAATATTCCATATACACAATTTTCTGTAGCAAATCGTTGCCAAAATTTGTAAGTGCCGATAATTATCAGTAAATTTGCACGATAAAAGCGGCAACGATGGATAAATTACAACTTTACATAACCAAATCGTTGCGCGGCTACAAAACTCTGCTCAACATCAACGCAACACAAGAGGTACAGACCCACATCCATGATTACCGGGCTGCTCTTGAAAGTATTGACTACGACAATAGCCGCAGCAATGTCTTCTACCTTCTCACTTATCTGGAGCAAGGGCTTATTGTTACGGTTATCCGTACGATAGCCGCTTCAACCGACCGTGGCCACATGGCTGCCTCGGTATTCATCCCCAACGGAGTTCACCTTTCCCCTGTCGCGCTTGTAACCCTGGGCACCATGCTCTCGGCGGCCATCGACACAGATGGAGGCGAGCTTCACCCCGAATCTATCGCTATTCTTGAAGAATATTTTGCAAAGACCTACCGCGCGGAGGCCAATCCCCCCTCGCGTCTGCCGTCAAGCGGCAAACACTACGGTTTTGCATACTACGGCGGCATCTTCCCGTCTCTCAAGGCTTACGCAGAATCGCGTTTTTATCAGCCCCAATTCTCGCGTTTCGCGGGCGTTATCCTCATCGACTCAGCTCATGGAGCCAAAGGCCGCGACAAAGATGCCGACCTCTCGCGGGAGGCACTCACGCCCTCTATAGAGCTGCTGCCCCCCGATGGAACCAAGGGAGGTTTTGTGCCGCATATCTACCACCATGTCTTCAGGTCGCCCCTGCTCGTACCTGCCGGCGGCGAGCTCGAGATCCAGTGGAAACAACCCGGCTTCGACACCGTTACGCAAAAAATAACATTGCCTGCCACAGGCCCCGTGCGTCTGACTGCGCCTGAGGTAGCCTCCTCTCATAAAACCATCTCACCGGCTTCATTCTATATCACCGAGCATGGCACCCATCGCACGGTCGGAGCCTTCATGATAAAAGTCAACGGTCGTGAGATTGAGGGCCCGGTCAACTTCACTCATTCCGAGCTGGAGCATGCAAAAGTAGAAATTGCCGCTCCGGGCTACCTATCCTTCTCAGGCGAGCTGGATCTTGCAAGCACCACCCAGGCTCTTGTACAGATGCACCTGCTCCACCGCACTTACCGCTTCGACGTACCCCTCAAGACCTCCGACTCGGTAAATTCCGTGCGAATCTACCTCAAGTCGAAGAAGCCCATTACCGAAAGCCCTCTCGACGGCTATGCCGTGACTGGTGGATCGGTAATCGAAGGGGCAGGAGTGACCAACAAGCTCGTATACGTAGGCGGTCATTCCAGCCAGGCGCTCATGCGCTTCGTCGGTGCCATCGCCCTGGGATTCGTATTGGGTCTCATCGTGGCGTGGGCTCTCCTATAAGCACCTAACTGCATACCAATGATTATATCTGCCAAGAAAATTTTCGTGGCAATTGCCACAACGTTCGCCGCCCTTGTACCCGCGAAGGCCCAGACGGCGAGTATCACCACCACATCAGAACAAGGCCGTACTATAACGGCCACCGCCATCACCCCCTACATCATCCGCGTCGACAATTACCCTCAGGGAACGGCAGCCGCGCCCGTACAATCGGTGCTCGACCTGCCTGCAGAGTCGGGAGCCGGAGTTGTAAACGCATCCGGCACAGAGTTACGCACCACCGCCGGTATCAAGGCCTCGTTCTATGGCCCTGTGCTGTCGATCAGCGGCGCCGAGCCAGGCTCTGGAATCATCGACAGCGGCGCGCGCATAGTGCGCGGAAACCGTACAGAACTCAAGCTCGCCACCAAGGGCAGCGGATCGTTCTACGGTGCCGGCGAGCGTGGTCATAAACTAAATCTCCGCGGCGACACCCTGGTGATGTACAACCGCCAGAACTACGGCTACACTGGCTCGGATCCGCGCATCCGCCAGATGAATATCACCATGCCCCTCTTCCTCTCCACCGACGGCTACGCCATAGTTTTCGACGACTACGCCGCTGCCGAAATGGTGCTTGCAAGCACCATATCATATATCACCGAAAGCGTGCAGCCAGTGACCTATTACTACGTCGGAGCTTGCGACAATATGGCCGATCTGACCGAGCAGCTTACCGAGCTCACAGGCCGTCAGCCCTTGCCTCCGCTGTGGTCTTTGGGCTACATAACCTCTAAGTACGGCTACCGCACACAGGCCGAGACCGAAGGTACGGTCGACACACTTCGTCAGGCCGGCTACCCTCTCGACGGCATAGTGCTCGACCTCTACTGGTACGGCAAGGAAGAAGATATGGGCCGACTGGCCTGGGAACCCACACAATGGCCCGACCCCGAAGGCATGCTCAGAGGCCTCAAAGACAAAGGCGTGAATTTAGTGGCCATTTCGCAGCCATATGTGCTCCGCAACGGCCGCGCCATCGACAACTATAACGAACTGACCCAGAAAGGTCTTCTGCTAAAAGACTCGGTAGGCGACCCTCAGGAGGTGAAGATATGGGTCGGCGAAGGCGGTATGTTCGACGTCTCGAACCCGGCTACCCGCGCCTGGCTCTCCGACCGTTACCGCAAGCTCACCGACATGGGCATCACCGGCTGGTGGGGCGACCTGGGCGAGCCTGAAGTGCATCCCGAAGGCGGACGCCACGCCAACGGACTGCCCACACGCCTCTACCACAACAAATACGGCAACGACTGGAGCAGCATCATCAGCGAGCTATTCGCAACCCAATATCCCGACACCCGCCTTATGACGCTCATGCGTGGCGGCACCACCGGCCTCCAGCGTCACAGCGTATTCCCCTGGTCGACCGACGTATCGCGCAGCTGGGGCGGTCTTGAACCGCAGGTGCGCATCATGCTCAACTCAGGCCTCAGCGGTCTGGGCTATATGAGCAGCGACCTCGGAGGCTTTGCCGTGGAGGAAGGCAAGGAGTATCTGCCCGAGCTCTATGTGCGCTGGCTGCAGAGCGGCCTTTTCTCGCCCGTATTCCGCACACACGCCCAGAAATTTGCCGAGCCCTACCACTATCCGCAGTATGAATCGATAATCCGCGGCATCGTGCTTGAGCGTTACCGCTGGTTGCCCTACAATTACACGCTTGCATATGAGAATGCCGCACACGGCTATCCATTAGTGAGGCCGCTCGACTTCGAGACCAATGCCCACGGCGCCTACGACCGCGTGTACGACGAATATCTATGGGGCAGCGAACTGCTGGTGGCCCCTGTCATGACCGACGCAAGCGAGCGCCGTGTAGTCTTCCCCGCCGGCGCCACATGGCTCGACTATTATGACCCCTCTCAGAGATACGAGGGAGGCACCACGTTGAAGTCATATCCCGCGCCTCTCGACAAGCTGCCTCTTTTCGTGCGCGAGGGCGCATTCATCCCTACCGCCGATTACGCGATGGAAAATACGGGCGACTACCGTGCCGACCGCTTCACCATCAACTACTATCCCGCAGCCGAAGGCCGGTCGGAGTATACCCTCTACGACGACAATCATATTTCGGCCCGGTCGCTTGCCGACGACCAGTACCGCCTGGTTACATTCACCGGCATAAGCACCCCTAAGGATATAACCATCAATATTTCCTCTCAAGGCAACTATGAAGGGGCGCCGGCCGCAGTGTGCTTCGCATTTGAAGTCAACGGCATTACGGCAAGCCCCAAGGAAGTTAAAGTAAACGGGCGCAAGGTGACATTCACCCATTCAGATGGTCGGCTCAGCTTTGAGGTCGACTTCCGCCCCAACAGCAATACAACCGTTAAAATAAAGAGATAAAAATGTTTTCAGGAATAGTTGAAGAAGCCGCCACAGTTGTGGCTGTAGAAAGTAAGGGATCGAATGTCGACCTAACCCTCCGCTGTTCGTTTGCCGACGAGCTCCATATCGACCAGTCGGTAGCCCACAATGGCGTATGCCTCACCGTGGTATCGCTCGGGCCTGACAACACTTACACCGTCACAGCTGTACGCGAGACCCTCGACCGCTCCAACATCGGCACGCTTCAAGCCGGTTCGCTGGTCAACCTCGAGCGCTCAATGGTGATGAACGGACGTCTTGACGGCCATATCGTGCAAGGCCATGTCGACACCACCGCCGAATGCACAGCCATCGAGGAGGCCGACGGCAGCACCTACTTCACCTTCCGCTATAAAACCACACCCGAGATGGTCGCCAAAGGCTACATGACCGTAGAAAAAGGCTCGGTGACCGTAAACGGCGTAAGCCTCACCGTATGCGACAGCGAGCCCGAGAGCTTCCGCGTCGCCATCATCCCCTACACCTTCGAGCACACCAACTTCCGCACCCTCACGGTAGGCTCCAAGGTCAATCTTGAGTTCGACATCATAGGCAAATACCTTGCCCGCATGGTCGAGCTCAGACAGCTCTGACATCCCCACCCTCTCTCCTCACCCCGCCACCATGGAAAAACTAATGCAATACGTGTGGCAGCACCGCCTCTGGATGCCGTCCGACATGACTACTGTCGACGGCCAGAGGGTCGATGTGCTTGACCCCGGCTTGCTCAACAATGACTCAGGCCCCGATTTCTTCAATGCCAAGATACGCATCGGCGACCGCATGTGGGCAGGAAATGTAGAGATACATGTCCGAGCATCCGACTGGCAGCGGCATGGTCACCATACCGACCCCGCATATGACTCGGTCATACTTCACGTTGTGGAGCGCGATGATGCACGCGTACACCGCCTCAACGGCGAGGAGATACCCCAGATTGTGATGCCGTGCGCGGCCAACTTCAGCCGGAGCTATCATGAGATGGTCAATAACCCTGTGGCAGAGTTGCCATGTGCCTCCTATATCAACTCCCTCCCGCAGATCTACTTCACTGATTGGGTTACAGCCCTCGGCTTCGAGCGTCTCTACGAGAAGGCCGCGCGGGTGAGCGAATACGCCAACCGCTTCGGAGGTGACTGGGGGCAGGCGATATACGTCGTTCTGGCCCGAGCCCTCGGTTTCAGCACCAACAGCGATGCCTTCGAGCGGCTTGCCCTGCTCACACCTCTGCGTCAGCTCATGCGGCACCGCGACTCCCAGATTACCGTCGAAGGCGCCCTCTTCGGGCAGGCAGGCTTTCTCGACGCATTGCCGGAGGGTCTGAGTGACGACGGCGCACACTATATCCGTCGCCTCAAGGAGGAATATGTGTTCATGACTGGCAAATACGGCCTTACCCGCCCGCAAAGTCTGGGCTGGCGCATGGGCCGCCTCCGACCTCAGAATTTCCCTCACCGCCGACTTGCCACGCTTGCACAGATGATAAGCGAAGGTTTTACAATAGGCTACAAATTGCTGCATGTGAGCAACGAGGAAGAGGCAAGGGCCCTCTTCGACCTCCATCTCTCCGGTTTCTGGAGCCGTCGCTACAACTTCACCACCGAGAGTGCGCCCGGCACCGGCGCACTCAGCAAAAGCTCTGTCACCACGCTTATAATCAATGTCGTGTCTCCGGTACTCCATGCCTACGGCACCGCCACCGGTCACCTCGAATTATGCGACCGGGCGGTCGACCTCCTCCATTCCCTGCCTCCGGAAGACAACACACTTGTCAGGGCCTTCACCGGCGCAGGCATCGATTGTCCGGATGCATATACGTCGCAAGCCCTTATCCAGCTTCGCCGTAACTACTGCCACCCGCGCAAATGCCTCTATTGCCGCATCGGCCACCGTTACCTCTCAGAAAAAGCTATCCGAAGGTAACCCGTGCCAGAGTTAGTATGACGTCTGAAAGACATCGATTGGGTGTAGATGGCTTATGGTTAGCCGCTTTCGCCCAATCCGCGTCCTGCCGGACGCGTGGTCGCTGACGCCGTTTACCGGGCACACCTCCGCCTGCGGCTGCGGTGTACCCGGCTACTAAACATCGGCGTTCTGCCGAACGCCCCCTTTATGCCTTTCATGCGCACGAAAATAAATACCCAGGCGCTCGGCAAACCCAAATAAATTTGTATTTGCCCTCACTTATTCGTATTTTTGACTTTGTCTTAAATACTCAGGCGTTCGGCAAATCCAAATAAATTTGTATTTGCCCTCACTTATTCGTATTTTTGTTCTTTGAAACTCATTTGACAATGCCAGACTCCAATATACTCACCGCACCCACCGCCCAGGTGCTGCAGGCCAAGCAGCGCTTCGGCATAATAGGTAACGCCCCGGCGCTGACGGCAGCCGTGGAGCGGGCCATACGGGTTGCGCCTATCGACCTGTCGGTGCTCGTAACGGGCGAGAGCGGCTCCGGCAAAGAATTCTTCCCTCAGATCATACACAATTTCAGCGCCCGCAAACATGCGAAATATATAGCCGTGAACTGCGGCGCCATACCCGAGGGCACCATCGACTCAGAGCTCTTCGGCCATGAGAAAGGCGCGTTCACAGGCGCCGTCGACTCGCGCAAGGGCTACTTCGAGGAGGCCAACGGCGGCACTATATTTCTCGACGAGGTAGCCGAACTCCCCCTCACCACCCAGGCACGCCTCCTGCGTGTGCTGGAAAGTGGCGAATTTATCAAAGTAGGTTCTTCGAGCGTACAGAAAACCGACATACGCGTAGTGGCCGCCACCAACGTTGACCTTCTGAGGGCTGTGGCAGAAGGCCGTTTCCGCGAAGACCTTTACTATCGCCTCTCGACCATACAGATCCATATTCCGCCGCTGCGCGACCGCGGCAACGATATACGCCTGCTGGCTCGCAAGTTCGCCACCGACTTCTCGGAGCGTTACCGCGTGCCTGCCGTTACATTCAGCGAGAGTGCCGACGACGCCATGCGCCACTACCGCTGGCCCGGCAATGTGCGACAGCTCAAGAATGTGGTTGAGCAGACGGCCCTCTTCGAAGCCGGCCGCGAGGTCGATGCCGACTTACTGCGCAGCTATCTGCCAGATATATCGTCAAGTTACATCCCCGCGACAGGAGCTTCACTCCACAGCTATGAGCGCGAGCGAGAAATGCTATTGGGCATGATATTCAAGTTGCAACAGCGCCTCGACGCCATGCAGGAACGGCTCGACTCCACACCAGCCACTCCGAGCTATCCTACGGCTGCCGCAGCCATTTTCACCGACGAACCCGCCGACACACCGGCCTTCCCGACATCGCTGGTGGTACATAGGCCTGAAAATACGGCGATTGTGGCGGCTCCGCCTTGCAGCGACGTAAATTACTCAGAAGTCACCGAGGTGCCCCCGACACTCGAGGCAAACGAGCGCGAGATGATACGCCGCGCGCTCGAGCGCAACCAGGGTCGCCGCAAGGCAGCCGCCGCCGAGCTCCAGATTTCCGAACGAACTCTCTACCGCAAAATAAAAGACTATGGCCTGGAATAAATGCCTCCGCCCCGTCGTATCACTGGCCCTGCTTATGCTGGTGACTCTCACCGGATGCCGCATCAGCTTCAAGATGAACGGCTCGGCGCTCGACTACAATATATACCGCACCATACGCGTATCGGAATTTCCTATACGCGCAGCCCTCGTATACCCCCCTCTGCAGCAGACCTTCGAGAATGAGCTACTCGACTACATATCGAAGAACACCCGCCTGCAGACCACCGACGGCGCTTCAGACCTCGAGATGGAAGGCGAGATAACCGGCTACAACCTCACACCGCAGGCTGTATCGGAGGACGGCTACGGCTCCATGACGCGCCTTACCATCTCGGTACGCGTGAAATATATCAACAACAAGGAGGAGAACAAAGACATCGACCAGACCTTCAGCGCTTACCGCGACTTCACATCGACGGAGATGCTTACCGATGTACAGGATCAGCTTTGCGACGAAATCTCCAAGGAACTTGTAGAACTAATCTTCAACGCCACATTAGGCGACTGGTAAAATGGATAACGACCAACTGCAGGCATTGCTCACCCGTTGCCTCGAAGTACCCGACGGTCAGGCCCTCGACCGGGCCGATGCGGAAGCTCTGAAAGCCTATGCCACCGCCCAGCCATGCTACCCCGCGGCGGCGCTAATTCTCCTGCGCCATAATGCCCTCACAGAAGAAGAGACAGTCACCATGCGGCAGCGCCTCGCGCTGGAGTGCTCCGATCCGCGCACACTGGCCTTTGCAGAGCACGGCGACAAATGGACGGCCTTCTATCCACCTCAGCAACACCCTGAGCCGAAGGAGACCGTCGATGTGATCGATACCTTCCTCCGCACATATGGCTCATGCTCGCCCGAAGAAGAGGCCCTGCTCGAGCGCATGATTTTCAACCCCACACCCGACTATGCCGGGATGCTCGCCCGCGAAGAGCAGGAGAACCTGCCAGCCGACGAACCCGCCTCGGAGGAGAACGACCCACAGCAGGCCCGCATCAACGCCTTTATATTAAGCCAGCATCCGGCCACACAGAAGCCCGAACTGCTGCCCGAAGACCCGACAGAAGAAGACGAGCCCGAAGAAGAAAAAGCTCCTGTCGTACATCCCGAGCACACAGATGACTCGCTTCTGAGCGAGAGTCTTGCCAAGATTTTCATAAAACGAGGCCGTTATGAGCGCGCATATGAAATTATATCGGGCCTAAATTTGAAATTTCCAAAAAAAAGTGCTTACTTTGCAGACCAATTGCGCTTCTTGCAAAAATTGATTATAAACCAGCGCCATCAGGAGCAGCAGAACGGCAGCTCCGGCGCAGCCGACAAATAACTTAATACAGCCATGTACATTGCGATAATCGTATTGACAGTAATTGTAGCCGTCCTGCTTATCGGCATCGTCCTCATCCAGAAGTCTAAAGGCGGAGGCCTTTCGTCGCAGTTCGGCGGCGCAGGCGCTGTGATGGGCGTACGCCAGACCAACAGCTTCCTCGAGAAAGCCACCTGGACCCTCGTAAGCTGCCTGGTAGTTCTCTCTATCCTCGCCGCCTTCACCATGCCCCGTCAGGCTACCGGCACTCAGCTCCGTACCCAGCCCGCAGCTGCCGCACCCGCAGCAGTTGAAGTTCCCGCTGGCCAGTTCGATACCCCCGCCGCCACTCTTCCCCAGGCCACTGAGGACGTGCAGGTCGTGGAAGTAGAACCCACCCCCGCCGCTGAATAAGCCGGTCCAACAGCTGTCAAGAAAGAAACTACATACACGGTCATATCCTGCGCCTCGTGCCGCGGGATATGATTTGTCGTAGATACACATCACCCCCTCCGGCAGTGAGAGCCGACAGCCTCGCCCCGGACATAAATCAACCACAAACCACCATGCAACGCAGCGACTTTGAAATCATGGCTCCCGTAGGGAGCTTCGAATCGCTCAGCGCGGCCATAGCCGCCGGCACCGACTCAGTATATTTCGGCGTAGAGGGCCTCAACATGCGCTCCCGCTCCAGCGCCAACTTCACCCTCGAAGACCTGCACGCCATAGCAGCCCGCTGCAACAGCGAGGGCGTGAAGACATATCTCACCGTCAACACCATCGTTTACGACGAAGATCTCGCCAAGGTCGACGCCATAGTCGCCGCAGCCAAAGAAGCCGGCATCAGTGCCGTCATAGCCTCCGACATCGCCGCTATAGCCGCCTGCCGGCGTCACGGTGTGGAGGTGCATATCTCTACCCAATGCAACATCTCCAACATCGAGGCTGTGCGGTTCTACGCTGCTTATGCCGATGTGATGGTGCTTGCACGCGAGCTGAATCTCGATCAGGTCAAGGCAATCCACAATGCCATCATCAGCGAAGGCATCAAGGGCCCCGCCGGAGAGCTGGTGCGTCTGGAGATGTTCTGCCACGGAGCTCTATGCATGGCCGTATCGGGCAAATGTTACCTCAGCCTCCACCAGATGAACTCCAGCGCCAACCGTGGCGGATGCACGCAGATATGCCGCCGAGGCTACTCCGTAACCGACCTCGAGACAGGCGACCAGCTTGAGGTGGAGAACAAATACATCATGTCGCCCAAAGACCTCAAGACCATCCATTTCCTTGACCGCATGATCGATGCCGGAGTGCGGGTATTCAAAATCGAAGGGCGCGCCCGCGGCCCCGAGTATGTCGATACCGCAGTACGCTGTTACTCCGAAGCCATCGACGCCATCTGCGACGGCTCATATGGCGCAGAGAAGGTTGCCGAGTGGGATGGCCGCCTCGCAAAAATCTTCAACCGCGGCTTCTGGGATGGCTATTACCTCGGCCAGCGCCTGGGCGAATGGTCGGGAAAATATGGATCGTCGGCCACCCGCGTGAAACAATATGTGGCCAAAGGGGTGAAATATTTCTCCAAATTGGGAGTTGGCGAATTTTTCATGGAAGGCGCCGAGCTCTGCGTCGGCGACGAGGTGATAATCACCGGCCCTACCACCGGCGCGCTGATTATCAAAGTAGAAGACATCCGGATAGACGGCAAAAGCGTCGAGAAAGCCGTAAAAGGCGACGCATTCTCCATCGCCGTGCCTTCTAAAATACGCCCTGCCGACCGTCTTTACCGCTGGGTGCCGACCGATACGGAGGCGTGAACTTTATCGGCTCCCGAGCCTTTATAAAGTATATGGCGCTGTAAACGCTAAGCCTCATTATACTTATTACTAACATAAAACACTCATGCTATGATCCAGGACCAATACAGCCATCACTATGTGCTCACCGCCGGCGAGAGCGATGCCGAGGGCAGAATGCCCCTCACCCTCATCACCGAGCGAATCATAGAAGTCGCCACCGAGCACGCCAACGCGCTCGGAATTGGCTATGATGCCTTGATTACCAAAAACATTGGCTGGGTGTTAAGCCGCCTTTCGATCGAGATGCGCCGTTTTCCGCGCATCAACGACCACTACACCTTCACCTCATGGATCGAAAGCTATAACCGGCATTTCAGCGAACGCAACTTCGCCATAACCGATGCCGCCGGAAATATACTCGGGCACGCCCGCACCGTATGGGTGGCAATGGACTTCGCAACCCGGTCGGTAGCCGACATCACGGCATTCGAGCGCGAGCGGTTCCCCATCGCCGACCTGCCCTGCCCCATCTCCAAGACTCCCCGTATACCATCGCCCGGCCCTGAAGCTGAGGTCGACGTATATACCTTCCGTTACCGCGACCTCGACTTCAACCGCCACGTCAATACGGTGAGGTATCTCGACCTTATCCTCAATCACTGGCCGCTCGAGCACTTCGACCGCATGGTGCCAGCCCGCTTCGATATAATGTTCCACCACGAATGCCGCTTCGGCGACACCGTGGAGCTGCGCGTGGGCGAAGGCCCCGACAAATGCCAGGGCGACATATGCGAAATCGCGCTGCCAGACGGACGTAAAGCCGTGACAGCGCGAATATTCTGGCAGGAAGCCGTTAAGCCTTACAGCTGCACCAATTAAGATTTGCGGTTGCCGAACTTGCGGAGGTAATGGCGGATAGCCGTGGCAGGCTTGGCTGCCTTCTGTGGGTCGATGGCCGAGAGTAACCAGTCGCGGAGTTTCGATGTACGCGTGGTGTCGTTGATCTTCGACGGGTCGTCGTATTCCTCACTGACATACGTGCGTGCCTCGCGCTCACCGCGCACAACCGCAAGGGCATTCTCAGCAAGCGCCCGGAGCTCGTTCTCGCCCGGATACACATAGATTGGCGCAATGAAATCGACGTGATCGGCGATGAAGTCGGTCACGCGTTTGCTGTGCGCTATGCCACCGGTAAGCAGAATGGCGTCGACATCGCCCTTCATAGCCACTGCCATCGCACCGATCTCCTTGGCGATGGAGTAACACATGGCGCGGAGAATAAGCATAGCATGAAGGTCATGACTGAGAATACGGTCGAGCACCTCGGGCACGGAAGTCGTGCCAAGATGTGCCATGAGGCCTCCGGCACCATGCACCATCTTTATCAGCTCATCCTCAGTATATTTTCCAGAGAAACACAGATGGATCAGCGGGCCGGGCGGCAGCGAGCCTGAGCGCTCGGGCGATATAGGGCCGCATCCATCGAGGGCATTGGTTGTGTCGATCACACGGCCACGGCGGTGGGCACTCACCGTGCAGCCGCCACCCATATGGCACACCACGAGGTTGAGGTCTTCATAACGTTTGCCCGACTCCTTGGCGAAGAGGCGCGCCACAGCCTTCTGGTTGAGGGCATGGAATACCGACTCGCGGGGCAGCTCCGGCACACCGCTTATGCGGGCGTAGGGCATCATTTCGTCGACCACCACCGGATCTGCGATATAGGACTTCACCCCGATTTCGTCGGCGATGTCGCGCGCGATAAGTCCGCCGAGATTCGAGGCATGCTGCATGCGGGCATGGAGGAGGTCGTGACGCAGATCATCGTTTACCTCATACACACCACTCTCGATAGGGCTGATAATGCCTCCGCGGCCGATTACAGCCGACAGCTCCCGTATATCTATACCATTTTCGCGCAAGGCAGTCTCAATAAGTTCCTTACGCCAAGCAAACTGATCAACCACCTGGGGGAAGCGTGCCAGTTCTTCGGCCGAGTGGGAAATCGACTGGGTAAATGTGGGCTGGTCGTCGGTATATACGGCGATCTTAGTCGACGTAGAACCCGGATTGATGGCTAATATTTTATGGGGCATACGGTCAGCGGATTATTTCGATTGCAGGCACGCAAGTGCGATTGAGTAGAGTTTCGTGCGGGGAGTATCGCCACGGGAGGTGAGTACGCAAGGAACCTTCGTACCTACAACTATGGCGGCAATTTCGGCTCCTCCAAGGTGTGTGGCTGCCTTGAAGAACACATTGCCCGACTCAATGTTGGGGAAGAGGAGGCAATCCGCCTCACCGGCTACCGCCGAGCCCTGTACCTTCTTCTCTCGGGCAGCTTCAGGATAGAGAGCCACGTCGAGGGAGAGAGGGCCGTCGACAGTTACCTTGCCGAGCTGGCCGCGGTCGCCCATCTTTGCGAGTATAGCCGCCTCCGACGAGGATATGACCGACGGAAGAACCTGCTCTGAGGGTGCTATGCAGGCGATTTTCGGTTTTTCCACTCCGAGCGACGAAGCTATCTGGGAGAGGTAACGGATAAGTACGGTCTTCTGCTTGAAGTCGGGCAGAGGAATGACGGCTACGTCGGCCACGCACAGGAGTTTGCCGCGGCCCGGCAGCTCAACCACCGACACATGGCTCAGAGTGCCTTTGGGCGGGAAGAGCCCGGCTTCCTTGTTAAGGATGCCGCGCATATATTTATCGGTCGATACCAGACCTTTCATCAGCACGTCGGCACCACCGGTGGCCACCAGAGATACTGCCATCTCCACGCAGCGCACATCGCTCTTCTCATCCACGATGGCGAATACAGTGGGGTCAATGCCCTCTTCGCGGCATATGCGGAGCACCTCGGCTTTGTCGCCGAATACAGTAGGCTCGACAAGGCCTTCGAGATAGGCGTCGTAAACGGCGCGGAGGGTGTGGGAATCATTGCCGTATGCCACGGCAAGGCGTTTGCGCCCGCGTCGACGGGCCTCTTCTACGATTTGTGAAAGTTGTGTTATCATACCGTTGGGGGATTTCGGAAGTCATTCAAGATTGCAAAGATAGACATTAAGGCGGCTAATCTATCTTAATTTTCCTTAATTCCTTTCGGCGACAACTTGAAAAACCGACGTAATGTTGGTCAAAACGTCCTACATCACCCTTTGCTCATAGTCGGCGATTGCATTTCGCCACTTTTCGCTGACGGGAGCCGACGCCCCGGTCTTCACGTCGACATTGACCATCACGGTGCGGGCCGTACACTTCACCGACCCGTCGGAAGCCACAATGCGCTGCTCAAGCACAAGCGAACTGGTGGCGATAGACTCCACTGCCGTAAGCACCTCGAGGTGGTCGTCGATATATGTAGGGGCATAGAATGTGCAAGTGAGGCTGGCCACTACCGGAGCTGTGGGCTCCTGCTCGAATTTGCCACCCATGAACTGCTTGAAATAGGCGAGCTTGCCCATATCGAAAAACTGGACATATACAGAGTTGTTCATATGTCCGAAAAGATCGATGTCGTTGAAACGGATCTGAACCGGTATGCGGTGGTGGAAGTCGAAAGGTAACTGTGGTATTTCCATATTTCAATGCAGAGTTATATTGTCGATTACGTTTGTGCCTACAGCCTCATTCAACTTCTCCACAAGCTGTGGGCGAGAATAGCCCAGCTCTTCTTTGAGGGCGGCCGAGGTGATATGGACGTGCAGTGTGCGCGCCTGCACATATATGCGTCCGGTGTACGAGGCTATATGCTGGCCTACGACCGCCGGCCACATCGATTCGACCGAACGGCGCGAAAATTCGGGGCGCATTCCGGTGGCATCGATCATGCGTCGCAGTATCTCGTCGATGCGCAGTGGCTCGGTGCGCTTCATGCCTCAATGGGTGTGAAGACACCGCGCTCAACATGCCAAAGCCTGTAGTTTTCGGCAGCGGCCGGAATATCGGCCACAATCTCGTCGAGATGCCGGCGGTTGGTGTCGGTTATGAATATCTGACCGAAGGTGTCGGAGCTTCCGACAATGGCCATGATGCGGCTCACACGCCCGGCATCAAGCTTGTCGAAAATATCGTCGAGCAGCAGCAAGGGCCGCAATCCGAGCGACTCCCGGAGCAACTCGTACTGGGCGAAGCGCAATGCTGTGGTGAATGTTTTGGTCTGCCCTTGCGAGGCAGTGCGGCGCACAGGCATACCGTCGGTCGAAAATACGATGTCGTCGCGGTGCGGGCCCGAAGCCGTATAGTGAAGCGCGCGGTCGCGCGTGCGCATCCGTGCCATATGTGCAGCCAGGCCATCAGGATAATCGGTATGCGAGTACTCCAGATCGGCCTCCTCGGCGCAGTCGGATATAGCCCGGTAATAGGGTTTGAAAATTTCTTTCAGGCGCGCCACAGCCTCAGCGCGGCGAGCGGTGATATAGCTTCCGGCCATCTCCAGCTGGAACTCAAGCGCGTCGAACAATGAGGCGTCGTCGTTCTCGTCGCGAAGGAGACGGTTGCGCTGCTCGAGGGCTGAGTTATAGCGCATCAGCGAATCGAGGTACCGGGGGTCGCTCTGCGATATGATCTGGTCGATGAAGCGCCTGCGCTCGGCAGGCTCGCCTCCAACCAGCTCCATATCGGCCGGCGACAGCAATACGAGCGGAAAGGCACCGATGTGCTCGGCAAGCCGCTGATAAGCCTTGCCTCCGCGCTTGAATGCCTTTCGGGAGCCCGGGCGGAGGCCGGCGGTTATCTCCTCGTCAAGCCCTCGGCGGAAATACATTCCGCGCAGAGCCGCGAAATCCTCGCCCCTGCGCACGAGCAGCCCATCGGTGGCTCCGGTGAAACTCTTGCAGAAGCTCAGAAAATATAGGGCATCGAGCAAGTTGCTCTTGCCCATGCCGTTATCGCCGAGGAAACAGTTGATTTTAGGAGAAAAATCGAGCTGTGCCCCGGCGATATTTTTAAAGTTTGATAATCTTAGACTATTGATCAGCACGTTTACTGCTTGGCGTTCTGAAAAGCCTGATTAAAGAAAAGAAGCTGATAGAGGATTGAGTTGGCCCAGTACTCGTGGGTATGCGCACCGGGGCGCGAGATATAGTCGTGGGGAACCTGTGCTTCGACCAGACGACGGTGAAGGTCGTTGTTGACATCGGCGAAGAAGTCGTCGACACCGCAGTCGAAGATTATATTCTGGCCGTTGGCTTTCATCTGAGGCACGAGCGACACAACGGTGTACTGTGCCCAACGGTCTTTATTGTCTTCATATGCGCCCAGGCGCTGGGCCATCTTCCAATTCTTGGGGAAGGGAATGATATTGACACCCCCGCTTGTGCTGCCCATGGAGCCGAAGAGATCGGGGTGACGCGTACCGAGCCAGAGGCCGCCGTGACCGCCCATGCTCAGGCCGGTGATGGCGCGGTATTTAGCCTCAGGCAGAGTGGGATAATTATTGTCGATATACGGCATCAGATCACCCACGAAGCAAGATTCCATCTGCATTTTGGGGTCGATTGGCGAATCCCAGTACCAGCTGTCGCGGCCATCGGGCATCACCATCACCATGCCATATTGGTCGGCGAGTTCGCCGAGCCGCGGCTGAGTTATCATCCAGCTGGTATGGTTACCGCTGAAGCCGTTGAGAATATAGACGGTCGGGAAGCGCTTGCCGTCGGCGGCTGCGTCGGGAACAATGACAGTGACATCAAGGGGAGATTCAAGGCGGGTTGTGGGCACCTGAACGGTTTCGGTTGTGTAAGCCGATGCCGAAAATACGGCAGTTGCCAGAAGCAGGGCCGAAATAAATTTCTTTATCATATGACAATCGTGTTTTTTAGTTATGCAAAATTATGAATAATCGCCGATATTTTCTCTAATTTTGTGATTAAAATATATAGCCATGCATACAGACTCAGAATATTTCGGACGCACGGCCATGCTCGCCGGCGATGCCATGATGGATACACTCAAAAACCTCAAGGTGCTGGTTTTCGGCGTCGGAGGTGTCGGCTCATGGTGCGTCGAGGCGCTGGCCCGCACAGGGGTCGGCCACATCACGATAGTCGACTCCGACACTGTAGCCCCATCAAATATCAACCGCCAGATGCCGGCTTTATCCTCGACCGTGGGCCAACCTAAAGTCGACGTGATTGCCGCCCGCATAGCCGATATAAACCCCGAAGCTGAAACCATCGCCATACAAGGCCGCTATACTCCCGAGACGGCTCCCGATTTCGCCATCGAGACCTACGACTATGTGATCGACGCCATCGATTCGCTTGCCGACAAAGCCAACCTCATACTGCGCTGCACCGATCCGTCGACAGCCCCTCGCCGAGGTTTCTTCTCTTCGATGGGTGCCGCCCGAAAACTTGACCCGTCGAAAATCTCCACCGCCGAGTTCTGGAAAGTCGACGGTTGCCCGCTTGCCCGGGCCCTGCGCACCCGCTTCCGGCGGTCGGGCGTCTTTCCCAAGCGCAAATTCAAATGTGTCTACAGCCCCGAGACACTGCCTCACCGGGCCGAAGGGCTGGCCGGTGTAAACGGCACATTCGCACACGCGACCGCCATTTTCGGTCTTACCCTCGCCTCCCTGCTGGTGACCGACCTCTACCGCTCGTAAAAATACTTCTTCCTTTGGAAACCAAACGAGATAGAATTTCCTTAAATCCCAACGATATACCATGAAAATCGCAGACGTAAAACAAATAGTCCTTACTGAATTGACTCCTTTCGCTGAGGAGCACGGGCTTAAAATCAAAAAAAGTAAATTTGGCGTAGGCTCAAAAAGAGGTCAGAATCCAAAATTTGACATATTCTTCCTTCACAATACTTGGGTGGTTGAGGTAGAGCTTTTGCCTTGGGTGAATATATATTTTAAAGATATACACAATATCTGTGAGGCTTGTGGATTCGATCTCAATTATACCGTCGGAATAAATCTCTTGCTGCTGGAAGAAATACATAAGCAAGGCTGGAACAGAAATATGACATACAAACTGTTCGAGGCACATATCCCCCTTCGCGATTGGGAGGAGTGGATTGATAATTTCCGGGAGACCATGAACAGACTATGCCCATTAGCATTGGAATATATCAAGCGCTACTCAACCATAGAAGCGGTTGATAAGCTCTATAATCAACCACCCTTTGATGAGTATGACCCGAATTGCGGTTGCGTTCTGGATCGATGTTTTATCGGATTGATTGCGGCGAAGTTAGCCAACAATCCTGAATATAAACACATTAAAATGGTGTATTCATCAATTATGAGATCTGGAACATATATGGAAGACCGAATCGCCTTCTTCCGTGTAGTAAAGTATCTCGACAATATGCCGGTGCAGAAGACAGACTGAGGCTAAATGTAAACTCTACCATCATGAAACTTTCAGACGTAAAACAAATTGTCCTTACTGAATTGACGCCTTTCGCTGAGCAACATGGCCTCGAGGTCAAGAAAGATGATTTTGGGCTATTTTCTAAAAAAGGTCAGAATCCAAGTGTTGACTTATCCTTCACTTATAATACGTGTGGATTTGAAGTTAAGCTTTTTCCTTGGGTGGATATTAACTTTAAAGAGATAAGCGAAATCTGCGAAGCATGTGGATTCAATCTAAATTACGCGGCTTACATCAATCTCTTAGTACTGGAAGAAATACATAAACACGGGTGGAACAGAAATATGACATACAAACTATTCGATTCACATATCACCCTTATCGATGGGGAGGAGGGGATTGACAAATTTCGGGAAACTATGAACCGACTATGCCCATTAGCATTGGAATATATCAAGCGCTACTCAACTATAGAAGCCGTTGATAAGCTCTACAACCAACCACCCTTTGATGAGTATAACCCAAATTGCAGTTCATTGACACATCGTTGCTTTATCGGATTGATTGCCGCTAAGTTAGTCAATAATCCTGAATATGACCACCTTAAAAAGGTATATTCAGCAATTATCCAACCATCACCATGGATGAAAAATAAAATTGCCTTCGACCGCTTAATAAAGTATCTTGACGATATGCCGGTGCAGAAGACAGACTGAGGCCCATTAACACTGGCCAAAATAACATATCTCGGCAATGGCATTTTCCGCCTAATAAGCGTCTTATAGACGATTTGGAATGTCAGCCCATCCTGACCGACGAGCCCCGGGGTGTTTTCCGCGCTTTCCTGCTTTCCGCGTGTGGGGATGGAAAACGCGGAAAGCGGGAAAGCGCACGAATAATTGTTTATCTACGGTAATGTCGATGGAGGGCGGCATTATATAGCGGATTTTCAATTTTTTTTGGCATTTTCGGTGTAATGTGCTAAATTTGTAGCTTATTGGCGAATTATAAAGTTTAGTACTATGGAACCCGAAGGTAAAAAAGCAGCCGACCGCGACGAAATAATGATTCAGGAGGCCTATCAGGATCTGCTGAACGGATACCTGCGCAGTAACCACCGCAAGAAGGTGGAGATTATCGAGCGTGCATTCCAGTTTGCCAAGGAGGCCCACAAGGGTGTTCGGCGCCGCTCGGGTGAGCCATACATCATGCACCCCATCGCCGTGGCCAAAATTGCGTCGCAGGAAATCGGCCTTGGTTCGACCTCAATCTGCGCGGCTCTGCTCCACGATGTGGTGGAAGACACCGACTACACCGTAGAAGACATCGAGCAGCATTTCGGGGCCAAGATCGCCCAGCTCGTCGAGGGGCTTACTAAAATCTCCGGAGGTATCTTCGGCGACAAGGCTTCGGTGCAGGCCGAGAACTTCCGCAAGCTGCTCCTGACCATGAGTGAGGACATACGGGTAGTGCTGATCAAGATGGCCGACCGCCTGCACAACATGCGCACCCTCGGCTCCATGGCCCCCAACAAGCGTTATAAAATAGCCGGCGAGACGCTCTATATCTACGCCCCTCTGGCGCACCGTCTGGGCCTCTTCGCCATAAAGACCGAACTCGAAGACCTGAGTTTCAAGCACGAACACCCCGATATATACCGCGAGATTGACGCCAAGATCAAGGAGAGTGAGGCCCGCCGCTCGGAAGTATACGGCGACTTTTCAACTCCCATCAAAGAGAAACTCGACAGCCTCGGCATAAAATATGAGGCCAAGGCGCGCCTGAAGTCAATCTACTCGATATATAATAAGATGGAGACCAAGCATCTGCCCTTCGAGGAGGTGTACGATCTCTACGCCATGCGTATAGTTTTCGACTGCGACGACCAGAGCAAGGAAAAAGCCATATGCTGGAGCATATATTCGGCGATCACCGACCTCTATCAGCTTCATCCGACCCGCACACGCGACTGGATCGTGACACCTAAAGCCAATGGCTACCAGGCACTCCACCTTACAGTGATGGGCCCCGACGGCAACTGGATAGAAGTACAGATCCGCAGCCGCCGAATGGACGAAATTGCGGAGAAAGGCTTCGCCGCCCACTGGAAGTACAAGATCGGCGAAGGCGATGAGGAATCGGAACTGAATGCCTGGCTAAAGACCATCAAAGACATCCTCGACAATCCGGAGCCAAGCGCCATCGACTTCCTCAACACACTGAAGCTAAACCTCTTCGCATCAGAAATAGTGGTATTCACACCCGGTGGTGAGCTCGTCACCCTCCCTGCCGGAGCGACGGTGCTCGACCTCGCCTTCCATCTGCACTCAGAGATAGGGCTGCATTGTATCGCAGGTAAGGTAAACCATAAGCTCATGCCTCTTCAGACCGAGCTTAAGAGCGGCGACCAGGTAGAGGTGCTTACATCGAAGACTCAGGTTCCTCTGCCGGAGTGGAGCAACTTCATGGTCACCGCCAAAGGCCGCACACGCCTCCGCAAAGGTCTGCGCGCACTGCGCCAGCCCATGATTGTAAAAGGCAACGAGATGCTGTCGCGCTGGCTACAGGAGAATAATATAGAAGACAGCAACCACGTGATCACCAAGATACAAGGTATTTTCCACGTGGGCAACCGCGATGACCTCTGTTACCAGCTCGGCGCCGAAGAAATTGTGCTCGGCGACTTCCTCATCAAGCCCCTGCGCAAGGCCGAGCAGACACCCAAGCAAGGCAAAGGACTCCTGGCCAAGATTCCTCTGATCGGAAAAATGGTTAGCTCAACCCCGGCGCCCGAAGAACCAAAGCCGGAGGCAGAGCCCGTCAACACCAAGCAGATATACCGTCTGTGCACCACCGACCACGGCCCCAACTACACCCTCTCGCCCTGCTGCAACCCTATTCCGGGCGATGACGTCATGGGCTTCATCAACGACGACGGCCGCGTAGAGATACATTCTCTCGACTGCCCTCGCGCACAGGTGCTCAAAGCCGGATTCGGCTCCCGTATCGTAGCCACAGAGTGGGCCGACGCCACAAGCGAGCTGTTCACGGCCCATATCCGCATAGAGGGCATAGACCGCCACGGCATACTCCAGGAACTGACACAACTAATTTCAAGCCATCTCGGCATCGACATGCGAAAACTCAACATAGAGGCCAGCGCCGAAGTTTTCTCGGCCGACCTCTGGGTACGAGTATGTGATGCCGACGTTGTCAACGACCTCTGCGCACGCACCAAGACCATCAACGGTGTGACGCGCGCGACACGCATACATTGAATCATAAATCAGGATCACCCATGCTTCTGAAGAAGATACTCATAGCGCTGGCCGCAACAATTGTGATAGTCTACTTCTATCCTCACCCCGAAGCCAACCGCTATAACTACGAGGAAGGACGACCATGGAATTACTCCAAACTAATCGCGCCCTTCGACATCCCCGTCCATCCCGACTCCGCCACCCTGCTGGCGGCCCGCGACTCACTGGATGCCAGATTCGTGCCTATCTACGAGCTCAACCAGCTCATAATCGACACCATCGTCCGCCGTCTGCCCGAAGCTCCCGGCACACGTCTGCCGCAACGGCTTGCCTCGGAATTACGCTCAATATATGCATCGGGCGTGGTCGACATGCGCACCAAAGAGGATATCTCATCCGGCAAGTTGCCTAAGGTTCGCATACTCGACAAGAATGTGCTCAGCGAGATGTCGACCTCAGGCTTCACCTCGCCACGCGATGCCTATGTATACCTCGATTCGGTAATAACCGATCCAGATCTGCACCAGTACTTCCTCCGCAGCAACCTCCAGAATCTGCTGTTGCCTAACTACACACGCAATGAAGAGGAATGCCGACGCCACTATGAATATGATTATCTGACCATTACCGCCGACCGAGGCATCATTCTTCAAGGTCAGACCATCATCGACAAGGGGGCAATCATCACGTCGCAGGACTTCACCAACCTGCAGACCTATGAGAACATGCTCACCCAGCTCAACACCAAGCAGAACCAGAGCAAATGGCTGATGCTGTTAGGGCAGTTTATCTACGTGGCACTGCTGCTTACGGCCCTCGTATTCTATATCTACAACTTCTGTCCGGCCATTTACACCAACATCCGTGCCTACACCTTCATCTACAGCATAATCACCCTCTTCTTCCTCATAGGCGTAGGCCTCAACTACTTTGTGGCGCAAGGCATCTACATAGCGCCTATGATGATAGTTCCGATTCTCGTGCTGGTCTTCTTCGACAGCCGTACGGCCCTATTTGTCACCGGTGTATTGTCGCTGATATGCGCGGGAGTCACCGCCTTCGCCCTCGAGTATCTCTTCCTGCAGTTCTGCGCCGCCACCGCGGCCGTATTCTCGCTGCGCGAGCTCTCGCGCCGCTCACAGCTGCTGCGAACCTCCGGTGTGGTTGCCGTGGCCTACATCGCCTCGTACGTTGCTCTGGAGCTTCTCATGAACGGCTCACTCGAAGGTTTCACCTGGCGTATGACAGCCTTCCTGATCGTTAACGCCGCCCTCACATCGATGGCCTACATACTTATGTTCGCCGTCGAGCGTATATTCGGCTTCCTCTCAGTGGTGACGCTTGTCGAACTTGCCGACATCAACGCCCCGCTGCTTATGCGCCTCTCCAACGAGTGCCCCGGCACCTTCCAGCATTCAATAGCCGTGAGCAATCTGGCCAGCGATGCCGCACAGCGCATCGGAGCCAATGTGCAGCTCATCCGTGCCGGAGCCCTTTACCACGACATCGGCAAACTCTCCAACCCAGCCTTCTTCACCGAGAACCAGCATGGAGTAAACCCGCACGATGCCCTGCCACCCGAGCGCAGCGCAGCCATTGTCATCAATCACGTCACCGACGGTCTGCAGCTGGCAGAACGCGCAGGGCTGCCTGAGCCTATCAAAAAATTCATACGCGAACATCACGGCGCAGGCATGGCCAAGTATTTCTACATCACCTACTGCAAGGCACATCCCGACGAAGAGGTCGACAAGACACCCTTCACCTACCCCGGGCCTAACCCACGCAGCCGCGAGACATCCGTGCTGATGATGGCCGATGCAGTTGAAGCCGCCTCACGCTCGCTCAAAGAGCACACCCGCGAGGCCATAGCCAATCTGGTCAACCGCATCATCGACGGTCAGATAGCCGACGGACTCCACAATGAGTCGACTCTGGCATTCCGCGACGTGGAGACCATCAAGGAGGCCTTCATCAAGCGACTGATGACCATCTACCACTCCCGCATTGCCTACCCCACGGCTCCGAAAACAAGCTCTGCACCGGCCCAGACACCTCCCGCGGCACAATAAGCGGCCACGGACGGCGTTATATATTTGATGCACAAAAGGCTTGTATACCGGCGCCCTACCGCAGGCGTGATTCTTATGGCTGCCGCTTTAGCGGTGGCCCTGATTTTCAGTGCCTGCTCAGCGAGCAAAAATACCGCCGGCAACCGCAAGTATCAGGAGTTCATCACCCGATATAACATCTACTATAACGGCGACACCCACTACCGCGAGACCCTCGCCGACATGGAGAGTAAATACGAAGACGATTACTCCCGCATGGTATTCATGCATCCGGTCGAGGCCAAGGCAGACCCCAGCGCGCCTCAGCCGACCGGCGACTTCAACCGCTCGATAGAGAAGGCCCAGAAGGCTATCCAGCTCCGCTCAATCAAGAAAAAACCGGCCAAGAAAGCCGGCAAGAGCCGCGACCCCAAGTACAAGGAGTGGATGAAACGGGAGGAATATAACCCATTCCTGCATAACGCATGGCTGATGATGGGGCGCGGGCAGTACTACAACGGTGATTTTCTCGGGGCTGCCTCCACATTTTTCTATATCAGCCGCCACTTCTCATGGCTTCCCAACACCGTCACAGAGGCCAAGCTGATGCAAGCCTTGTCGTATATCTCGCTCGGATGGAACTTCGAGGCCGAGATGATACTCACCCGCATAAAGCTCGACGATCTGCCCACCAACCGACTCCGCCGGCTCTACAACTTCGCATACGCCGACTACTATATTCACACAGAGAACTATAGCGATGCCCTGCCCTTCCTGCTGGAAGCTGTGAAAGGCGCATCCGGCGCACAGAAGACCCGTCTCAACTTCCTTCTGGGCCAGGTCTATCAACGTCTGGGCGACAGCCAGAAAGCCTATAAAGCTTTCGCTGCTGCCGGCAGCTCATCATCCACCAGCTACCGCACCAAGTTCAACGCCCGCATCAAGCAGTCGGAAGTATTCACCGGCGCGGATATAGAGCCGGAAGTAAAGGCTCTGCGACGTATGACCCGCTACGACCGCAACAAAGATTATCTCGACCAAGTATACTACGCCATCGGCAACCTCTACCTCTCGCGCGGCGATACTCTGCGCGCCATCGAGAACTACGAGACGGCCAACGAAAAATCCACCCGAAACGGCATAGAAAAGGCCATGAACCAGCTGCGTCTCGGCGAGCTGTATTTCCTTCAGGGCAACTATGAGAAGGCGCAGCCATCCTACTCCGAGGCTGTGCCTCAGCTCCCGGCCACCCATCCGGGATACGACGGCATCAAGCGTCGCTCAGATGTGCTCGACGAACTTGCCATCTACTCACAGAACGTCAATCTTCAGGACTCTTTGCTGCGCCTGGCAGCCATGAGCCCCGAGGAACGTATGGCTGTGATTGAGAAAATCATCAAAGAACTTAAAGAGAAGGAAAAGAAAGAAGCCGAGGAGGCGGCCCGCGAAGAATATCTCGCCAATCAGGCTGCCATGGGGAACCAGCTTCAGGACAACAGCACCCAATCATTCAACATAAACTCCGACAACTCCTGGTATTTCTACAATACCGCAACCAAAAACGCGGGCAAGACCGACTTCCAGAAACGCTGGGGTTCACGCAAGCTTGAAGATGACTGGCGTCGCCGCAACAAGGCCTCGTTCAATACCGACGATTTCGACACCGCCGAAAAAGACGATGAAGATCAGGAAGAAAATGCCGAAGGTCAGGAAGAGAAGACTGCCGAAGAACTCGAGAAAGAACAAGAGGCAGCCCTTGCCGACGATCCTCATAACCCCGAATATTATCTTGCACAGATTCCCTCTACCGACCAGGAAAAGGCAACCGCTCACGAAGTAATCCAGGAAGGACTCTACAACATGGGCGTCATTCTGAAAGACAAGCTCGAAGACTTCGGAGCTTCCAAAAAGGAATTTGACCGACTTCTGACCGACTACCCCGACAACATATACCGTCTGGATACTTACTATAATCTCTACCTTATGTATATGCGCCAGGGCAAGACTGCCGAGGCCGAGGCATACCGCCGTATGATCATCGACGATTTCCCAGAGTCGAAATACGGCATAGCCATGCGCGACCCGAATTATCTGGAGAACCTGCGCACCATGGACGAGCGCCAGCAGACCCTCTACGAGCAGACTTACGAGGCATATCTCGACAACCGCAACTCCGACGTACACCGCGCTTACGAGACTATGAGCGAGAAATACCCGCTCAGCAAGATCATGCCCAAATTCATGTTCCTGCATGCGCTGGCTTACGTCACAGAGCACGACGCCGAGAACTTCAACACCGTGCTACGCGACATGCTCGAACGATACCCCGACACCGACATCACACCCGTAGCCGCTGCATGGCTCAAGGGTATGGCCCAAGGCCGCGAACTCCAGGCCGGAGTATCGAACATGCGAGGTATGATATGGGATATGAGATTGACCAACGACTCAACCGCCATGGAGGGGAATAACGCCCCTGCGGAGTTCGAGCTCAATCCCGACACCCGCCAGCTCCTCGTATTCACCTTCGCCACCGACCAGGTGCCCACCAACCTCCTGCTCTATGAGATTGCCCGCCATAACTTCCGCTCATTCGTAGTGAAGGACTTCGACCTTGAGCAGATGAACTTCGGCCGTCTCGGCATGGTCATTGTCAGCGGATTCGACAACCAGGCCGAGCTTGACCACTACCGATCTGTAATGGCGTCTTCCGAAGACTTCAAACTCTTGCCCGGAGTCAGGCCAATCGCCATCAGCGAAGCCAACTTCAAGTTGCTGCTTGAAGAAGGCCGATCATTTGAGGAATACTTCGAGTATCTGGAAGAACAGAACTATATCGACGCTCAGGCAGGGCTACTCGGGCCAGAAGAGATAGAAGAACTGCCTGACGCCGACGCCATTCAAGCTGAGGCAGAGGAGGCTATCGAAACCAGCGCCGAAATGCCAAGTGAAGAAGAGACTGCGCCTGATGCCCAGCCCGACATAGTTACCGACACGCTTATATCCGAACCAGAGCTTCCACAACCGACGGAAGAGCCAGAGCCAGAGCCAGAAACTCCGGCAGTGACACCACAGCCCTCTCTGCCCGATACTGTTCCGGCTCCCGCGCCCGCTGTACCCGTGCAGCAACCGGCGCCCCAAGCTCAGCCGCAGGCCCCCGCGCCTCAGCAACCGGCACCCAAACCCCAGACAGCTCCTCAACCCGCGCCAGCACCTCAGAAACCGGCTCCGGCCCCGATGTTGCCGCCCGGCTCGGAAGGCGATGACGACCCTCTGCTCGAAGACTTCTGACAGGAATTATCGCTTTTTTCGATGTCAGGCCCCATATTCTCGCATATTTTGATTAATTTAGCACATTCTTAGCCTTGATACTATAAAACCATATATAAACCCATCTTTGTCACTATGTTCAAAAACCAACCCAAAGGCCTAATCCCTGCCGCATTGAGCAACATGGGCGAGCGTTTCGGATACTACATCATGAACGCTGTGCTTGTGCTTTTCCTCTGCTCCAAATTCGGCCTCTCAGGCGACCAGAGCTCAATTATCTATTCAGTATTCTATGCAGGCATCTACATACTCAGCCTTGTGGGCGGTATCATAGCCGACAAAACCCAGAACTACAAAGGCACAATCATCAACGGCCTTGTAATCATGACCCTGGGCTATGTACTCCTCTCCATTCCTATCCTGGCCACAGTTGATAACCGCGGATGGCTCCTCGCCCTCACCTGCGCGGCCCTCTTCCTCATCGCCTTCGGCAACGGCCTCTTCAAGGGCAACCTTCAGGCTATCGTAGGTCAGCTGTACGACAATCCCCGCTACAGCGCCCAGCGCGACTCTGGCTTCCAGATTTTCTACGTATTCATCAACATCGGCGGCCTTATCGCTCCGTTTGTGGCTCCAATGCTCCGCAGCTGGTGGCTGGGTGTCAACGGCATGACATATAACGCAGATTTCCCCGCGCTATGCCATCAGTTCCTCAGCGTCACCAACACCATGACCGCCGAGAACATGGAGAACCTCTACGCCGTAGCCACTGCCGCCGGACACACTGCCGGTGCCGACCTCCAGGCCTTCTGCTCACAATACCTCGACGTATTCAACACCGGCATCCACTACTCGTTTATCGCCTCTGTGGCTGCAATGCTTATCTCTCTCACCATCTTCATTGCCACTAAGAAACAACTCCCCACGCCTGCAGCCCGCGCCAAAGCCGAGGTGCAGCAGTACACCCCCGAAGAGAAAAAAGCCATGGCCAAAGAGATTAAACAGCGTATGGCAGCCCTCTTCGCAGTGCTCGGCGTAGTAATCTTCTTCTGGCTCTCCTTCCACCAGAACGGAACCTCTCTCTCGCTCTTCGCCCGCGACTTCGTGGAGACCGACACCATCGCCCCTGAAATATGGCAGGCAGTAAATCCCTTCTTCGTAATCGTGCTCACCCCGTTTGTGATGATGTTCTTCTCGGCATTATCGCGTCGCGGCCGCGAGATTTCCACCCCCAAGAAAATCGGTATCGGCATGGGCCTTGCCGGCATAGCTTACCTCTTCCTCTGCCTGGTATGCTATGTCAAGGGCTATCCCTCCGGCGAAGAATTCCGCTCTATGACAGCCGTGGCCAAAGAAGGTCTCAAGGCTGGCCCCTGGGTGCTCATAGCCCTCTATTTCTTCCTCACGGTGGCCGAGCTCTTCATCTCACCCCTTGGTCTGTCGTTCGTATCAAAGGTAGCTCCCAAGCATCTGCAGGGCCTCTGCCAAGGTCTGTGGTTAGGCGCTACAGCCGTCGGCAACCTCTTCCTCTGGATTGGCCCGCTCATGTATGAGAACTGGCCCATCAGCTACGCATGGGGCGTATTCTTCTGCGCATGCCTCCTCTCGATGGGTGTTATGTTCGGCATGGTAAAATGGCTCGAACGTGTCACCTCCGACACTCCGGCCCCTGCCGCCCCTGCAAAAGAAGAAGCTGAAGAAAATGTGATCTAAACCTTCCTTACATATCCATCCACGGAAGCATCTTCATCGCGAAGGTGCTTCCGTTTTTCATATGAGGAGGTCAAAATTCCCCATATTATTGTCTTTTAAGGAAGTCAAGGCTGCAAATAACGCAATTTTGATTAATTTTGCAGATTATCACCAGTAGAGAGAGATGCAATCACATTTTCGTCCACGTTTCATCATCGCCATCCTGCTATGCTTGCTCGGCTCATTATGCGCTGAGGCACAGATTCTTGTTACCGGAGGTGGCGATCCGCTCGATGCCGACAGCGTAAAACGCGACTTTTCCAAACCGTATTTCGGCCTTTACAAAGACAACTACTTCATCTTCGGCCCTCCTGTAGGCCCGAAGCCCACACGCGAGAACACCAATATAAAATTCCAGATCTCCATAGCTCAGCGCCTCACCCGCAGCACCCTCCCGTGGGGAACGTATCTCTACCTGTTCTATACGCAGAAATGCTTCTGGAACGTTCTGGAAAATTCCATGCCCATGACCGACCTGAACTTCAATCCGGGAGTGGGCATTACAAAGCCATTCTTTGTCAAGAACCGCTATATCGGCAAGATGACACTGCTCATCGAGCACGAGAGTAACGGGCGCGACAGCATCCAGTCGCGGTCGTGGAACCGCGTGGCACTGGCCGCCAATGTGATGATAACTAAAAACCTGATGGTGCACGGAAAAATATGGGCTCCGATAGTCGACGGCATGAACAACAAAGATATAGTCGACTACTGCGGCTTCTGCCAATTCGGTTTTCAGGTATTGAGCGACAACCGCCGGTTCAGCGGAGGTGTGACCGTGGTTCCGCGCAAGCACTTCAGCTTCAATACGACAGTTGACTTATCGTACCGCATCTTCAAGAAAGACAATCAATTCCTCTTCCTTCAGTTCTTCAACGGCTATGGAGAAGGACTTCTCGAGTATAATAAATTCCACTCCCAACTCAGGATTGGCCTCCTCATCAAGCCAAAACTTTTCAGTGACTTCTGATGAAAAATATATTCTATCTCCTCCTTTTTGCCATCGCTGTGCTTGCCGGCGCTTGCTCGGCCAATGACCAGTTCCGCGTCAACGGCACACTCAAAGGTAAACCGACGATGAATCTCCGCGCCGGTTACTACTCCGACGGCGCTTACCGACCAATCATCACGGCTGCCCGTGAGGGCGAATTCGAGTTTTTCGGCTCGGCCTCCCAGCCCACCATACTTGAGATAACCGATTATGACTACCGTCCGCTCGGCCGGCTCTATGTGGTGAATGGCGAGACATATGAAATCCACCTTGATCCTGCCGACCCCTATGCCGTAGAGGCTTCAGGTAATGATCTGAGCTCGCGCTGGGCCTCCTTCCTGCGCGATAATGCCGACAATATGCGCAAGCATACCAATGCCACCGTTGCGGGCTATGTCGGCTCCCATCCCTCAGATGTGCTTTCAACCCTCCTCCTCATCACAGCCTTCGATGCCTCGGGCGCGCCGGAGGAGGCTGATTCACTCATGGCCTTGATCGACCCGCAAGCTCGCCCGTCAAGCCTCACCGAGAGCTACAACTACCTACTTCAGCGTCTGGTGACATCAACCGCCTTAGGCCCGGTGCCGCCTATGAAGTACGTCGATAACCGCGACTCGCTCCAAAGTTTCAATCCCGCACGCCAAAAACTCTCGCTCATCACCCTTACCACCAATCAGACCGACCGTACCGACTCAATCGTGCCCGCTTTGCGGCGCATGAGCAAGCGCTATGGCAAGAGTAAGCTGGCTGTGCTCGACTTCTCGCTTGAGCCCGACACTATGGAATGGAAACGCTCGACCCGCACCGACAGCGCGTCGTGGAGCCAGGGATGGGCTGCCGGAGGACTCGCCGCCATGAGCGTCGATGGCCTCGGAGCCCCGTCACTGCCTTTCGTAGTGCTGTGCGACTCGAGCGGAACCCAACTTTACCGGGGGCCATCGATAGGTGCCGCAGAAAAACTCATAAACTCACTCCTTAAAAAAGACTGACATGCTTGTAAAGACCTATGCCGCCGCCCTGCAGGGCATCAACGCCATTACCGTGACTGTAGAAATTGTGGTGCGCAAAGGCATGCAGTTCTGCATAGTCGGCCTGGCCGACACGGCAGTGAAAGAGAGTCAGGAACGTGTGCGCGCAGCCATCTCCCAGAGCGGGTTTAACCTCCCCAGGCTTTCAACCGTAATCAACCTCTCGCCGGCCGACGTACGCAAAGAAGGCTCAGCCTACGACTTACCTATTGCAGTGGGCATACTCGTAGGCTCCGAGCTTATCCAGGCACCGGAAATAGATAAATACATGATTATGGGCGAGCTCTCGCTCGACGGATCGGTATTGCCGGTTAAGGGCATTCTACCCATGGCCATCGAAGCGCGCGCACGTGGCTTCAAAGGCATGATAGTTCCCTCGGCCAACGCAACGGAGGCCGCCGTGGTCAACCGCCTTGAAGTCTACGGCGTCGACAATCTCAAGCAGGTAGTCGACTTCCTGCAAGGAAATACAACTATAGAGCCGACCATCGTCGATACCCGGGCCGAATTTGCCGCCGCACAGAATATCTGCGATTGCGATTTCAGCGATGTAAAAGGCCAGGAGAATGTAAAGCGGGCCTTTGAGGTAGCCTGCGCAGGCGGCCATAATATTCTGCTCATAGGCCCTCCGGGGTCGGGTAAATCCATGATGGCCAAACGTCTGCCCTCCATCATGCCCCCATTAACCTTAGGCGAGGCTCTGGAGACCACAAAAATCCATTCGGTGGCCGGTAAACTGCGCAGAGGATCGAGGCTCATGACCGTAAGACCCTTCCGGTCGCCTCATCATACCGTATCACCCGTAGCCATGGTCGGGGGTGGCAGCAATCCCAAGCCTGGTGAAATATCTCTGGCACACAACGGGATATTGTTCCTCGACGAGTTCCCGGAATTCCCGCGCACGGTGCTCGAAGTGCTCCGTCAGCCGCTTGAAGACCGTCATATCAGCGTTTCACGCGCCAAATATCAGGTAGATTATCCGGCCGGATTTATGCTCGTTGCGTCGATGAATCCATGCCCGTGCGGCTACTATACTCACCCTACCAAACAATGTACGTGTCCTCCCGGAGCCGTCAGCCGCTATATGAACCGCATTTCAGGCCCTCTGCTTGACCGCATCGACCTGCACGTGGAAATCATGCCCGTACCATTCGACGAGCTGTCAGCGCACGCCTCAGGCGAATCATCATCGGCCATCCGCGAGCGTGTGATGAAGGCCCGCGAGATTCAGGCACGGCGCTATGCCGGCGAGCCCGACATCCACTGCAACGCACAGATCACTCCGCGCTTGCAGGCACAGTACTGCTCGTTATCCCCGGAGGCGCTGGCGATACTCAAGAAGGCAATGACCAAGCACGACATGTCGGCCCGCGCATACGACCGTATACTTAAGGTGGCCCGCACAATCGCCGATCTCGAGGCGTCGGACGCCATACTTCCGCACCACATAAGCGAGGCTGTGAATTACCGTTCGCTCGACCGCTCGTCGTGGGGAACCGTGACCCCAATGACACTTGGCTGAAGCTTAACCTACCCTTTTTTCACCGTAAGCCCCAGAGCAAGAAAAGATATGGAGGCAACTTTTGGTGCGCTCCAAGATATAGCCGCAGCCGCCTCATTCATCGACGAGCCAGTGGTGATAATATCGTCGACCACAGCCACATTCAAGCCTTCGAGCTCCTCGGGAAAAGTCAGGGCAAAACAACCTCTTAGATTGGATTGCCGCTGTGAATGGCTAAGGCGGGTCTGCGTCTTATGAGGCTTTACGGCCACGAGATTGTCGCCGACAGGAATATCCAGCACTTCAGCCATGCCGGCAGCGACTTCCTCGCTCTGGTTATAGCCACGCCTCAGCCGTTTGCTCCAATGCATAGGCACTGGCAAGAGCACATCAACATCTGCCAGTGCCAATTCTCTGGCCGCCACCGCCCGGCGTAGCTGCTCACGCGCGAACATGCGGCCCAATTCACGAGCCAACGAAGGACAAGCCCGGTATTTTGCAGTACGGACAAGCTCTGCATACGGCGATACTGGATCGTATCTATACCACGCAGCCACCAACCCGACGGGCGCCGAAGCATTGACCACGGCACCGCGCATGTCGAAAATCTCCACTCCACGCTCATGGCATAGCGGCAACTTCATCAGGCACTCCATGCACATGGCTTTCTCCGCAGGCTCAAGCACAGCTCCGCATACCGGGCATGTGCGCGGAACTACGTAGCCGTCGAAGAGGCGCCTTAGAATCGAGAGGAGGGGGCCAGGCATTTGGCAATATGGATTTTTATGAGTATTTTTGAGGCGTAATGATTACACTTAGCATATTCCAGACCGTAGAATTCTACGTCATCACAGCATTTATCGCGGCTGCCGTTGTGGGAGCTGTGGCAATGCCTTCACGCCGCGGAGCGGCACGCACATTCCTTTTCGGAGGCACTCTACGCGACGACGCGGCGCCCTCGGAACCGGGCATTGTGGCCATGGTCAACGACCGCGGACTGCTTGAAATACACCGTTTCGGCCTTGAAGGAGTCAACATGAACGGGGCTTACAGCCTTGCCGTGACTATAATCGGATTCGATGTCACGATAGAAGAACGGCTCACGCCCGGACTGACTCCCGGAGAGAAGGCTACGGCCGCCTATGTGGTTGCCGATTGTTTCGGTGCAGAGCGTTACCACTTCAACTACAAGAGCGAGGCCACCGGACGGAGCGCCGCATTCAGCCTCAATATACGGCCTGGCAACCGCATAGAGCGCCGACTGAGCTAAATGGCAATGTCGGTCATTGCCCGGAGGAAGAAGGTGGAAATCTGCACGTAGATTATAAGCCCGACGATGTCGTTGGAGATCTGTATAAAGGGGCCCGTGGCAAGCGCTGGGTTTATATGCAGTTTCTCAAGCGTAAGAGGCACCACCGTACCCAAAATCGAGGCGAACATCACCACCACGAAGAGCGAGGCTGCCACCGATAAGGTCACAGCAAGGTCGGAAGGCATCATTATAAGGTTGTAGACCAGCACGACTGCGGTGATGACTGTGGCATTCAACAAGCCGATGAGTATCTCTTTACCGAGCTGAGAGGCGAAATTCTTGATGTCGAGTGAGCCGTTGGCAAGACCCTGCACCACGATAGCCGAAGCCTGCACACCTACATTACCACCCGTACCACCGATGATGGGGATGAAAAGAGCCAATGCGGTCACTGCCTGCAGCTGAGCCTCGAATGTACCGAGAATGACCGATGCAAGCAGTCCGGAGGCGATGCCTACGAGCAACCAGGGGATGCGGGCCTTTGTCTGGGCGAATACCGAGTCGTCGGCGTCGACATCGGAGGAGATACCTGATGCCAGCTGATAGTCGCGCTCGCTTGACTCACGCACCTGGTCCATTACGTCGTCGACGGTTATACGGCCAAGGAGGCGCCCTATGGAATCGACCACAGGCATGGCCACAAGGTCGTATTTCTCAAAGTCAAGGGCCACATCGTCGATCGGAGTATCGGCCTTCACACTTACGGGGTCTGCCTCCATCACATGCTTGATCTTCGACACTGACGGATGGGTGAGCATCATCTTCAGCGGGAGAGTGCCACGCAGCTTATAGTCGTTGTCAACGACATAAACGTAGTAAATCTCATCCATGTCCTCCGCCTGAAGACGCATCTGCTTGATACACTCCGGCATCGACCAATTCTCATTGACAACGATCATCTCGGTACCCATGAGGCCACCGGCAGTGTCTTCGTCGTATTTCAGAAGGTCGATAATGTCGCCTGCCTGCTCAACGTCGTCGATATGCGAGAGGATTTCGTCGCGTTCCTCTTCATCGAGCTGCTGGATAAGGTCTACGGCATCGTCGGTATCAAGGTGGTCGATGGTCTGGGCGATTTCCTCTGCAGGCATCTCGCTGATGAGCTTGAGACGGTCGTCTTCGTCCAGCTCCATGAGCACATCTGCGGCCTTTTCCTCATCAAGCAATTTGAAAAGGTATTCAGCTTCGGGCAGATCCAGATTCTGATATAACTCGGCAATGTCGGCGGGGTGCAACGATGCGAGCTCGGCACGTGCCTGAGCCTCATTATCGTTGCTTATGATCTCCTTTATCTGCTTGAGATATTCGTCGGTGTATTCCTTCATATCTTATTATTGCGCAGTTGGGCCACGCGGCGTGTAAGTTCTATAAATTGATCAACAGAAAGCTGCTCGGGGCGCAGATTTGCAAATTCATCACCTTCCGGAAGGACTGTACCGGCCGGCAGTAGCGACCGCACGGAATTGCGGAGAGTCTTACGCCGCTGCCCGAATGTGGTCTTAACCACAGTCTTGAACAGAGCCTCATCGCAGCCGAGCTCCGTAACAGAGTTACGCACCATCCTGATTACTCCGGACTTGACTTTTGGAGGAGGATTGAAAACCTTTTCCGACACCGTGAAGAGATACTCCACATCATACCACGCCTGCAGAAGCACACTTAGAATGCCACGGGCTTTTGTGCCGGGAGCCGCGGCAAGCCTCTCGGCCACCTCGCGCTGGAGCATGCCTGAGCAGCAGCGCACACGGTCTTTGTAGTCGAGCACGCGGAAGAAGATCTGCGACGAGATATTATAGGGATAATTACCAATCACACAGAAGTCTTCTCCATCAGGGAAGAGCTCAGCCAGATCCATGCGCAGGAAATCGCCCTCTACAATGCGTGGCTGCGGTTGAGGGAGATGTGATTTGAGCCAGTCGACACTCTCGGTGTCTATTTCAGCGAGGGTGACTTTATCGGCAGGATGAGTCTGGAGAAGGAATTCGGTGAGCACGCCCATGCCGGGGCCCACTTCAAGTACGGGCAACTCGGTATAGTCATCAAGGGTCGCGGCGATGCGTGCTGCGACGCTCAGATCGGTCAGAAAATGTTGCCCCAGGGCTTTTTTAGGCTTTACTCCCGGCATAATTGTAGGTCATTAAGGTTTAACGTGCAAAAATAGCATTTTTTTTTGAGGTGGTAGTCATTTACGCACGTAGTGAGGCATATTTTCAGGAATGATCATCGACAGTTCAACGAGTCCGGCAATCTTGCCCTGCTCATCGCGCCATGCCGACTGGAAAATCATTTTTCTCACGCCCTCTTTCTCGATGGTGTATGCATTTGTACCACCTTCAGCCAGCAGGCGTCGTATGATTGCCTTGGAGTTATCGTTATGATAATCCATCAGATTATGGCCGATCAGATCAGCTCCGCCTCGGTTGGCGAAAGTAAGGCGCGAGCGCTCGTTCATGTATATTATATTGCAATCGGCATCGGCCACAGTCACGGCGCAGTTCATGCCGTATGCCCAGTCAGGTATAATCTTTTCCATAGTTCTGCAAAGTTAGCTCAAAAGCTTATTGAGGGCAAATTTTTTCACAGGCGCAATAAAAAAATACCGGCCCGGTTCAGAGATAGAACCGGGCCGGCAGATATGCTGTCAGGCAGCGCTCAGCTTAGAGCTGGGGGCCAGCTGCAACGAGAGCCTTACCGGCTTCGTTGTTTTCGTATTTCTTGAAGTTCTTGATGAAGCGGGCAGCGAGGTCTTCGGCCTTCTTTGTCCATTCCTCGGGGTTTGCGTAGGTGTCGCGGGGGTCGAGGATTTTGGGATCCACGCCGGGGAGTTCGGTAGGAATTTCGAAGTCGAAGATGGGGAGCTTCTTGGTAGGAGCCTTGAGGATTGCGCCGTCGAGGATTGCGTCGATGATGCCACGGGTATCTTTGATAGAGATACGCTTGCCAGTACCGTTCCAACCGGTGTTCACGAGGTAAGCCTTGGCACCCGAAGCCTGCATACGCTTAACGAGTTCTTCAGCGTATTTGGTGGGGTGGAGCTCAAGGAATGCCTGGCCGAAGCAAGCCGAGAAGGTGGGGGTAGGCTCGGTGATGCCGCGTTCTGTACCGGCGAGCTTAGCGGTGAAGCCGCTGAGGAAGTAGTACTTGGTCTGCTCGGGGGTAAGGATAGAAACGGGAGGAAGTACACCGAATGCGTCAGCGCTGAGGAAGATTACATTCTTTGCAGCAGGGCCGTGAGAGATGGGTTTAACAATCTTCTCGATGTGGTCGATAGGATAAGATACGCGGGTATTTTCGGTCACGCTCTTGTCAGCGAAGTCGATTTTGCCGGTTTCTTCAACGGTAACGTTCTCGAGGAGGGCGTCACGACGGATTGCGTTGTAGATGTCGGGCTCGCTGTCTTTGTCGAGGTTGATAACCTTAGCATAGCAGCCACCTTCGAAGTTGAATACGCCGCTGTCATCCCAGCCGTGTTCGTCGTCACCGATGAGGAGACGTTTGGGGTCGGTAGAAAGGGTAGTCTTACCTGTGCCAGAAAGACCGAAGAAGATGGCGGTGTTCTCGCCGTTCATGTCGGTGTTAGCAGAGCAGTGCATTGAAGCGATGCCCTTGAGGGGGAGGTAGTAGTTCATCATCGAGAACATACCCTTCTTCATTTCACCGCCGTACCAGGTGTTGATGATAACCTGCTCACGGGTTGAGATGTTGAATACAACTGCGGTTTCGCTGTTGAGGCCGAGTTCCTTGTAGTTGGTAAGTTTAGCTTTAGAAGCGTTGTAAACGAGGAAGTCGGGGGTGAAGTTTTCGAGTTCTTCAGCGGTAGGACGGATGAACATGTTGGTCACGAAGTGAGCCTGCCATGCCACTTCCATGATGAAGCGGACAGCCATGCGGGTGTCTTTGTTAGCGCCGCAGAAGCCATCGACAACATAGAGTTTCTTGTTAGAGAGCTCGTCAACGGCGAGTTTCTTGCAAGCAGCCCAAGCTTCTTCAGAAGCCTGTTTGTTGTCGTTGGGATATTCGGGAGTAGTCCACCATACGGTGTCTTTAGATTTTTCGTCGAGGACAATGAATTTGTCTTTAGGCGAACGGCCGGTGTAAACGCCGGTCATTACGTTAACAGCGCCGAGTTCGGTAACGACGCCGCGCTCGAAGCCTTCGAGGGTGGGGAGGGTTTCCTGCTCGAAGAGTTCTTCGTAAGAGGGGTTGTATACTACTTCAGTAGTACCTTCGATGCCGTATTTAGCGAGGTCGGCTTTGATCTCTGCTACACGGGCTTTTTTGATTTCTTCAATCTTGCTCATTGTGTGCTTGAAAAAATATGGTGTTTAATGTTTGTATCGTGAGTGTCCGGCATCCGGCATTTCTGCGTCGGCCTTGTTTATCGAGTGCAAAGGTATAAAAAATTTTTGGCTTTGCATCTAAATAAGGAAAAATTTCTTTATTAATAAAATTTAAACGAGCACATATAGTTCTGTACTGCGGAGGATAGAACGTCTGCCGGGGTATCAAGGTTGCGGGTTTAAATATTTTTCAGTCGGTGAAACAGTATTTGTCATAGCACTTTACGGCACGGCCCCGCCTTCTGGTCAAGCACCTCCGCCGGCCGGGCCGGAGGAAAGGGTCAGAAGGCGGGGTCGCACCGGAGGAGGGAGGAGAACTGAGTCTTTTTCCCTGACACCTTTGCTTGCCGCATCGGACGCCGGCAGCACTTTCAGCCGCCTGGGGTGGATGGAGATTACTATCTCCGGTAACGTCCGCGACATTGTGTCTTTGCCTATATAACAATACTGCGGAGCGCTTAGTTCAACTTTTTTATATGCTGTGGCTTGCAAAAGCGGGGCTTTGTCTGTAATTTTGCATAATTATAAGAGCCATATGAAAAATAAAAGCGACAGCCGCCCGAAAACAGTACCTCCCCCACGGCCTGAAGGCATGAGCCTCCGGGAGTGGCAGACCACGCTCCGCCGTCAGGCAGCCGAGCGAGGGTCATTCGCCGTGGCCGAGGTATCTGACCGCTGGTCGCCCGGGCTCTATAGTGTCACCGGGATGCAGAGCCGACGCACATATAAAGTCAACTATCACGGAGCCGACAGCGAGTGGAATTACTGCGACTGCATGGACTACCGCACCAGTTGTCTCGGCACCTGCAAGCATATCGAGGCAGTGGCACTCTGGCTCGAAAAAAGGAACAAGAAGCCCGTCACGGCTCTGCCGCGTCGTCCGGCCCTGTATATAAGCTACCGAGGAGGCCGTAAATTGCGGCTACGCCTCGGCCAGGACACGCCGGAGGAACTTACAATGACGGCCATGCGTTACTTCGACGACGACATGGTAGCTGTGCCTGGTATGGTTGCCGAGCTGCCGTCGTTCATGGAACGCGCCCGGAAAATCGACCCGAGGTTCCATTGCTATCCCGACGCGCTCAACTACATAATCGAAGAACGTGACCGGCGCCGCCGTAAGGCTCTGCTTGAAGAAGTGACCGAGACAGATCTCAGCCGTCTGCTCCACACTAAACTATATCCCTACCAGGAAGAAGGTATACGATTCGCGTTCGGCGCGGGTCGCTCGCTCATAGCCGATGAGATGGGCCTTGGCAAGACCGTGCAGGCCATCGGGGCTGCCGAGCTCATGAAGAGTAAGAACATGATAGGCTCGGTGCTGATAGTTTGCCCTACATCTCTCAAATATCAATGGAAAAAAGAGATAGAGCGCTTCACCGACTCTGATGTGACCATGATTGAGGGAGCCAGCCAACAGCGCCGTAAACTCTACCATGAGGCATCGTTCTACCGTATAGTGTCGTACCACACTTTGGCCAACGATATAAAATCGCTCGGCACACTGCGCGTCGACTGCATGATAATGGACGAGGTGCAGCGGTTGAAAAACTGGAATACCCAGATTTCCCAGGCGGCGCGTAGGGTTGAAGCAGACTACTGTGTGGTTCTCTCCGGCACTCCACTTGAGAATAAGCCGGAAGAACTTTATTCGGTGATGCAATTCGTAGATCAGTACGCCCTCGGCCCCTACTACGAGTTTATCGACCGGCATGTGCTTACATCGCCATCAGGGAAGGTTACCGGATATACAAAGCTCGATAATATATCGGCACGGCTTAAGAACTGCCTTATCCGCCGCCGCAAGACCGACGTAATGCTTCAGCTGCCCGAGCGCACAGATAAAGTACTCTTCGTGCCTATGACGCGCGAGCAGCGCGAGATACACGACCAATACCAGACATCTGTAGCCCAACTGGTGCACAAATGGCAGACCATGCGGTTTCTCTCCGAAAAAGACCGCAAGCGCCTTCTGCTTACACTCAGCCAGATGCGTATGGTGTGCGACAGCACCTTCGTTCTTGACCAGAAAACCCGCTTCGACACCAAAATAGGCGAAGCCCTCCAACTCGTGTTGGCCATGATAGAATGCGGCGACGAAAAAGCCGTCATTTTCAGCCAGTGGGAACGGATGACACGTATACTGGCCGAAGAACTCGACCGGGCCGGAGTAAAATATGAATATCTCCATGGCGGAGTGCCATCGGCCAAACGGCGGAAGCTTACCGAGAATTTCGATGCTGACGCCGAGACTCGTGTATTTCTCTCGACCGACGCCGGCAGCACCGGACTCAACCTTCAGGCCGCCAGCCTGATCATTAACCTTGACATGCCTTGGAATCCCGCCGTGCTTGAGCAGCGGATTGCACGCATACACCGCCTCGGGCAGACCAAACGCATCCAGGTGGTGAATATGGTTTCGGCCGGAACAATCGAAGAGCGAATGCTGGCCAAGCTGAACTTCAAGGGAAATCTGCTGGCCGGTGTCCTCGACGGGGGCGAAAGCCAGATAACCCTCGATGACAGCAAGCTCGACAATATTGCAAAGATTTTTGCCGAGCAAGGCGAAGCTGTATCCGATGAATCGGAAGGTACTCTGGTTAGCCGCAATGAAGAATCCGACACCGTGCTGCCTGCGGCTACCGCGCCCAACCTCACCTTCGACGAAACCGAGCCCGACGACAACGTTGCTGACACAGAGCAACCCGACACAGACACCGCCCGCCTCGTGGCCAATGGTGTGAACTTCATCTCTTCGCTGGCCCGCACACTCGCCTCACCCGAGGCTTGCAGCCGTCTTATCGACACACTTGTCACTACCGACGAGACCACCGGACGCACCGAGCTCCGCATACCCGTGGAGAGTAAAGAGTCTGTGGCCTCATTCTTATCAGATCTTACTAAACTCTTCAACCGCTGACGCAGTTATAAAAATATCATGGAACACCCCGAAAACGACTCCCAATATATCGGTCTGACCGTAAACAGCGGCGTAAACCAGCCGCCTATAGTGAATCCCTATCTGAGCAAACGCCCGCGCCGTAAACCCCTGCCAACAGTATCTGAACTGGTGGAAGGTATACTCAAAGGCGACGTGACGGTGCTCAGCCGCGCGGTGACTCTCGTGGAGAGCCTCGCGCCCGACCACTATTCGCTGGCTCAGGAAGTAATTGAAAAATGCCTTCCTCACTCCGGCAATTCACGCCGCATAGGCATTACCGGCGTGCCGGGTGCCGGAAAGAGCACAAGTATCGACGTCTTCGGGCTCCATGTGCTTAAAGAAGGGGGCAAATTGGCCGTACTGGCCATCGACCCTTCGAGCGAACGCACCAAAGGCTCTATCCTCGGCGACAAAACCCGAATGGAGAAACTGGCTGTACATCCATCGGCCTTCATCCGCCCTTCCCCCTCGGCAGGGTCGCTCGGAGGTGTGGCCCGCAAGACCCGCGAGACCATAGTTCTGTGCGAGGCTGCAGGCTACAATAATATTTTCGTCGAAACGGTCGGAGTGGGCCAGAGCGAGACCGCCGTACACTCTATGGTCGATTTTTTCCTTCTTATCCAGATTGCCGGTGCCGGCGACGAACTCCAAGGCATCAAGCGAGGCATAATGGAGATGGCAGATGGAATCGTGATCAACAAGGCCGATGGCGATAACGTAGGGCCGGCCCAGTTGGCACAGGCCCAATACCGCTCGGCTCTGCATCTCTTCCCGCCCACAACTTCAGGATGGATGCCGGAAGTACTCACCTACTCCGGCTACTATGAGCTCGGTATTCCGGAAGTATGGGCCATGATCGACCGTTATTTCGACTTCGTGAAGTCGAACGGCTACTTCGAGACCAAGCGCCAACAGCAGGCACGCTGGTGGATGTACGAGACCATCGACGAGCAACTCCGCAAGCATTTCTACGACAATCCGGAGATACAGAAAATGCTAGAGACATCTGAAGCCGACGTACTGGCTAACCGCCGGTCAAGCTTCGCGGCAGCCGCCGATGTGCTCGGCAAGTACTTCGGCCGTTGAACTAACTGAATCAATAACCAAGATTACAGATATGAAAAAAATATTTCTTTTCCTCCTGCTTGCCGTGATAAGCATCGGCGCCATGGAGGCACGCCGCACTCCAGGCGAGAAAGTTGGGGTTGAATTCAAGGAACTTATCTACGATTTCGGCACAGTCAAGGCCGGAGATCCTTCGGTTACCCACGAGTTTGAATTTACCGTCACCGGCTCCGAGCCTGTGTCGATTCTCTCGGCCAACGCCTCATGCGGATGCACCACACCCGACTATAACCGCAAGCCAACCATGCCCGGCAAGAGCAATGCCGTGAAGGTATCGTTCTCACCCAAAGGACAGCGCGGTGAGATGGACAAGGAGGTACGCCTACGCCTGAAAAACGGAGCCGGTAAATCGGAGAGTATCACCCTGCGCCTCGTTGGCGTGGTGGTGCCGCAGTAAGATTATAATTTACTGAAATATGCCTTATACTTCTCTGCCACCGCAGTGGCAGAGAATTTTTTTTCTACCGAATTATGCAGAGACGTGCGGTCGAGCGGATTATCGAGTGCCGAGTCGAGCGCGGAGGCAAATGCTTCAGTATCGTAGGCAGGCACAAGATACCCGGCCGATGACGAATCGATTATATCAGCCTGGCCACCCCGGTCGAAACTTACGGGGGTACAACCGGCCGCCTGGCCTTCGATCAAAGTGCCGGGGAGAGTCTCATAGAGAGATGTCGACATCACCACCGTCGCACGGGCATACAGCTCGCGCAACAGCTCCGCCTCAGACACCGGGCCTATGTGGCGATAGGGAAAATGAAGGCTGTCGAAGGCATGCGGGTCGCGCACGGCTCCGAAAAACACCACCATGGCATCATCGCGCCGGAGGCGGTTGAGGGCTTCGATGGCATAAGGCAAGCCCTTCACAGGATCGTCGAGACGGGCCGCCCCCATCACAATCAGTTTCTTATCTTCGGGCAATCCGAAGGGAGCCGATGCCATGCGCGGCGAAGTATAAAAATCTTCAATAGGAAAGGCATTAGGTATTACAGACACCCGGCATCCGGCCATAAGCGAGCTCTTCTCCGCAAGCTTGCGGAGCCAGGTGCTCACGGCAACGAATTGAATATCCACAGAGGCGTATAAGTCTTTTTTCCGGCTGAAAGTGCGGGCAGAAAGGTCGTGCTTGCCGGCTCGTCCATGCATGAGCGGACAATCGGCGCATCCGGCTGGAGCTCTATAGGCCAGGCACTCACCTGCATGGTGGCATACTCCGGTCAGGTTCCACATGTCGTGCATAGTCCATACAGTCGGCACGGCTGCGGCTATACGGCCTATTTCACGCAAGGAAAGCATGCCTTGGTTCACCCAATTGATAATCACCCCATCGGCTTCCTTAACGAGCGGGTGGCGGCTCAGAGGCAACCCGTCAGTGGCTATTGAAGCCTTGAAAAGATCGTCGCGGTTGAAGCCGTTGGCAGTGAATATGCGCAGGTGCTCGGCCAAAAAGGTATACTTACGGCGCAGGCTCATGCCGGCCATATGCACATGCGGGTCATTTCCGGCTTTATGTGATACAAGCATCGACGCATCGACACCCATAGCGCGGAGAGCCTTCATCAGGCGGTAACTCACCACCGAAGCGCCTCCGAGCGTATCGCTATGATTGATGATTACAATCTTCATCAATGATGCTTGTGCGGAATGAGCGAGCGGAGATTAAGATGCTCCCAACGCAGGAAAATAAATACAAACAAGGCCAACAGCAGAAGTCGAACCAAGCCGTTGATCACATCGCCTAATCCGAGCGCCGGCAATGCGTACAAGCCGATGCCGTAGAGCACAGCCGCAATACCGAAATAGCCGAGCAGATGACTCATATGATAATCTACCGGGTAATAATGCTGACCTATGAAGTAGCTCATCACCATCATGAAGCCGTAACTGCCAAGCGCCGCTATGGCACAGCCCATGTATCCCATCGACGGAACAAGTGTGATATTTAACACCAGAGTCACAGCCAGCCCCATGAGCGAGAACCACATGCCCCACATGGTGCGGTCGGTGATCTTGTACCATACCGACAGGTTATAGAATATACCGAAGAAAAGCTCGCCCATCATCAGCAGGGGCACAACCTTGAGGCCGCTGAAGTATCTCGGGGAGATAAAATACTTTATAACATCGAGGTAGAACATTACCCCGAGGAATATAAGCAACGCGAACGCCACGAAATATTTCATAGCCTCACTGTAGGCACGTTTCTTGCCCCCGGCCTCATCTTTTGTGCGTGCGAAGATAAAGGGCTCGTAGGCGAAGCGGAATGCCTGGAGGAACACAAGCAGGAGTATGCCGAGCTTGTAGTTGGCACCATATATGCCGAGCTCGTACATGGCATCGGGCCTGTGTGCAGCCAGTGTAGGATAGAGAATCTTGTCGATGGTCTGGTTCATCACTCCGGCGGCTCCAAGCACAAGCAGAGGCGCCGAATAACGCAGCATCTCACGCCATAGAACCCCGTTGAATTTCCAGTTGAAGCCTCTTAGCTCGGGCCAGAGCATCACAAGGTTTACAGCCGAAGCGATGAGATTGGCCAGGAATATATATCCTATCCCGAAGTCGGCGCGATAGAACCAATTGACCGTCGAGGGGGCATGATTCATCAGCCAGGGGCACAGAAGAATGAAAAAGAGATTCAAGCCTATATTGAGGCCTATATTTATAAGTTTCAGGAAGGCGAATCTCAGAGGACGCTTGCGGTAACGGAGGTAACTGTAGGGGATGGCCATAAAGGCATCCATAGCTACGCATACGGCCATCATTACCACATACGACGGATGGTCCGTACATTCCATCCAGCCGGTGACAGGCTTCAGGAAAATGACCACCAGCCCCACAAAGGCTGTAGAACTGACAGCAAGAGAAATAAGTGAGGTGGAGTATACCTCCATAGGGTTACTCCATCGCTCATGGTTGGCGAACCGGAAGAAGCCGGTCTCCATACCGTATGTGAGTATGACCATCGCCATAGCCACCACCGCATATACGAAAGTGACCACGGCATATTCCGCAACCGGAAACATGATGGTGTACAGAGGCACCAGCATCCAGTTGAGGAACCTGCCCACAATTGAACTGATGCCATATATGGCCGTATCTTTGGCCAGACTCTTTATTCCTGCCATATCATCGTTTTGCTGGAGTGGTGACCTTCATCACCACAGCGGCTGTCACCATATATACGGCCACCAGACTCCAGAGCCACCAGAAAGCCGTTCCCACTTCCGGAAGAGAGGCTGCATTACTATTGATGCGGATAAAGCCTTCCACACCCCATACGGCAGGCACAAAATTGCCCACCCAGAGCCACAGGTCATTCATGGCATATCGGGGCCATGTAAGACCGGAAAGGAAAAGGAACACCACCGAGGTGAATACTATGATGATGAACGCACTCTCCCTCTCCTTCATGAAGATGTTGAGGGTCAAACCCAGGAAGGCTGTAGCCAACAACATGGGGAAGATGAAGAGGAGATAATGCACAGGCGAACCATAATGCGGAAGATTGAAAATCTCCGGTATGAACCGCATGATATAGATGGTGAGGGGGATATAGAACACTACATATGCAAGAGCTTTGCCCCATATCGAAGCCATGGCACCAACTCCGGAAATCGCCTTCGGATCTATACCACCGTTACGGCGACGCCGGTCGCGCGAGGTACCTCCAAGTAGGGTTATGCCCAATATCATACTCTGCTGGAGGATGAGGATGACGATGCCGGGAATGACAAACGAGGCGAAGCCCTGCTCAGTGTCACCTAGGAAATTACTCTCGCTCTTGATGGGCAAACCACCCGACCCGGCTGCCAGAGACTCCAGACCAACCGAGGAGATGCGTTCGCCCGTGATGTCGCTTATCACTTCAAGCTGAAGGTCGGTAAGAGCCGAGACAAAGGTACGGTAACGGAGGAGAAGGCTCATGTCGGCGTAGAACTCAACGTGAGCCTGTTCACCACGGCCGATACACTTGGAGTAGTCGCCCGGAATCTGCATGATGCCGAATACCTTACCCTCGGCCATAAGTTCCTTGGCATCGGCCATATTGGGGCAATAGGCGTAAATATCGATAGACGGGCTGGCATCGGCCTTACGGACAAAATCGCGGGAGGCCGCCGTGCGCGAATCATCGACAACGGCTACGGGTAGTTCGCGAACTACCTCAGGATTATATATAAGCGTATATACAATAGGATATGCCAGCGGGAGGGCCACGAAGAACAGCAGCACACCGGGGTCGTGCACCATGAGCTTGAACTCGCGGCGGAATACACGGCCCATACCGGACATCCAGTTCAATATTTTCTGAAATACATTCATATCAAGGCACGTAGACGGGTTTGAGACATGCGCGCTTCAGGTGCCACAGCATAGTGAAGGTGCCGAGAGGGAAGAGCAAGAGGGCCGCGAAGTAGAGACGCGAATAATATAGCGCCACTCCATTGAGCGCCTCGTTGACATAGATAAGGAACCAGTATCTGATCGGGGCGAGCCAGCTGAATACAGCCAGGAAGCCATACATGCTCTGAACCGGGAAAGAAAAACCGGTGAAAGAGAATGACAGAATGCCGAACAACGCGCAGAGACTGAAAGCCAGACGCGGATTGGGTACTACTGAACAGATAAATACTGCGAAACTCTGCGAGGCTATTACTGTGAGGAAGGTAGCCACAATCATCCAACCTAACGATCCGTTGAGCGGGAAATGCGAATAGCCGAATAGCAACCAGAGGATAAACAGACCTACGCTGAAGAACACTATGGTCTGCGGTAGAAGCTTGGAGGCCAAAGCAACGGTGATGCGGCCTTTGGCAACCTCAAGCCAACGTGTCGACGTGCCGTTCTTTATCTCTATGGTGATTGAGAACACCGTCATGAGCATGATCATGAGTACAAACGTACACACGGTGAACGACGGGCACAGATAGATGGCGTAGTTCATCCACGGGTTATTGAGCGGAAATTGGTCGATAGCCACCGGCTGCACAAGTTCAGAAACCTGGTCGGGGGTAAGACCGAGACTTACGAGAGTTTCCTTCACCACGCCTCCGGCAGTAGCCACAGCCACTGTCTTGAAGCCCTTGAAAGATAGGGTGCCGGGCACGAAGTAAGTCATGTTGGTGTAGTATTCCAAAGTTGGAGTACGACCCGACAGGGCGTCTCTCTCGAAGTTGGCAGGAATGACGAAGAAACCGAATACACTGCCTTGCCGCACGGCGTCGAGTGCCTTGTCGTAACTCTCACACTCTTGGTTAATATCAAGCAGCTGCAGGGCTTTGAGCGAACGTGTCACCGAGCGCGACATCGATGAATGATCGAGATCGACCACCGCGGTGGGCACATGTTCGGGCAGCCCCTCGCTGAGTATGCTCAGGAAGAAGACGGCGATAAACAGCGGCACTATGACCATACCGCACAGATACATGCGGCGTGAGCACATGCGGTTTATCTCGCGTTTTATTCCGGCTATGAATCCAAGGTCTGCCATTGTCGTAAGCTCTTATTTGTCGCTGGTAGGATGAGAGTATATAGCCGACATACCGGGGCGCAGACCGGGCACCTCCTCAGTAGGACGGGCCTTGATCTGGAATGTGCGGCTGTCGTAGCTGCCGGTCGACTTGGTGGAATGCCAGGTGGCATAGCTACCCATATCGCGGATATAGTATATTTTCACGTCAATCTCCTTTTTCCCGAGAGCCGGAATCATGACTTTCATCTCCGAGCCCATGGGAAGGTCGTTGAGCAGTTCCTCGCGGACATTGAATGTAACCCAGCGGTCGTCGGTGCGGAGCAGGCTCATGATTGGGGCTCCGAGGGCCACGAGCTCGCCTACTTCGGGATAAACCTGATCTATAGTTCCGTCGAAGGGTGCTGTGAGGTAGCTGTCTTCGAGTACAGCCTGAACCTGGTCGACGCCACTGTCAGCAGCATCCACCATAGCTGCGGCCGACTGCTTGTCTTCGCTCTGAGCACCTGCTTTAGCAAGCGAGAGCTGGCTTTCGGCAGCTCCGCGGGCGGCTACGGCTGCGTCGTATGCGGCCTTGGCCTCGTCGCGCTTCTGCTCGGAGATAACTCCTTCAGAGAAAAGACGCTCCATGCGGTCGTAGGTTTTCTTGGTGATGGTCTCGGCAGCCTGGGCCTGACGGAGCAGGTCGGCAGCGGCATTCACAATCTGCGAGCGGGTGCCCGCGTCGATTTTCTTATTCTGGGCCTGGGCAACCTCACGCATGGCCTCGGCCTGGCCGAGCTGTGCCTCTACGATTGAAGAATGTATGCGCACGAGTGTATCTCCGGCGTGTACTGTATCGCCTTCATGTGCGTAAAGTTCGACCACGCGTCCGGGCAATTTACCCGAAATACGTATTGTAGTGCCTTCCACCTGCCCCTCGATATAGCTGTCGGGGCGGTTCATGAATAAAAAGCCTACTATTGCAATGGCTACTACAGCCACCACAACGATGGCCATTGTGATAAGCAGCGTACGGTTGGCCCGCTTTTCCTGAGAATTATCTGTAGATGTCGACATTGTATTATGTTCAGGTTAAGAAGTTACGTATAGATTTATTCTGTATATAGAGTGCCGAGCGATTTGCTCAGATAAGCCTGGCATAGCTGCACATCGATAAGCGCGTCGATCTGCTCAGAATGTGCCTTCAGCCATGCGGTCTGTGCCTCCATGACATTGTCGGCTGTAGCCACGCCCTCGCGGAAGCCGAGGGTCGCGCTGCGGAGATTCTCGTCAGCCTTGCTCAGATTGGTCATAGTCATTTCATAGGTCTTGTAGGCCTCCTGGGTCTTGAATGAAGCCTGACTCACCTGAAGATTTACAAGCTCACGGGCATCTTCAAGCTGAAGACGGCTGATCACCTCATTGCTCTCGGCAGCCTTATATTTATTGTAGTTGCCACCCCAGTGCCAGATAGGTATGGTGACCATCGCACCGACGCTGAAGGCTCCTTTGAAGCGTTTCTTGAAGCCATCGTAGAGGTTGGGGTTGGAGAACTCATACGAACCGACCAGCGCCACATTGGGCAGCATAGACGAAAGGGCAACTTTTTTCTGTTGGCGGGCAGCCTCAATACCCTGCTCAAGCGCACGGAGATCGGGGCGCTGCGCATATACCTGCTCCATGTCGTAGCCACCTTCGGGCTCTACACCGGGAGCCGGAACGGGAGTGTCGCGGTCTTCATCGGCGAGGGTGAACTGCGCGTGTACCGGCAGACCACACACCTGGGCAAGGGCCATGCGGCTGAGCACAAGTCCGTTCTCAACCTTTACAAGATCGACCTGGGCGGCGTTGAGTTTCACATCAACACTGAGGGCGTCGCTGCGGGTAGCCACACCGGCATCGAGCATCAGATGTACGTTATGGCATAGAGAATCGAGCAGCTCCACATAGCTCTTGGCAAGTTTCTCCTTGGCTTTCAAGGACACCACCTGCCAGTAAGCGGCATCGACTGCATATATCACATTCTCGGCCTCGGCAATGTGCATCTCGCGTGCAGCTTTCTCAGCCGCACGCGTAAGGGCATTCATCGCCACAATTTTTCCACCCATATACACGGGCTGGGTAAGAGTAATGGCTCCGAAGAACACATTATGTATATCGTAGGTCATTGCCTCCTTCGGTATAAGGGCTACCGTAGAAGGTATATACTGTCCATCCGGGCCTTTGATCGGTGCGCCGGTGGCAGGATCAGTGACAAGGTTGAACTGATACGACTGAGTCTTGAGGTCGAACGACTTCGTAGGCAAGAGCTGGTCAGAATCAAAAATAGACAGTTCGCGCTGATTATAAAGATAACCTCCTGCAAAATCAATACCGGGAAGATAGGCCGCAAAAGCCTCTTTTTTCTGGTATTCGGCCTTACGGATGCGTTGACGCGCCATCATCAGCTGCTTGTTATTGTCAAGCGCCATTTTGCGGAATTCTTCAAGAGAAGTCAGCCCCGGCAATACCGGCGCTTCCTCGGCCTCCTGGGCCGAACTTGCGGCCGGCACGGCAAATGCGGCTCCAAGCAGGAGTGCGCACATGCCGCCGCGCAGCGAAGTCACATATTTTTTTAGCCTCATAAGGATTATGGTTGAAACGTGGTTTGTAGGTCTTGATGGCCTGTATTTATAACTCATATGTGCCTCAGAAGGTTCACAGAGCAATATCAACGTGCAAAAATAAGAAAAAAATAATCCGTTTTAGGTCATAAATCGGCCTTCTGGAGCATGTGGAGCCGTTTAATACTTTTATTTAATATTTTTTAAGATTAGCAGGCAAGGCTGATTAAGTCTGCTTGTCAGTCACAACGGCTTCACAGGCCTCAATCAAGCAGTAAAGATATACTTGCCTCTAATACTCAGCAAGCTCGCCCCGTTTTATTATCAATCTGTCTCGTGAAACAGACGGCTGGGAGGCACAACAGCCTCAACATCCGGATTGGCCCGGCGCCCGAGAGATATGTCGAAACCGGCGGCGAGCAGCTGGCGCGCAAGCTCAGGTTTGCCAGTGAAGCCATGTATAATCCAGCGTACTGATGGAGAAAGCTCGCGTCTAAGCTCCATAATACGCCCGTACCGACCCACACAATGTATCACCAGAGGTTTTTCCACCTTTTCGGCGAGAGCCGCATGCAGACGGAATATTTTTTCCTGATATGCTTGTGAGCCTCCGCGATTCTTGTCAAGGCCGGCCTCACCTATTGCCACCACCCTCGGATCGGAAGCCATTTCTTCAAGAGAGGCGATTGTTGACTCATTAATTTCTTCGGAGGTGCTCCAAGGATGGATGCCTACACTATACCATGCCTGCCCTACCTCACCCTGAAGTCCTTCGGCTGGCTCGACCGACTTCACAACATTCTCTCCCGCGGGGCCATGGGTATGAATATCGGCAAAACTGTCAAGCTTACGCAAATCTGTCATGGCACAGGATCATATCCACTGCCTCCCCAGGGATGACAACGGGCTATTCGTTTCACCGCCAGCCAAGAACCGCGCAGCGGGCCATGCTTGCGGAGAGCTTCCAGAGCATACTGGCTGCATGTGGGCGTGAAGCGGCACGCCGGCGGAGTAAGCGGCGATATACAAGCTCTGTAAAAAAGTATGGGAAGGGTGAGCAGCCATACCAGCAGCGAGTTAAGGAGAGAGAATATGCGCTTCATCAGTCGGGCTGCGTTGTATTATCGGATGATGCTGGGGGATATTGCTCGGCCAAGGCCGCTAAAATACGTTTTACCGCCTTTTCGACAGCCGCATAAGGCATCAGACGGTCGGCAACATACACAAAGCCGAGATCTATCCTGGCGGTGTCGCACAAAGGATAGTCGTGATGATTGAGGCGGAAGGCCTCACGTATGCGGCGGCGCATCTGCACGCGGTCTACGGCATGCCGTAGACGTTTCTTGGGCACGGATATAAGGAAGGCCACCGGAGCATCGGAGCTGCGCTTATCGTCGTGCCGGGCAACGGCACGCAGAGGATAACACAGGCGTGAAAAATCAGCACCCCCCGGGCCAAAGAGAATGTCGATGGCACGGGAGGAGCAAAGTTTTTCTTTCTTATATAGCCCGAGAGTCTTCACGGGAAGAATTATTCGGCACCGTTAGTCTTGGCCAGGAAAAGGTCAAGAGCTGCGGGCATGGAGGGAGCCTCAGGCGACGGAGCCTCAACGTCAAGACGGAGACCGGCATCGGTCACTGATTTAGCGGCAGCCGAACCCAGCGCGGCTATAGCGATGTCGCCCTGCTTGAAGTCGGGGAAATTCTTGAGCAAAGACTCGATACCCTGCGGGCTGAAGAATACGAGCATATCGTAATCGAATGGTTCGTCAGGTGCGAAGTCGTTGCTTACAGTGCGGTACATAGCTGCCGGAGTAACGTCAATCTTGTTTTCGGCGAGCAGAGCTGCCTCGCTTCCGTTGTTGACGTCGCTCACCACGAGCATGTATTTTTCTGTCTTATGTTTCTGCATCGAAGGGATAAGGTCGGCCAGACGACCGGTCTTGGATGCAAAAATCTTACGTTTGCGGTATACAATATATTTCTGCAGGTAGTTTGCCACCATTTCGCTTGAGCAGAAATATTTCAGGGTGACAGGAATGGTTACGCGGGTCTCTTCACAGAGCCGGAAGAAATGATCCACAGCGGTCTTGGCGGTGAATACGATGGCCGTGTAATCGGCAATATTGATTTTCTGTTGGCGAAAATCCTTAGCAGCCAGTCCTTCCACTTTAATAAAAGGGCGAAAAACCACTTCTACGCCATACTTTTCCGCAAGGTCATAGTAAGGCGATTTATCGGAGGCGGGCTTAGGCTGGGAAACCAGTATTTTTTTAATCTTCACTCTTCTAATAATTGTATTGTCGCGCTATGCGGTTAGTACTTGCAAATACGCACTCAGGCGATATACAGCAAGTGCCGGAATAATTTCCAGCGTGCAAAGATACAAAATAAAATAAAGCAACGACCGAAAATTGGAGTAAAAAATTCGGAAGCCTTTGATTATAAAGAGTAATCTTGCAGCGCCATAAATTGATAATGAGATAATTACCAACAAGTCGTGCCATGCAGGCTCAACCACAAGCAAAAAGGCAGGTATAACCATAAACAGGCCCGCATAGGCCTGCGTAGCCATAAATCCGTTGACCCACTGCCGGCGTCCTTCTTTCGAGCCGAACGCATAACCTACTGTCTGATATGCGAAGTACTCAAACAGATAATATGCACCGAGCAGGCCCATCTGTGCGGCAGCCCCGGTAAAGCCAGGCGAAGGAGGAAGTCCAGGCAGATTATAAAGCACAATACCTCCGAAGACCACGAATATCAATGCCAGAATGATGGCCATCGGCGTCGACACGTTTCGTTCGTCATCAAAGACATTGGGGCGCCTGCGCACACCTATTATTTCATGACGGTAGCTCTTGAGGGCGCGCGCTATACCGCCGGCATTTATGGCTCCTAACACCAAGGTACCCATCAGCAGGGCCGTAAGAGGCGTGCTGTTGGTGTAGGTAGGAGCCAGGGCATAAGGGGCTATACCCTCCGAAAGGCCCGACGGAGGAGGTGCGACTTCCATATGCGTCGACACACTGTCGAACACAGCCTCGATGCGTAGGCTGTCGGCCTCTGCAACCGGAATAAAATGAGGTATGCGACCCGACACCGTATCACGACCTATAGAGTCAATGATGACGGTATTGAGACCTCCGTAATCAGCCTGCGAAAAATCGGCCGGGAGATCATAGCTCTCGGCAGGAGGAGGCGGCACGGCAGGGGCCGCGGCTACGGTATCGGTATGAATACTGTCGGGTGTGACGGGCATTACAGATTTCTAAAATTTAGGCGAGAATTCTCCGGTAGATGGAGCGGCGAAGGCAGCCTCAAGAACTTCGCTCACACTTTCAGCAACGGTATACAGGCCACGGTGATCTGGCTGCATGAATCCTTGCTCGATAGCCTGGTTGAACATCGACAGCAAGGGGCCGTAATAATTGTTGACATTATATATAACAATATTCCCGCTGAAAAGACCGAGCTGCCGCCAGGTAATAATTTCAAGCAACTCCTCAAATGTACCTATTCCTCCGGGGAGAGCCACTGCCGCCGTAGCCAGCGAGGCCATGGTAGCCTTACGGGTATGCATGTCGGGAACGATGCGCAATTCACCCAGGCCGGTGTGGTGCCAGCCACGGTCAATCATGAACTGGGGAATGACTCCGATAGTCTTGCCTCCATGGGATAGAGAGCCTTCCTCAACGGCCGCCATAAGGCCAGTACGGCCACCACCTGTGACCAGCGTGGCGCCGGCCTCGGCAAGCGCTTCGCCCAATTTATAAGCGGCTTCGGTGTATATCGGTGCGAGATCTTTGGCTGACGCGCAATAAACGGTTACTGTCTTTTCCATAAATCAAAAAGTATTTCGTCGCAAGCCTGTTGCACCACCGGTTGTGCCGGTTCGGCGCTCATTGCGTCCGGTACGGTCGAAGGGATTGTAATTCTCGTCAAGATAATCTGTCTCCTCGTCCTGCTCTACAGGCGGCTGCTCGCCTCGCTTGAGCTTGGGCTTGTTTTTCTTGATGGCATATGGCTTCTGTACATCGATGGCCAATTCGTCGATATTCCAGGTCTGCTCCACATCCCAGTTTTTCTTAAGCTCAAGTTTCTTGGCGAAATAATACACTTCTTCCGGCTGCAGGAGTACAGAGTCAGTAGGATTTCCTGTATCCCATTTACCATTAGGTGTCGAGTCTATGAAGAGGCGGGCATAATAAGTGCCCGGGTTAAGGAATCGTAACTCAACGGCCCCGGTGCCCGCAGGTTTCACAGCCTGATACACCGGCTCATCGGAGTTATTGAGCAACTGTACCACGGCCTGTATGCTGTCAAGCCCGGGAAGGACGAATTTAAGATTTGAGTAATCTTCAGGTTGCTTTACAGTAAACTCCTGCTTGAAGGGTCGGTTCCAGGTGCCATATATTCCCGTTACGGCAAGCGTATCTACAGAGAACCGGTATTTGGCACCGGCCTTCCATGGAATGTCGATAACACGTCGCTGAAGCGGATTGGCAGAGTCGGGGCGCCACCATATCTTCACAGGTTCCCACAGCGTATCGACAGCTATATCGAGATGCACACCGGCACTGTCGACTGACGCGATGGGCACATCGGCCGACATTACAAATGGCTTGTTTAATTCCTGAGTACTTCCTCCTACTACAGAAAGACGGAGATACTCCATATCGGGCGGGGGCAGGAATGTTGTGTCGCCGGTGATAGAATCGACCGTAAACAGAGGCACGTCCTCTTTTTTCTCTTCTTTCTTCTTTTTCTTAGGCTCACGGAAGAAGAAACGTATGGTGTCTGTGGTCCATCCAATCTGGTCTGCCGTGTCGGTTTTCAGATAAGAGACTGATAATCTCAGCGAGTCGGCTGCAATGACATCAGGATCTGAAATCCAGTATTCGAGTGTATCGAGTGTGGCGTTGGAGTTGAGCAGGGCCCATTCCGAAATATCTCTTCCGGCGCCCGGGGCACCATCGGCTATGGTGATTTTAGGCAATGAATCAACCGGAGCAGAGAAGGTGAAATTTATTTTACGTCGTTCGTCGCGCTTATGATCCACCATATATAGCGGAGTATAGCCCAGATTGAACCATGCAAGCAGAATATCGTTTGGCAGGAACCGTACACCCTGCCTCTGTACTATCGAGTCCTCTCCATTGGAGGCATACAGTGTGTCGCTTACTTCGATTGGCTCGACGGTGGGAACTATAAGTGTGTCGTAGAACGCAATGTCTTCCGAGCGATCCCAATGGTAATCGCGGTTGATGTCGTTTACGGCAAAAATACGGTAGGTACCTTCCTTAAGGTTACGTATGGTAAAATGCCCATACTGGTTTGTGCGGGCAATTCGCTCGAAGGGAAGGGTGGTAAGGGCGGTGTCGGAAAGATTTGAATAAACACCTACGAGTATACCCTGCGCAGGCTCAAGATTGGACGCCTGGAGAACCATGCCGGATATACGCAGTGAGTCGATGGTGTCGCCGGTAGAAAAGTCGAGGGCGAAGCCATCGAGTATATTTCCTTCGTTGAGGTCCTTGATGGCGTCGGCAAAGTCGATGGTATATGTGGTGTTGGGCAGAAGTGTATCGCGGAATTCCACAGAGAGGCGGCGTCCGTTTGCCATCACTGTAGGCGGCTGTTTCTGCGCGGGCGACACCACAACTTTGTTGAACGCGTCTTCAAGCTGGATATTCTCGTCAAAGAATACGTTTAGACGGGTTTTCTTCACACCGGTGGCGCCAGGCAATGGATCAGAGCGCATGAAGCGGGGAGGCGTCTCGTCGCGCGCACCGCCTTCCGGGCGACCCATATTGGCGCAGGCGGCCAGCAGACAGCTCACCACCAGCCACAGAAGCATATACATGCCACCGCGGATTCGCTTGCCCTGCCGTGCCATGATCAGAATTGACGCTCTATGATGAAGTCGAAGAGGTCGGCCAGTTCGTCGCGTACGGCAGATGCCCCGAGGCCATCGAGTCCTTGCAGGGCTTCGTCGCGCAGACGTCGCATCACGTCGAATGCATAGTCTATACCACCGTTATCCCTGGCAAATGCCTGCAGACGGTCAATCTCCTCATCTGAGAGATTATCCTTATCAAGCAACTTGAGTATCTCGTCATGCTCTGGCAGGGAAGAATCCTCAAGGGCATGGAGCAGCGGCAGCGACACCTTACCTTCACGCAAATCATTACCTGTAGGCTTTCCTACGAGCTCCGATGGGAAGTAGTCGAATACATCGTCGCGTATCTGGAAACAACGGCCGAAGAGCAGTGCATAGCGGGCGAGTACCTCACGGGCTTCATCGGGAGCTCCGGCGGCAAAGCACCCCATTTCCGCGCTGGCAACGAAAAGTGAGGCCGTCTTATAATCTATAATACGGTAATAACTCTCTTCATCGAGGCTATGCTCGCGTGCGTTGTAGATCTGATCAATCTCGCCGAGCGATAACTGGCGTCCGAGTTTGCAAAGGGCGTCGACGATGCGGATGTTGCCGGTAGAGATGGCCTCCTGCATGGCCGAAGATGTGAAGAAGTCGCCTACGAGGACGGCAATATGGTTATCCCACACTGCATTTACAGTAGGAAGCCCGCGGCGCGTCATTGAATTATCTACAACATCATCGTGGATAAGCGAGGCATTGTGAAGTAATTCCACGGCAGCGGCCGACGCCATCACTTTTTCATCAACAGGGCCAAACATCTTGGCACACATGATTAAAAGAAGTGGACGGAGTTGCTTGCCTTTGGTGCGGAGCAACGATAACACAATCCGGCTCATCATTGAGTTGGACGTGTGCAACTGATTATGTATTCGCTCGTTAAGCCTGTCTAAATCGGGCCGGTGCGTGCGGGTTATATTTTCGAGTGTGGTCATGGATGCGCAATAATTTGCAAAAGTACAAAAAAAATAGGAATTGCACCGACTCACAGCCCTCTTTCGGGCTTGTCAAGGTCTATCATCATTCACCCGCATAAGGCTGTCATAGTCAAATGTGGAGTGATGTATGAGCCTGCGCCGCGAAGAGTCGTAATTGCCCGACGCCACACTTCTGGCTGAATCAACCATCGAGCCGCTCACTCCTGCCAGATCAAGAATCAGGTCAGGTAAATCATAGGTGAATACAGGTGAAGAGGCATTATCAATGATGTTGCGTGCCTGCTCGGGATGATTGCTCATAAATTCACCGGTCATGTACACATACATCGGCACCTCGAACAAGGTCTTTGCACGTTGAGGCGTCATGTATTCCTGAGTACGTCCATACTGATGGCGGTAATCATATATTTCCTCGCTATGGTCGCTCAGGTATATTACAACGGCATCGCGGTCGCGCACGGAATCGATTATTTTGGCAAGGTTATCGGCCAGCACCACCGTCGCGTTGTCGTAGTGCATGAGGTCTGTACGTTCTTTATCTGAAAAATCGGTCAACGACGCATAATCATCGAGTGAGAATTTTCCTTCTTCAGGCTTGTACCTTTTCGATGCCTGAATATGTTGCCCCATCAGGTGAAATATAACGGCGGCAGGTTCTTCAAGGCTAAGCGCATCCGGAAGGTAACGGGAGGTAAAATCGCTGTCATAGTCGAAGCGCTCATCATTCCTCATCACAAAGCTCTGCCCGGCTGTCTCGGGTGCGTTGAGGAAGAACACACTTCCATAGTCTACCGCCTCGCAGGTGGAGGGTGTTGACTGGTTGTCGAAATAGCCTACATTATATCCGGCAGATGTCAGTACGGCTGGAAGAAGAGGACTGTCTTCCCACTCATGTCCGGGAAGATTGGTCGACAGAAGGCGTTTCATAACCAGATTTGTGGTGCAGTCGCCAGTCACAGCATCTTCATAAACTACCAGACATCCGCTGCTGTCGGCCTCACAACTGTCGCGGAGAGCCGATAGAGCCTCGGCAGTTCCGAGGTGGTAGCCATAGAGAGATGAATGATATTTATTATCCGACTCACCGATGACAAGAACTATCATCGGAGCACCGGTTGAATCCCTTTTCACAGCGACCTCCCCATTGGCAACCGATATACGGTGTATAATTTCCGAGTTGTCTGATAAAGGCCGCATCGACACCAAGGCCTGGAATGGAGTAATCATATACGACTGACGCTTGGAATCGAAATTATCTTCAATCACCGGCTTCTGTGCCCATACGAACACACATGCGGATATTACGGCCAGAACAGCGGCACACTTACCCACGATTACCCGCTTGCCTATAAATCGGCGCACAAACCATGCGCACACAGCCATCGCCACCGGAATCAACGATAATGCAAGCGACTTCCATGTAGCCGGCAGACTCATGGCGTAGCTGAGAAATTCGCCGGTCTCTCCTCCATCGCTCTGCAGAATGAGCAGCAGCACGGCTTCGTTGAGACGGCAATGTAAGCCAAGACCGATGAAAAGCTCGCCTACCAGCGACACCCATACAGCTATCGATATTATTACCCAGAGAAGGGCCGAAATAAACCTTGCGGCCTTTGAAGGGCTGAATATGCGCGGAATGCCGGCAAGCAAAGCAACGACAAGCGCCGGAAACAAAGATTCTGCAAAACCAATAAGCAGGCCCGACTTTGAGAAGACTCCGTCGGTGTAAGGAGCTATACCGACAGGTATGGCAAAACTGAACCAAAGAAATATAATAAGGGGGCTAACTATATATATATAGCGTTTTAGCGAGTCTGCAAGGTTGCCAGTGGAGGTAGTCATGGATGTATTATTTTCATACAAAGTTATGAAAAATAATTTGATGCCTGCATTTTTATCTTTTTCCTCATGAAAAAATACCCGATTTAGGGTATTTCATGACTATGGGTTTATGTCTAATTTTGCATCAGAAATTTACGGAATTGTTTGTCATCAGAAACTCCCGGCGCGATGCCAGGAGTTTTTGGCATTTTAACACCCCCTCTTACATCACTTTTCGCCTCTGTGCGCGTTATACTATTGAATCAAGCTAACCACACCTCATACATAACTGATATAAATGAAAGAAATAAATCTCAACGACATCAACTCTCCCGCCGACATACGCAAAATGAGTATAGAAGAGCTCACGGCCCTTGCCGCCCAGATGCGCTCAGCGCTTATGCGTAAGTTGTCGGCACGCGGAGGCCATGTCGGCCCTAACTTAGGCATGGTTGAAGCTACCATAGCTCTCCACTATGTATTCAATACACCCGAAGACAAGATCGTATTCGACGTATCGCACCAGACATATCCTCATAAAATGCTTACAGGACGAATGAAGGCTTTCACCGCTCCTGAGCATTACCGCGATGTGACCGGTTTCACCAATCCCGACGAAAGTCCGCTCTACGATCTTTTCTCGATTGGCCACACCTCTACGTCGCTCGCGCTTGCAAGCGGCATCGCCAAGGCCCGCGATATAGAAGGTGGCAAAGAAAACGTAATCGCTGTAATAGGCGACGGATCTCTCGGTGGCGGTGAAGCTCTTGAAGGCCTCAATTACGGAGCCACCCTCGGATCGAATTTCATCGTGGTGGTAAACGACAATGACATGAGCATTGCCGAGAATCACGGAGGCCTCTACGCCGACCTGCGACTGCTCCGCCATACCAACGGCACGGCTGAACCAAATATATTCCGGTCGTTCGGCTATTCTTACCGATATGTACATTACGGCAACGACCTGCGCAGCCTGATAGAGGCTTTCCAGGCCGTGCGCGACATCGACCATCCTGTAGTTGTTCACATCAACACAATGAAGGGTCTCGGCCTCAAAGTGGCCGAAGCCGACAAGGAGTCGTTCCACTACACGGGGCCTTTCGATCTCCAGAGCGGTTCTCCTCTCAACGAAGCACCCGCAGGATGCGAGCCGGAAGATTATACCGATATTTTTGCCAACCACATCCTCTCGCGTATGGCAAGCGACAAGCGCATAGCTGTGCTCACCGCAGGCACCCCCGGAGCCGTAGGCTTCCCTCCTGCACGCCGACGCGAAGCTGGCAAGCGCTTCATTGATGTAGGCATCGCCGAGCAGATGGCAGTAGGCATGACAGCCGGTCTGGCCAAAGAAGGGGTTCGCCCGGTATTTGCAGTGGTCTCGACCTTCCTTCAGCGCGCATACGACCAGCTGAGCCAGGATGTGGCCATAAACCGTCAGCCTGCCGTATTCGAGATTTTCCATACCGGAGTTTTCGGCATGACCGACGCAACCCACCTCGGGTTCTTCGACATCTCCATGATAAGCAATATTCCCGGCATTCTTTTCCTGGCGCCTACCTGCAAGCAAGAATATCTGGCGATGACCGACTGGGCCATTAACCAGACTTCGCAGCCGGTGGTGGTACGCACTCCAGGCGGGGCTGTCGTTTCGGATGAAACACGTGAACTACTCTCCGACTACTCCACCCCCTCTTATGAAGTGGTGAAGAAAGGTGAGCGGATAGCTCTTATCGGCGCCGGAAATTTCTTCTACCAGATGGCGGCTGCAGCCGACCTCCTCGAGAAGGAAGGATACACGCCAACTCTGATCAATCCTCGCTGCCTTTCATCTCTCGACACAGAGACTCTCGATAAGCTCCGCGACTACGATATTGTGATCACGGCAGAAGACGGAGTTGTAGACGGTGGCTTCGGTCAGAAGGTGGCCGCTTATCTCGGAGAGGCAAAAACCGGAGTGCTGACTCTTGGTCTTCCCAAAGAATTTTTAAACGGCTACAAGGCGGCCGATATAATGAAACAATGTGGCCTTGAACCAAACCAGATTGCCGACGCTGCCAAGGCAGCCCTCCGGCAATAGACAATCTCTTTTTACCTTTTCTTTATCTCTTACCAAACCGAGTGTGCGGGCCCTCAGGACCCGCACACTTTTTTACATCATGTTTTAAAAACTGACAGGCGCGGGGGCCCGGTTTTTTATTCTTCAGGAAAGGGTCGGCAGCCGTTTTCAACATGCTTACTGACTTTTCAACAGACCTTTTTTATTCTTTAATTTGTTTATTAAAAATAAGGATTTTAAACTCAACTTTCAGGAGTAATAGAAATAGGTGTTGAAAACTGTGATAACTTTTCCATCCAATATTTGCATATATGGGTTATTGAGTTTATGATGGCGGTTGCCTACATATTATCAACACTTGAATATCTTGGTTATCAGTGAATAGCTATAGTTATAAACATAGTGTTGATAACTATGTAAGTTGATATTTTGATAACTTTCAACAGTATAAAACTGATGATAAACCGCCGTTTTCAGTTGATAAACCGTTTCAAAAAGATGTGATAAAAAATAAGGTGCGAAACTTGCAAAGTTCGCACCCATATCGGCTTATATGTTTATGCCGATTTTCCAAATGGAAATATTATAAAGTTGCTCAGAAGTTTTTCAACAGTTATCAACACCCGATGTTGAAAGTCTGTCGAGGTATAATTGGGCTTCTGGCCCGAGGTTGAACAGGAGATCGAGTATAGATAATTTAGGCAAGAATCCGAGCGAATCTGCGCGTACTTGCCAATATGGAGGAAGGCTTGCCGAGAGGCTCTCGAAGTCGGCATCGGTGTAGCTGTGGAAGGCTCTGCCCTCCTCTGCTTCGACTATCTTTGCAGGCATGCAAAGTATAGACCGCACGAGGGCATCCGCTTCCAGACAAAGCTCTGTCACCGGCCGTGCGTCAGGTGTGAAAAGGGGCATGAAACGGTCGATGTAGAACTCAAAAAATGGGGTTCGGCCATAGGCTGATTCGAGGGCGATGGGCATCGTTTCCCACCAGCGTCCGTGGTCGGAAACAAGTACCTCTTTCCACAATGTCGTGCCCGACGGACGGCTCACCGGCACGGTAAGACGAAGCTCTCCGCGGGTGTCGGCAATGGTGAAACGATGGGTGCCTTTTTCGGCTTTATTATATCGTGCGCAGGTATCGAAAGCCACCTCTGGGTAACGGTTCATTATAGCGTAATATCCCACGGAGGGGAAGAGGCGCACAGGCAAAAGGGCGGCTTCCACTGAGTGGAGACCGCCCTTGACAGGTGATATTTCTGTATTCACTTTTTATCAGGATTGGCTGAACGAAGTATGCGGTTGAAGCGTATTTTTCCGTCGAAGAGACCACGTTCGCGGTCGAAGGATGCGAGTACAATCATCGGCGTGCCTATGATGTGGTCTTCGGGAACGAAGCCCCAGAAGCGGGAGTCTTGCGAATTATCGCGGTTGTCGCCCATCATCCAGTAATAGTCCATGGCGAAGGTATACGTGGCTGTGGGTTTACCATCAATTACGGCTACCCCCTTAGCTGCGTCGAAGTAGGCGTCATGCCCTTCATAATTGCGGATGCAGCGCTGGTAGATGGTCCAGTTCTCGGGTGTAAGCTCTATGGTTGTGCCTTTTGAGGGTATCAGCAGACCATCGTTTCCTCCGTAATTTGAGAGGCTCCAGTCACCATCTTCTCCAAATGGGAAGACCATGCTGTTGACTTCATTTCCGTAGAAATACGGGGCGATAAGATTGAATTTTATTGCACCGAGCAGACGGCCCTGAGCTTTGAGCTGATCTATCATACCTGCGGTAAGCGGAGCCATATAGGCGGGCGCTGAGGCAGGGGTCGAGCCGAGGAAGGGCTGTATGTTCTGGCGTGATGTGCTGCCTGGTTCAAATCGCGAGAGGTCGCTCGGGGTTATGCCGAGCTCCTTGAGGTCATCGTCGTTGAGCGGGGTCGAGGTTGCGAAGAGATAGTTGAACTGTACATTCTCAGGAAACTCGCGTGCCTCTCCGTCGATATATATGGTGTCGTTGACAATCTTAAGGCGCTGCCCTGGCAGAGCTACTGCGCGCTTGACAAAATTCTGACGGCGGTCGACCGGACGGTAGATGATGTCGCCGAACATGGCCTTGTTGTTGTGCACGGCGTCTCGTCCGTATTGCTTCACAAGCAGATCGTAGTACTGTGGAGTTTCTTCGAAGCGGGTGGCTACGGTGTCACCTGCGGGGAAGTTGAATACCACAATATCTCCCTCCTCCACATTGCGGAGGCCTTTCAGGCGACGATACTCTACCGAAGGATTGTCGAGATAAGATTTATGGCCGAAAAGGGTGTTATGCACGAGCGGGAAATTGACCGGAGTCATCGGTACACGCGGACCGTATACAAATTTATTTACCCAGAGGTAATCGCCGGTGAGCAGGGTTTTTTCAAGCGAGCTTGAGGGTATCTGGTAATTCTGACCTATGAAGGCGAAGACGAAATACACCAGAATGAGCGCGTAGACGATGGCATCGACCCAACTCATTATGCTGCGCGTGGTCTTCGACTTACTTTTTTTCCACCATGTGAAGGGAATATAGCCGGTGATGTATATGTCGAAGAGCAGTAACTCGAATATAGCGAGCCACCATGTACCCATCCAGGCTACCCATAGAAGGAAGATGAGCGACACGACGCCGAACCGGATCCAGCGGGTGGTTTTAACTTCCTTCAGGCGACGGCGGAAGTCTGCTGCAAAATTATTGTTTTCCATAGCGGTTGAAGGTTAATCGCCCATGGTGCGCAGCAGTTCGTCGTTGTCGCGTGTGCGCTCCATGCGGTCTTTGATAAATTCCATAGCTTCAATAGAGTTGCGGTCGGAGAGGAAACGGCGGAGAATCCACATGCGGTTGAGGGTTTCCGAGCGCAGCAGCAGATCGTCGCGGCGTGTGCTGGAGGCCATGATGTCGACGGCAGGGAAAATTCGCTTGTTGGAGAGTTTGCGGTCGAGCTGGAGCTCCATATTACCCGTGCCTTTGAATTCCTCGAAGATAACTTCGTCCATCTTCGAGCTGGTCTCTGTGAGGGCTGTGGCGATAATAGTAAGCGAACCGCCACCCTCGATGTTACGGGCTGCGCCGAAGAATCGCTTGGGTTTCTGTAGGGCATTTGCATCCACACCGCCTGAGAGGATTTTTCCGGAAGCCGGTGCGCAAGTGTTGTAGGCTCGTGCAAGGCGAGTGATGGAGTCGAGCAGAATCACAACGTCGTGTCCGCATTCAACCATTCGCTTGGCTTTGTCGAGCACGATGCCGGCTATTTTCACATGGCGGTCGGCCGGCTCATCGAATGTTGAGGCTATGACCTCGGCATTTACGCTGCGCTGCATGTCGGTCACTTCCTCCGGACGTTCATCAATGAGGAGAATCATGATGTAGGTCTCAGGATGGTTTTCGGCTATAGCGTTTGCAATATCTTTAAGGAGTAGAGTCTTACCGGTCTTGGGAGGGGCTACGATGAGGCCACGCTGACCTTTGCCTATGGGTGAGAACATATCCACAACCCTGGTCGACAATGTGCATGACCGGCCACCGGTGAGATTGAATTTCTCGTCAGGGAAGAGAGGTGTGAGATGCTCGAAGGCCACGCGGTCGCGGATAAATTCGAGCGAACGGCCGTTTACGCGCTTGACATCAGTGAGGGGGAAGTATTTCTCTCCTTCTTTGGGCGGACGGATTGTGGCTTCGACCACATCGCCTTGGCGCAGGCCATATGCCTTTATCTGAGGCATGGTTACGTAGACGTCGTCGGGTGAAGCGAGATAGTTGAAATCGGCTGAACGGAGGAAACCGTAGCCTTCAGGAACTATTTCAAGCACACCGGTTGCATCGAGAATACCGTCGAAGTCGTAGCGGGGCATCTGCGGTTGCTGCATCTGCTGCTGGTTCTGGCGGTTTTTCTTATTCTTTTTGCCTTGTTGTTGCTGTTGTTGCTGATTCTGGCGGTTAGGTTCTGCCAGAATAATTGGTGCGCTTGCGGCCATGGCTGCGGCCTCTTCTTTCTCACGCTGGCTGCGGGGTACGAATTTACGGCCTTCGCTGCGGGGGAAGAATGCTCCAAGCGAACTGTCTTTCGACGGCATGAATTTGCTACGTGGGCGCTGCTCGGGTGCTTGGTTTTCTGGTTCTGAGGGTTGTTGTTGCTGTTCGGGCTGCTGGGCGACAGGTTCATGCGGAGCCACAGGCTCTTCTTTGGGGGCAGCCACGGGTTCTTGGTCTTTAATTTCCGGAGCCTGCTCGGCTGGAGCGGGAGTCGGGGCGGCTTCAGGTTGTGCCTCTACAGTCTCTTTCTCGGCTTCAGGTGCGCTGGCTACAACTTTTTTAGGACGACCGCGACGTTTTTTCTCAGGTGCCTGGGCAGCTTCTGAAGATGGTTCCTGAGCGGCAGCCTGGGGCTCGGCAGGAGCTTCCTGCGTGGCTGCGGTATCGGTGGCAGGAGTTGTATCGGCTACAGGCTCTTTTTTCTTACGGCCACGTTTTTTTGGTTGCTTATCCTCACCTTCGCCATTTGCCGCACGATTTTCTGTGCGACGACGGCGCTCGGCTGTAGTTGCAGCGGCACCTGTCTCAGCCTGGTGGTCGAGAATACGGTATACGAGTTTTTCTTTATCTGAATTATCAATTTTTTTAAGGCCCATGCCTTCTGCGACGGACGTGAGTTGTTCGTCGGTCATCTCGTTCAAATCGGAGATTGTGTACATTATTTAGAGTGGGATTCTTTAAGCAATTATTACAGGTCACTGCATGGCAGGCCCTTGTATGTGTAATTTCTTAGTGTGTTTTCTTGGAGGAATTGCAGGAGAAAGTCTGGGTAGAACAATGCTCCGGCTATATCGTCGGGGCATCCATAAATTTAAAAATGACTTTCATAGATGGCCATATACGGAAGGCCACTTTCCGTTTAGGCACTGCAAAGTTACAATTCTTATTTTAAATAACAAAATAATAGCCTCCTTAGTTTTCTCTTGCCTTTTCTGACGGGAATTAAGGAGGCAACCTAAAGAAGGTCTTTGATTTATAATTTCAGGTGGTTTTTATTTCTTGATCATGTCGGCCAAGGGCGAAAGGCGGTAGGCGAATATTGCTAAGGAGAGGGCTATGACCGCGATGGCAACGAAGGCGATGGCTGTGGAGTGCATTATATTGCCGATGCCAACCAAAGGCGCTACAATGGCTGCAAATACATATTTTACCAGATTGAGAATGGCTGAGGCTGTGCCTGCATCGGCACGGCCAACTTCCATGGAGAGGCTGTTGGCGCTGGCAAAGACCATACCGCTGCCAAGCAGCATAGGCACCGCCATTACTTCGTAAAGTATTATTCCTTTACCTGTGTACATCATTATGGCCTGCCCGATTGCGAAGAGGCACATGATCACCGTGCCGGTTACAAGACCTCGTTTAAGTACCTTGAACCGCATTACTAATGTTGAGCCTATGGCTATAGCGATGGCATTACCACCGACAATCAGACCGAATTGCAGTGCTGTGAAGCCGTAGTGATCCTGGATTATGAACGGTGCAGACGATATATAAGCGTACAGAAGGCCGATGGCGATGGCTTTCAGCAAAACATAGATCATGAATCGTCCGTTGGCAAAAAGGGCTCTGTAGGCCTTTATATATGCCTTTATACCCTTTGCTGCAATACGTTTTGATGGAGGCAGGGATTCGGGCCGTTTCCACGACCAAGCCAGCATACCGGCTCCGATTACCAGAAGAACCACAAATATTCCCCTCCAGCCGATAGAATCGGCCATAGCGCCACCTACAAGCGGGGCGGCTGCCGGTGCGAAACCGTTGATGGCCCCAACGAGAGCCATCACTTTTGCCAGCTGGCGCCCGTCGTAGAGGTCGGTAGGGATGGAGTATGAGAGAACCATGGCTCCTCCGGCTCCGATGCCCTGAAAGAGTCGGCAGATGATAAAGAAATGTATATTTGGAGAGAAAATAGATATGGCCGTGGCTACGGTGAAAGCCAGCAGGGAATAAATCAGCATAGGCTTACGGCCATAGCGGTCGCTCAACGACCCCCATATCACCGACCCGATGCCGAGGCCTATCATCACCATCGAGAGGCCCATCTGCGTCATCGACGGAGTAGTATGAAACTCCCTCATCATCTTGGGGATGGTGGGGAGATACATGTCGTTGACCAGAGAACTGAAGGCTCCGAGTATGGCTATGAAGATAAGAAAAGCTATATATGAGCGGCCTGTACGGGCCGATGGGGCGGTGGGTGTGTTCATGTGCGGGTTTTGAATTACTAATATTAAACACGGCTACCGCCTATGTAGTTTGCAAAAAAAAGGCCTTGGCATGCTGCATGCCAAGGCCGGGAAATATGGAGACGGGAGAATGATCAGAGATCTTCTTCTATAGAGAATTCGTCGGTCAGTTCGTCGTCTTCGTCAGCGAAGGGATTGTCGGTGATGGTCTCCTCTACTTCTGCTTTGGGAGCCTCTTCGTCGTCGGAAGCCTTGGCTTTAGGCGCGGGGCGGGAGGTCTTGTCGGCATCGCGTAGAGCGGCCATGATGGCTGTCTCCAGCTCTGCTGCGAGTTCCGGATTGTCGAGAATGACTTTCTTGGCTGCATCGCGGCCCTGGGCAAGTTTGCTGCCGTTGTAGCTGAACCATGATCCACTCTTCTGGATTACATCGTATTCAACACCGAGGTCGAGGATTTCGCCAGCCTTGGAGATACCTTCTCCGAACATGATGTCGAATTCGGCACGCTTGAATGGAGGCGCCACTTTGTTCTTTACGATTTTGATATAGGCGCGCTTGCCAAGTACATCATCTCCGTCTTTGATCGGGTTGCGTGAGCGGATATCGATACGCACAGATGCATAGAACTTAAGTGCGTTACCACCGGTGGTTGTCTCGGTCGGGCCAAACATCTGGCCGATTTTCTCACGCAGCTGGTTGATGAATATACATGTGGTGTTGGTGCGTGCGATTGTGCCGGTAAGCTTGCGCATAGCCTGCGACATGAGGCGTGCCTGAAGACCCATGTTGCGGTCGCCCATCTCGCCTTCAATCTCACTTTTGGGAGTAAGTGCAGCCACAGAGTCGACAACAACGATGTCAACTGCCGATGAGCGAATGAGCTGCTCGGCTATTTCGAGAGCCTGCTCGCCGTTATCGGGCTGCGAGATAAGCAGGTTGTTGATGTCTACACCGAGCTGCTGCGCGTAAAAACGGTCGAAGGCATGCTCTGCGTCAATCATGGCAGCTATACCGCCCTGCTTCTGGGCCTCGGCTATGGCGTGGATTGCCAAGGTTGTCTTACCTGATGATTCGGGGCCGAAAATTTCGATTATACGGCCACGGGGATAGCCCCCTACGCCAAGGGCGTGGTTAAGGCTTATAGAGCCGGAAGGAATGACCTCGATGTTTTCGATCACATCGTCGCCCATCTTCATGATGGCTCCGCGACCGTAAGCTTTCTCAATGCGGCCCATGGCCTGGGCGAGAGCTTCGAGACGTGCCGCGCGCGGGTCTTTTTCGGCGGAAGCCTTTTTTGTGGTTTCTTTCTTTGCCATTATATGTAGTTTATTAAGTTTTTCTTCGGTTGACAGTGCAAAGTTAAGCCGATGTATGTGCTTGATTAAAGCACAGGTGTGTTAAAGAATATTTTAAAAGAGAATTTGTATATTGCTTTAACGCTCTGACTTGTAAAAAGTTGGTGGAAATGCGCTGAAAAAGTCAGAAAAAATTTCGTCATCTCATGAACCAATCGCACCGGGCAACGTTTTATAAGTACATAGCAAAATTACTTTTTCCATTGCAAGAAATGTGATAATGATTGGTTTATTATCTAACGTGGCGACACTGTGACAGCGTCGCCACGTTGGTGTTTATATATCTTGCAACTGCGGCCCGGAACTGATCGGGATAATCAGATGTCGCCGTGCTCTTTGAGCAAGTCCATGGCGCGGGTCAGATCTGCGGCCGGCACGAAGAGCTTGATCGGAGCCCATGTGCTGCCGGCCCCATAGAGGGTGGCCATGCTGTTGGCTTCGACATAGGCTGTTATACCGTTGTCTTCCAGCATCCCCTGGGCTAAATAAGCCTCAGGCTCAGCCGAGAAGCAGGCGGCCAATGCCATGGATTGGTTGCTCATATTTATTTTACGATGAGAAGATAATATTGTTTCTTACCCTTCTGGACGATGATATATCTGTCGTTCAGAAGCATATCTGTGCTTGCACATGCCTGCGGATCGGTCACCTTCTCTTTGTTGATAGAGAAGCCGCCACCCTGCACGAGTTTGCGCATCTCAGCCTTGGAGGGGAATACGGCAGCCTTTTCGGTGAGAAGGTCGGCAAGACGCATGCCGGCTTCAACATCAGCACGGCTTACCTCGAAGGTAGGCACACCTTCAAAAACGTCGAGCAGAGTCTTCTCGTCGATTGTGCGGAGTGTCTCGGCAGCCTTGTTGCTGAAAAGAATCTGCGAAGCCTCGAGAGCCGCCTCATAGTCGGCAGCGCTGTGTACCATGGTGGTTACTTCCTGGGCCAGACGGCGCTGGAGAGGACGACGGCCAGGATCGGCTTTCTGTTCCTCCACGAGAGCTTCAACTTCTTCTTTGTTAAGCAGGGTGAAGATCTTGATGTATTTTTCGGCGTCTTCGTCGCTGACGTTGAGCCAGAACTGATAGAACTTGTAGGGCGAAGTGCGGGCAGGGTCGAGCCATACGTTGCCACTCTCAGTTTTGCCGAATTTACCGCCGTCGGCTTTGGTGATGAGCGGACATGTGAGGGCGTAAGCTTCGCCACCGAGTTTACGGCGGATAAGCTCTGAGCCTGTGGTGATATTTCCCCATTGGTCTGAGCCACCGAGCTGAAGACGGCAGTTCTTGTCCTGATAGAGATGGAGGAAGTCGAAGCCCTGCAGGAGCTGGTAGGTGAACTCAGTGAAGCTCAAGCCGTCGCGTGCCTCGCCGTTGAGACGCTTCTGTACCGAATCCTTGGCCATCATATAATTGACGGTGATGTGCTTGCCAATTTCGCGTGCGAAGTCAAGGAAGGTGATGTCTTTGGTCCAGTCGTAGTTGTTTACGAGCTCTGCGCGGTTGGGGGCGTCTGAATCAAAATCAAGGAATTTTGCAAGCTGGCGCTTGATTGCCTCCTGATTGTGGCGCAGGGTCTTTTCGTCGAGGAGATTTCTCTCGGCTGATTTTCCCGAAGGGTCGCCGATCATACCGGTGGCACCGCCTACAAGAGCCAGAGGCTTGTGGCCGCAGCGCTGGAAGTGGCGGAGCATCATCACACCGCAGAGGTGGCCGATATGGAGGCTGTCTGCGGTGGGGTCGATACCGAGGTAAGCGGTGGTCATCTCCTTACGGAGTTGTTCGTCTGTGCCCGGCATCATGGTATGGATCATGCCGCGCCAGGTGAGTTCTTCTATAAAATCCATTGCTTAGAAAATTTTTTTAAAATTCAGTGAAAGACAGGGGAAGAAGCGACTTTACCGAAGGTAAGCGGTATACCACGTCGCGTCCGGCGAGAAGTACAGGCACGTTGTGACCTGCCCGCATCTCATATTCCAGCAAAGCCTGTCGGCAAGCGCCGCATGGAGCGGTCGGTTGAGCGCTTTCGAGTCCATCCGTACCGATGGCATCTATGGCAATCATCTCGAAGCGTGCTTCGGGATATTTGGCTCCGGCATAGAAACAGGCCGACCGTTCGGCGCAAGTGCCCGAAGGAAATGCCACATTCTCCTGATTTGCTCCGGTGACAATCTCTCCGTTGTCAAGAAGTATGGCTGCGCCAACCTTGAATTTGCTGTAAGGAGAATAAGATCCGCCGGTAGCCTCGCGGGCCATATCGACAAGGCGGCGTTCCTCTGCTGAGAGTTCGCCGTATTCTTTTGCCGTCACTTTAGTGATTATTTCAATGTCTTTCATCGCTAAAAGGTGTGTTTAGAGTGCAAATTTAATGCTTTAAAGGCTAAAACAAAAAATTACGGGCGTAAAATTTCGTCATTATGGAAATTTACACTATTTTTGCAGTCGCGAAAGTTGTGCCGCTTCGGCACAGCCCGGGCACCATTGCCCCGCCAGCTTTTTTGATAATCGAAAAACCAATAATATCAATGGAAAAAAACAATCCGACCTTTGAGCAGGTCGAAGCGAGCGAAGACATTCTCGCAAAAGCCCGTGCCAACAAGAAATCTATCATGTGGGGCTTTATCGTTGCCTTCGTCTTGATTATCGGTGTACTTGTATGGCTTCTCGTAGCTCAGGCCGGCAACCGCAAGGCTGATGAGCTTATCGCACGCGCTGACGCAGCTCCCAGCGACTCTATAGCTCTCGCCCTTTATGCCGACGCTGCCAAGGCTGGTTACAAGAGCGGCAACCGCGCTAAAGCCGAAATGGGTATCCGCCTCTACCAGAAAGGTGAATATGCTGAAGCTCTGAAATATCTCGATGATGCATCGCTTGGCGACAACATCGCAGCTGCCGGTGTCTATACTCTCCAGGGTGACTGCCACGTAAATCTTGACCAGTATGACCAGGCCCTCAAGTGCTACGACAAGGCTGTGTCGAAAGCCGACAAGAATCCTGAGATTGTGCCTTTCATCCTCATCAAGCAGGCTAATATCTACCGTGCACAGCAGAATTACGCTGCCGAGGCTAAATGCTACAAGACTATTCTTGACGATTATCCCAAGTACGTGCAGGGAACCCGCACTGACATCAAGAAATACTACGAGCGCGCTCTGGCCGCTTCGCAGGCAAAATAAAACGAATTTCCATCACTCAGCCATAACTGCGAAAGGGACTGCTGCGTTTGCGTAGCGGTCTTTTTTGCATTATAAAGTTCTTTTTATGCAAGCAAACGAGGATAAACTGAACGAGTTAGCCACACGACCCGTAGGCCGTCTGCTGTGGGAGTATAGTCTTCCGGCAGTTGTCGGCATGCTGGTAATGGCTCTGTATAATGTAGTTGACCGTATTTTCATAGGCCAATGGGTTGGGCCTGACGCTATTGCAGGTCTGGCGATTACCTTCCCGCTGATGAATCTCGCAACCGCAATAGGTGTGCTCATCGGTGTGGGCTCATCTGCAAGAGTGTCAATCGTGCTTGGTGCCGGCCGCTCCGACCAGGCCGAGGAGCTGCTTGGCAATGCCTTTGTGCTCACTATTATAAACGGCATAATTTATATAGGCCTGTTTGTTTTATACCTCGATCCGCTGCTCAGGCTCTTTGGTGCAAGCGATGTCACACTGCCCTACGCTCGCTCGTATATGCTGGTGCTCATGCCAGGATGTCTGCTCACCAACCTTGCTTACGGGCTGAACAATGTGATGCGCGCATCGGGTTATCCCAAGCGAGCCATGATGACCATGCTGATTGGCGCCGTGGTGAATGTGGTGCTCGATCCGATATTCATCTATGTCTTCGACTGGGGCATCGCCGGTGGAGCTCTCGCCACCGATATTGCCATGGCTGTGTCGGCTGCCTTTGTGATGGCGCACTTCTGCCGCAAGAATGTCACAGTACGTTTCCGTCGTGGCATCTACCGCCTCCATTGGCATACTGTGCTGGGTATCATCTCCATCGGTGCCGCTCCGGCTGTGGTAAACGCCGCCTCGTGCATTGTGAATGCCATTGCCAACAATGCCCTGCTTGGCTACGGCAGCGACCGCGACATAGGCGCGGCCGGTATCATGGTCACATACACATCGCTGTTGGTGACTATCGTGCTTGGCTTATGCCAGGGTATGCAGCCTGTTGTAGGATATAACTATGGAGCCGGGCAACTCCACCGTCTGCGGAGGGCTTATCTGCTGGCCGTTGCATCGGCAAGCGTAGTCACCGGCATAGGCGGTATATATGGCCTGCTGTGGCCTGCGGAAATAGGACGGGTCTTCACTACTGATGCCGATCTTATCGCCTCGACCGACCGTGCGTTGGGCATCTGTCTGGCTGTATTCCCCTTTGTGGGATTCCAGATTATTTCCACTTCATTTTTCCAGAGTATAGGCAATGCCACGGAGTCGATCATAGTGGGTCTTCTCCGTCAGGTTATTTTCCTTATTCCCCTTCTTATATTCCTTCCAAGGGAGTTTGGCCTCAATGGTGTATGGATGTCGTTCCCGATGTCAGACGCGGTGGCTACCATCGTGACCTTCTTCCTGATTCTCCGCCAGTTCAGGAAGCTTAAAGCGCGTACTTTGCCCGTGATGGTGCCCGGCAAGGGAGTTTAGACTGCCCTGCTCTACGACTTCTGGAAGTCTGTGGGCGACATGCCGGTGAGATGCTTGAAGTACTTGCCGAAAGATGACTGATTAGAGAAATTGAGGGCATATGCCACCTGCTGGATGTTCTTACCGGAATATTTCAGCAGGTTTTTTGCTTCGGTAATCACAAAATGGTCGATCCATCTTGCAGCGGAGCGCCCTGTAGCCTCTTTTACGAGCAGAGATAGATATTTAGGTGATATAAACAGCTGAGATGCATAGAAATTCACTGAACGCTCGCGGGTGTAATACAGGTGTACCAATTTGAGAAAATCGTGTACATAGCTGCTGCGGCGCGGCCCCATGTTCTGATCGTTGGCCGTGGTGTCGATCTGCTTGTACAGCAGAAGCATCATCTGGTAGAACATGGCCGATGTCAGGCTCGATACGATATGCTTGGTGAGCTGTATATTGAATTGGTCGGTGATTGATGAGCGGATGAGCGAGAAATATCTGAGCAGTTGGCTCGCCTCACGTTCCTTTAGTTCCATCACCGGATTGCGGCGCCCAAGAAGGGCTTCGCCTGATACGGCTGAAAATGATATATTCACTTCCTGAAGGAAGGTGTGTGTATAGCCTAATAGATAAGCGTCTACCTCGCTGAAATCATCGGATGACAGACGTATCATTGTTCCATGTGGAAAAGATATTGCCGCCGGTGCCACTGCATCATATTCCTCGAAGTTGAAATTGATATGCATCTTACCTTTGGCAAGCAAAAGAAAGACAGATCCATCAACCTTGATCACCTGGGGGTCAAGCTTGACGATCTGTCCTGTCAGGTCGGAGGCAAGATGTGCGTAGACAAGGCTGTCTTCAATTTGTGTGAATTCAGCAGCTACTTTTTCAAGGAGACGTATATTGGCTGTGCGGCTTTCGTTTTCCATAATGATGATTGACAATTCGGACGCCAAAATTACTAAAAATTTGGGGTATCGAACGTCAATCTGGAAAAATTGACCAAAAAATTAGCCCTACAGCACACTATTTGGCCAAGCAGTCATCCAGGGCTTGCGTGATGGCTTTGCGATCCAGATTCTGACCGATAAATACGAGTTTTACCATGCGGTCGCCGTATTTTGGATCCCAGTCGCGGGCCAGTCCGGGTTCCTGCTCAAGCATGGCCATCAATTCTTCTTTGGGAGCTGTTGCATACCAGAGGCCAGACTCTGTGAGCTTTTTCTGCACACCGGCCTGCTCGAAGAGATACGACATGTCGGTGTTATGCTTGAAATATAATATGCCTTTAGCTCGGATGATGTTCTTAGGCCATTTGGCAGAGATGAAGTGATCAAAACGGTTGATGTCGAACCCGGGTCGGCGGTAATATACAAATGTCTGTATACCATACTCCTCTGCCTCACCCTCGCCATGGTGGTGGCAATGACCGCAGTGGCAGTCGGCTCCGTGCTCATGATTATGATGCTCATGGTCGTGCTCGTGGTGGTGATGTTCGTGCTCATCTTCGTCATGCTCGTGATGATGGTGATGATGTTCGTGTTCATCTTCATCCTCCTCGTCTTCGTCAGGATCGCCTTCAATGGCATTGATCCAGGCTGCCGAGGTCGCCACCTTCTCAAAATTGAACATATGGGTGTTGAGCAGTTCTGCGAGGTCTATATCGCAGTAGTCACACTCGATAATCTTGGCCTTAGGCTGCAGGGCGCGGATGATGGCCTTTATGCGGCCGGCCTCTTCGGGAGAAACTTCCGATATTTTGTTGAGCAGAATTATGTTGCAGAACTCGATCTGCTCGATGACGAGGTTCTCGATGTCGTCTTCTGTGAGGTCTTTACGCTTGAGGCTGTCGCCGCAGGCAAATTCACTCTGCATGCGCAGTGCGTCGACCACTGTGGCGATACAATCGAGGCGAGGCACACCATGGCGTGTGTATTCGGCACCCATCGAGGGAATTGAGCATATGGTCTGGGCTATTGGCGCGGGCTCACATATGCCGCTGGCCTCGATTACAATGTAGTCGAAGCGGCCTGTGGCCATAATTTCGTTGAGCTGTTCGACCAGATCCATCTTAAGCGTACAGCAGATACATCCGTTCTGGAGTGCCACGAGGTCACCGGCATCTTTTTTACCTACCACGCCACCTTTCTGGATAAGTGACGCATCGATGTTTACTTCGCCTATATCATTGACAATTACAGCGAAGCGGATGCCACGCTCATTTGTAAGAATGCGGTTAAGCAATGTGGTTTTGCCGCTGCCGAGGTATCCTGTAAGCAGCAGCACGGGAATGTCTATGTGTTTCATGCAGCAAATTTACGCATTATTTTCCGGTTGTTGTCACGCGCTCATCACGAGTTTTACGGCATATGCCACATAGCAGGCGGTGAGTATAGCTCCTTCTATGCGGTTGATGCCGTGCTTACCTCCGGTTTCGCCGAAAATCCATACCAGAATACCACCGATGGCAAGCGTGCCGAAGTCGAGCGAGCTGATGGTGCCGGCATCGAGAGGTTTAACTGTTGAGCAAAGTCCGATGATAAGAAATACATTGATGATGCAGGAGCCGACGATATTGCCCAAGGCTATACCAGGTTCTTTCTTGCAGGCGGCTATCACAGAGGTTGCCAGATCGGGCACAGACGATCCGATGCCTACTATAGTGAGACCGATCAGACCCTCGGGTAAGCCCATATGGCGCGCTATGCCTGAGGCGCCGTCTACAATCCAGTTGCCGCCGATAATCAGAGCGGCGAGGCCTCCGGCTACCATAACAGCGGCCAGCCACATTTTCTTGTGCGTAGCAGCTTGTTTATCAGGAGTATGTGCGGAGGGCGGGGGAGTGGTAGGCTGTTGATTACGGCCCATTCTCAAGGTCTGTACCATGAAAATGATGAAAAATGTGAGGAGCAGCAGTCCGTCGGTACGGTCGACGCGGTTGGCCGTCATATTATCGAAGAGGATATCGTCTGCACAGAAAAACAGAGCCAGAGAGGAAAGGGCCAGCATGGGTAGGTTGACTTGCTTCGACTGTGTGCTTATGGCTATAGGATGGATAAGGGCCACGATGCCTGTCACAAGCAGTAGATCGAAAATATTCGCCCCCACCACATCGCCGAGAGCCAGCTGGGAATGCCCGGCCAATGTTGACGTGAGACATACTACAAGATCGGGTGTGGAAGACCCGAATGCCACGATGGTGACGCCGATTACCAGTTCGGATATATTGAAACGCCTGGCGATGGCAGATGCACCGTCGGTGAGGTAATTGCCTCCTGCGATTATCAGCACGAGACCGAGCAGAAAGAAGATAATATCGTGGGCCATAGCTATGACGAATTTATTTAATTATTAACGTCGGGGGAAGGCTGTTAGTTTTATTTTCTGTATTTTTGCGGTACCATTCATATATTATCGTCATGACAACTAAACACATTATTGCCGGAGCCATTGCCGCGATTATGGCTGCTGGAGCTTCGGCTGAAGTTCCCCTGAAAATATACAAGGGAGAACAGCGTAGCGATACGGTCTATAAATCAACTTATTATCTTATCGGTGTGACCTCGCCCGGCGCGACTGCCTCTATCAATGGAGAAGACTGCCACGTATATCGTACCGGTTCTTTCGGAGCAGAGCTGACCCTGAAGGAAGGTGAGAATCTCTTTCCTGTAAAAGTAAGCAAAGACGGAGAGTCTGCCGAGAAGACCGTCCGTGTGGTTTATGCGCATAAGGCGGCCACGGCCCCTAAACCAGCCGAAGCAACCGTGCCTCTCACATGGCCTCTGAATCTTGTGACCAAGAAAGGTGCCTATCTCCAATATGGCAATGGCGGCGACCGCCTCGGTGGCTCTAAAATGGGATTTCTGGAACCCGATATAGAGCTGACCGCCGTAGGCGAGACCCGCAACCTCTATAAGGTTATGCTTGGTGAAAGTGCATATGCCTATATTCCAAAGGAATATGTAGAAAAAGGAGGGGAGGGTGCCCGCACTGTCAATACCGGATCAGCATCGGTTACCAATACTGGAAAGACCGACCGCCTCTCGATTTCTCTTCCTTGCCGTCTTCCCTACTGGACCCGCAGTGAGATTGATCCTTCCACCATTAAAATTTCTCTCTACGGAGCCACCAATAACACCAACTGGCTCACCCGTCGCAACGAGCTCGGAATGATTGACTTCATCGACATGCAGCAGGAACCTGGAGGTGTGCTTACCTTCGTGCTCCGCCTCAAGGAGAAATATGCCTGGGGTTACAGTGTGCGCTATGAAGGCAATAATCTGGTGGTCGATGTGCGTCACCGCCCAGAATCTCTGGCTTTGAAAGACCTTGTCATCGGTCTTGATGCCGGCCATGGTGGCCCGTATCCCGGTGCCATATCGCCCTCAGGTCTCACAGAGAAGGAGGTAAATCTCGACATCATACTCAATGTAGCCGATATGCTCCGCGCCAAAGGTGCCAAGGTGGTAATGACCCGCGACGGCGATACAGGCCCATCGATGACCGAGCGTAAGCAGATATGGCTTGACGGTGGTGTAGATCTGGCGATAAGCGTACACAACAATTCGTCGGGCAATCCTCTCAAACCTATGGGAACCAGCGCCTACTACAAGCATATTTCCTGCATGCCGCTGGCCCGCTCACTACATAATGCGATGCTGTCGATGGGTCTTGAGAATTTCGGCCTGACAGGTAACTTCAACTTCTCGCTCAATGGCCCCACGGATTATCCTAATGCCCTTGTGGAGGTGCTCTTCATGTCTTCCTTGCCGGAAGAAGAACTGCTCGCCGATCCGGCTTACCGCCGCAAGCTGGCACAGAATATTGTAAAGGGTCTTACCGATTATCTTGAAGAAGTAAAGAAGGCCACCCGCTAAAATATTCAATCACAAAAAAATGGCGCCGGAAAAGATATGGTTTCCGGCGCCATTTTTTTCTTTATCGCCCGCGCTTGCAGAGCAGGCTCGACATACCCCATGATATGACAGTGACGAGTGCCACAGGCAAGAGAAGACGTGGCGACTGGGTCATTTCAACCACAAGAAATATGCTCATCAGCGGGGCGCGGATCACGCCTGCCATTACGGCTGCCATACCGCACACAACCATCACGTCGGTTGGGATAGAAGGTAAGACGGCTATGTGAGGATAGAGCAGGCTGATCATCGCTCCGGCCATGCCACCGGCAAATAAGGTCGGTGCGAAATCGCCGGCCACACCTCCACCAGAATTGGTGGCATAGTCGGCGATTGACTTGGTGAGAAGTATGCCTGTGAGGGCCACCACGGGTAACCACGGTCGGGATATATAGGAGAGTAATGTGCCTTCGGTTACGGCGTCTATGTGCCCGTTGGCCACTTGGGTAAGCATGGAGTATCCCTCGCCATACAATGCAGGAAAGAGAAACAGAAGTATACCTAAGGTGGCGCCGGCTATGAGATTGCGTTTCACCGGAATAGTGATGGCCTCCAACCGTCGGCGCGTGTAAGTGCCGGTGGTGAGATAGAAGGCCGAGTAGATTCCCGCCAGCAGCCCGAGTAGTGCCAGGCCCGGCAGCATTGCCATGTCGAAATCTATGAGGCCGCTGATAATCACATCTGGAGTACAACCGCTCATCACATAGGCGCATAGGCCGGATATGAGGCACATTCCGGTCAGCATCAGCACGGCGGTGAGGCCAAGTTCCATCTGGAGCACTTCGAGGGTGAAGAAAACTCCTCCGATGGGGGCTTTGAATATAGCGGCTATACCTGCGCCTGCCCCGCTTGCCAGGAAAATGAGCGTGCGGCGGCTGTCGAGGCCGAACCAACGGGCGAAATTACTGCCTATGGCGGCTCCGGAGCTTGCTATAGGGCCCTCGGAGCCGGCTGAGCCTCCGCAGCCGAGAGTGAGGGCGCTGGTGATCAGCGGAGCTATGGTCATGCGCAAGGGCATGCGGTTGTTGCCCGCATGAATATCTACTTTAAGGCGCTCTGTGCCGTGCTCGAGCGGCATTTTCACTATATGGCGTACTATCCATCCGACCATCACTATACCTCCTATGCCCAGAGGGATGAGCCACCAGTTTTCGCCGGCTACATCGAAGCCAGCGGTTACGGTATGGGCAATGAATGTCACCATCCATTTCAGAACTCCGGCGGCTATGCCTATGGTGAGGCCGGTCACAGCTGTAGCTGCGATGAGCCTGTATTCCGGATGTGATGGTTGAGGATTATTCATTGCAAAGGTTGGAGATGTTGAAACGGGTCTGTTAGATTATAACAACAATCCCGGGCCAAATGATTAGAACCCCGTCAATCCTTTAGCAATTCTTTGAGCCAAGGAAGTATATGCTCAGCCTTGAAGTAATGTCTCGGCGCATCTACATTGGCGAGCCTGAAGAAGGTGTCGCGGTCTATGCCGTGAGGCATTTCGTCAAGATACACTCGTGCGCTGTCGGGGGCATATTTCTCGTAGTGGTAGGCCGTAAAACCCTGAGGATTACCGGCGAGCTCGAAGGCCTGACGTACGCTGTTGAAATCGCGGTCCATTCCACCTTCCGTGCAAATGACCGGACGCGGCGAGAGGGCGGCTACAATGTCGGGGAAATCGAATTCGCAGAGGAATCCGGGAATGAGGTGCGATATATCGTTCGGCCAGTTGCGTATGCCTTTTTCATCAGGAACAGTCATGACGAGTGCCCGTTCGCGTGTGGTGCAAAGAAAATCGTTATAAACGAAGGCGTAGACATCAGGGTCGGTCGCTCCGATGGCCATGAGCGGTTCTGTGCCGAGAGAGAAGCCGCTGATTATCAATCTGTCTGCCCTCATATCAGGCCGTGTCTTCATCCAGTTAAGTATCTGATGGTCAACATAAGCCGTGTAGCCCAGGTAACTCC